>LAEA01000102.1 GCA_000961745.1 Rhodospirillaceae bacterium BRH_c57 | reverse complement strand
GGACGGTGCGCCCCGTCCGGGCCAGACGGGGCGTGGCACGGCGGCCCCCCTGATGTTCCGCGCCTTCGATCTGCTGCCACCCGACCGGGCGCCCCGACCGGCCCCGGCGCAGCCCGATCACGCGCTGTTTCACCGCCAGCCGCCCCCGGCCCTGGTGCGGCTAAGTCCCGCCAACCACGACGATGTGGGAGCAGGCCACGCCGCTCCCCTGCGCATCCTGTTCCCGCCCGATGGGGCCACCGTCGAAAGTCTTGAGGATGGCGTGGGGCTGACCGTGTCGGGCGGTCAGCCGCCCTATCGCTGGGCCGCCAACGGCCGCCCGCTTGCGGAAAACGCCCCCTTCTGGCAACCCGACGGGGACGGCTTTTCCAGCCTCGTGGTGATGGACAGTGACGGCCGCCGCGCCGCCGTCACCATCCGCGTGGTCACTCCCGGAGGGGAATAGCGCAAGGGTCCGGCCGTCAGCCCCGGCGACGGCCGGTGTAGACGAGATTGGACGCCGTAACGCCAATGGGCGTGTTGAGGATGGTCACATCATGGGCCGCCACGGCATCAAACACACCACCCATCACAGCCATGAAATCGTCGTCCTCGGCATCGTTGGACCACAGGGCGAACACCCCGCCGGGGCGTAGGTGGCCAGCCAGGGCGGTCAGCCCTTGGGGCGTGTACAGCGCGCTGTTGCCAGGATGCAGGACGTTGCGGGGCGAATGGTCAATATCGAGCAGAATGGCGTCAAACCTGCGGCCGGGCTCACCGGTGACGAAGCCCGCCGCCGGATCGGCGGCCAAGGCAAAGAAATCGCCGTGCACCAGCCGGCATCGCGGATCGTCGGCAACGGCCTCGCCCAGCGGCACCAGATGGCGACGGTGCCAGTCAATGACGTCGGCCAGCGCATCAACCACCACGACCGACCGCACGGTCGCGAAATCAAGCGCCGCCTTGGCGGTATAGCCAAGGCCGAGGCCGCCAACCACCACGTCCAGAGGCCCTGCCTGTGCCGCCGCCAGCCCCAGATCGGCCAGAGCGACCTCGCCGTCCACGTATTGGCTGGACATCAGAAAGTCGTCGCCCAGCTTGACCTCGTGTATGTCCCTGCCGGTCGCCAAGTCCGTGCGCCGCCGCAGGCTCAAATCGCCGATGGACGTTGCGCGGTAGGCCAATTCCTCGAAGGGGGGTTTCATCACGCATGGTCCTCGGTTCTTTTTCCGGCCCGGACAGTGTCATATCCGACCTGAAAATGACACCAGCGCAGCCGCGCCTTTTCAGTCGCGCGGGAGAACCCCTACAGGTCCCGCAGGTCTCATCTTTGCCTGCTGGTCCTATTGCCCCGCCATTTGCCGGACGACGGCCACGTCGGCGGCCTTGACCACTCCCTGCGAAACCGAAACACCATGGCTGCCGAGCCAACGGAAGGCACGGGACACGTTTTCGGGTGCCAACCCGATGCGCCCACCGATCATGTGGGCGGGCAGCGGAAGGGCAAAGGACACCGGCCCGGCGTCAGGCAGCGGCCCGGCCTCGGCGGCGGCTTCCAACAGGTAGCGGCACAGGCGGGCGCGCGGTGACAGGACCTTGAAGGCGGCCAAGCTGTCAAGCATCCGTTCATAACGCCGCCCCAGCAGGGCCAGAAGATGCGGCACTTGGTCAGGCGTCGCCCGTAGCCATTCCAGAACGACGGTGCGGTGCATGACGATCAGGCGCGATGCCGCAACGGCCTCGCCGTTCACCGGATAGGACTTCAGGCTCAGCATGGCGGGCAAGCCGAAGAAGTCGCCCGGCCCGAACACCTGCATGATGTTTTCCGCCCCCGAAGGGCTGGCCGTGTACAGCTTCACGCGGCCTTCCAGAAGCACGAAAAAGCGGTCAGCCTCTTCGCCCTGTGAGAACAGCAGGGTCCCGGCCGAGATATCGGTCACCGGCTGCTCGGAAATCAACGGCCCCAGGAGGTCGAGGTGGAACCCCTCAGCAGGACTGACGCGGCGGCTCATTCCAGGTCCTCCCCGGTGGCAAGCACGGCCAGCCGTTCCGGCTCGGAAATGCGGATATGGCTGCCGCGCACCACCACGCCGACATCGCGCAACCGGTGCAGGACCCGTGACAGGCTTTGCTGGGTGATGCCCAGGTGAGCGGCCAGGGTCTTTTTGGGGAACGGCAACCGGCCCTCCAGCGGGGCGTCCGACGGCTCCGCTCCACGGCCCAGCGTGGCGAGCAGAAAGCGGGCGACGCGGGACGTGGCGTCGCGGAATTTCAGGTCGTCGGTACTCTGGATGCAGGCACGCAGGCGGGTGCCGAGCACCGTAAAGGCCAGCAACCCGGCCTCGGGATCGGCCGCGATCCGGTTGAGGAAGACGTCACGCGGCACCATGGCCGCCCGCACCGGCCCCAGGGCCTGCACGGTCATGCCGTGGCGCCCCGTTCCGCACACGCCTTCCAGGCCCAGCAGCGCGCCGGGGCCAACCTCGCAGACCGGCACGTCAATGCCCTGGAAGCACCGCAAGGACAATCCCCGCCCGGTCAGCACCAGCGGCAGCACCTCCACGGGGGCATTCAGGCGGACCAGGATGGCGCCGTCGCCAAAGTCCACCGTTCCCATGCCCTCGGCGAAATGGCGGCACATGGAGGCGGCAAGCGCGGCATCGGGACGGCGGGTTCCGGGCTTGGCGGGAACGCTGTTCATTGCAGCCACCATAAGCGTTGATGATGGTGGAGTTTAAACCATCAACTCGCCCCGTGGGTTTGACTCCGGTCAAGCAGTTCAACCTTTTAACCCGCGTCATGCGCCATCTCTTGCCCGACGGATAGAGTCGGATTCTGATGATACTTTACGCAAGGGAGGCTGCAAATGATCGCCGAAGGGACAAACACGTCGCTCAAGGGAATGACCGTTCTCGTCGTGGACGACAACGCGCACATGCGGCGCCTGATCGGCACGCTGCTACAGGTCATGGGGCCACCCACGGTGCTGGAGGCGAGTTGCGGAAACGAGGCGGCCGACGTCCTGACCCGGCTTCCCATTGACCTGCTGATCTGCGACTGGCGCATGGGCGAAATGAGCGGGCTGGAACTGGTCAAGGTGGCCCGCTGCGAGGGCTATCTTCGCAACCCCCTGCTGCCGATTGTCGCGGTGTCGGCCTACAGCAACGACCACATGGTCCGCGAAATGTACGCGGCGGGTGCCAATGCCGTCATGACCAAACCAATCGGCATTTCGACCTTTGTGTCGACCATCACGCGGGTAACGCAGCGGCCCAACGCCTTTCGTCACGCCGGAACGTGGTTCGGCCCCGAACGTGGCACCGGGGCCGAGGTCCGCGACCTGTCGTAGGCCCTCCGCCCCCGACGCCCCAAATGAACGCCACGCGCCGTCAGGCCGTGGCGTTCACCCTTTCCCAGCCCGCCCCGGCCGCACCGTGCAAATAGCCGTTGGCCGCCCGCCGATCCCCCAGCAGGGCACGCAACGTCCCTTCCGCCATCGCGCCGTCCACCACGCCGTCGAGGAGATCACGGTAGACGCGGCCGACGGCGACCATGTCCACACCTTCGGGCGTGATGCGCAGGGCACTGACCCCGGCCGCGACCAGGGCGGGGATTTCCTCGGCCAGGACCAGGACGGCGTCGGACAGGGTCTGAGTCCCGTTGACCCTCAGGAAGGTCTGCCCGTCGAGGGTGCCAACGGCCATGCCCTCGGCATCCTGGCCGCAAACGTACTGGCACCCATCCTTGGCCAGGCCGTGAGCGCGGGCATGGGCGCAACGGGCGGAAATGGCCAATGGGATGCTGCCGAAGACCGGCACTTCGACCGTCAGGCCAAGGTCCCTGCCCGCCCCGGTGATCGCCTCGACCGAGGACATTTCCAGTTCCCACGGCAGACACACGGACGTCGCGCCACGCCGGGCCAGAACCCGCAGCGTGTCGGCGTTGTAGATGTTGAAATACGGTCCAACCCGGTGCGGCCGCCCGTCGAGCAGGTAAAGCGCGCCGGCCTCGTTGGCCTCGACCGCCACACCGTCGCCGGCCATGCCGCAGATGTCGGCCAGTTCCGCCCTCTCGCGCGGGGTGACCGGCAGGGCCAGAGTGGAAAAGACCACCTCCTTGCCGGCCTGGGCGAGGAATTGCGCGGCCTCCAGGGTGGCGTCGGACACGAACGGGCTGCGCTTGGCACAGACCACTTCGCCCAGCACCACGGCGTCATAGGTGTCGTCGGCGGCAATGGCGCGGTAAAAATCCAGCCGTTGCCCGGCCGGCCAGTTGTAGAGGAGCGGCCCGAGGGTGAGGCGAACGTCGCGTGTCATGGCTTATCCTTTATGCGGGATTTCAGCGCCAGCCGCGCTTGTAGGCGCCTTCGGTGGTGCGGCCGCCCTCGGTGAACCCGGCGGCCGAGACGGCGACGCCCGGCGGCCCGCCGTTCGCCAACGAATCGATGGCCCGCCGCAGATTGCCGACCACCGCCGCCACATAGGCCTTGCCGCGCTGGCGCCCCTCCACCTTGATGGCGGTAACGCCCGCGGCGGCGAGATCGGGCAGCAGTGCCGTGGCGTCCAGGCTGACCGGGTCCTCGAACAGGTAGCTGGCCCGTCCACGCGCCTCGAACCGTCCCTTGCAGAGGGTTGGATAGCCGGCATCCTCGCCGGGGCCGAAACGGTTGATGGTGTATCCCGCCAGACGGGACACCAGGACATCGCCTTCCTGCTCATACCGCACGTCCTCGGCCGGGGAGCACACGCCGTCGCGGTTGGGCGACCGGCCGGTGGCATAAGACGACAGGGTGCACCGGCCTTCGGCCATGACGCACAGGCCGCCCAGAACGAACACCTCGACCTCCACGCCGGGTTGGCTTGCCGTCACCATGCGGATGTCGTCGACCGTGAACACGCGGGGCAGAACCACCCGCTGGACGTTGAACAGGCGGGCGTAGTAGGCGACCGCCTCGGGGTTGGCCGCCGCAGCCTGGACCGACAGATGAAGGCGCAGGTCGGGATAGGTGCGCGCCGCATAGGCCGCAACGCCGATGTCGGCGACGATGATCGCCCCGACGCCAACCCGCGCCGCCGTATCCACCGCCTGCCGCCAGATATGCTCCTGGCCGGCGGCGGCGAAGGTGTTGATGGCGATCATCGGGCGGACCCCGCGATCCCGGCACAGCGCGGCGGCCTGGGCGGCTTCGGCCGCCGAGAAGTTGAGGCCGGGGAAGTTACGGGCGTTGGTACGGTCGCGGAAACCGAAGTAGACGGCATCGGCGCCGGCCTCCACGGCGGCGGTCAGGGCAGACGGCGTTCCCGCCGGGCAGACCAGTTCAAGCGTCCGGGACATGGGTTTCCTTTCCGGTCAAGGCCACGGAAGATCGCGGACGGCTCTGCCGCTCGGCCCGCGCAAGGCGGTCCTCCATGGCGGCCAGACGGGCATCGACGCGCGCCCGCCATGCCCTGACCGGGTCGAGGACCGCAGCCTGGACCTTGCGAACATCGTCGGCCGCCAGATGGGCCGTGGTTTTGAGATGGCTCGCCAGCCGCGCCCGCAGGGCTGTCGGCAACGGCAGGCTGTCGGCCACCAGGGTGAACGGTGCGGCGCCAGTGTCGGCGGCATCCTCCAGGGCATAGCGCAAGGCCATGACCAGCGCGGTGTCGCCTTCCAGGGTGAGGTCGCGGGCAAAGAAGCTGGCGTCGCCGTCCCGCCCCTGCCCCTCGGCCAGGTCAAGCAGCATGAACGCCGGCGCCCGCAGGATCGCGGTTGCCCCGCAGGCCCCGGCGAGGACGTCCACCGGCTCCATGCGCAGGCCGTCAGCCCCGACGTGCACCATAAGGCCATAGGGAAAGTCGGTCGGCAGGACGGCTACAGTGCCGGACAGGCCCTCCAGGCGGTCGCGCACCAGCGGGCTCAGGCGTCGGGCGACGGCGTCAACCAGGGGCCGGGCCACACGAAGGGCCGCCACACCCGGCACCGGCCGCAAGGCCAGTCCAAGCAGCAGCAGCGGGGAGAAAGGCGCAGCAGTCGCATCCATCGGCGGCCTCATGACTGATCGGACTCATCAGGTACGCGACACACCGGGGCAGAGGCCATGACGCGGGCTAAACGACAGCCAACTCATGATTTTTTCCGCCCTTGTTACCCTTCATCAAGGCGGTGTGCGCCGCCGTGGTGCATTTCTTGGACGTGCGGCGGATGCCCCTGCCGCGCTTGTTCACTCCCGCTCAGGGCCCGGAGGCTTCCCTATCCGGGCCCTCTTTTTCTGTTCCGCTATCGCACCATGGCCGCCAGTTCGGCCGGGCAGGCGATAAGGCGGGAAGCGGGAAGCGTGACGACGACGGTGGTTCCCTTGCCATAGGTGCTGGTCAGGTCCAGGGTTCCGCCGTGCAGTTCCACCAGCTTGCGCGACAACGGCAGCCCCAGGCCCGTGCCGACCTCCTGGCGGACCATGGGATCGTCGGCCTGACCGAACGGTTCCATCACCCTGGCGAGGTCGGACTCGCGGATGCCGCAGCCCTCGTCGGCGACGATGATACGCAGATCCTCGCCCGGCTCAGCCTCGATGCTGACCGTGACGACATCCCGCTGGTTGCTGAACTTGATGGCGTTGGACAGCAGGTTGACCAGCACCTGCTTGAGGCGCAGCGGGTCGGCGTGGATACAGGGCACCGGGTCGGGCAGCACACGGCGGAGAGTCACACCGCGCTTATCGGCCCGCTCGCGAACCAGCAGGATCACCTGATCGAGAAGCTCGGTGAAGTGGGTCTTTTCCTCGCTCAGGTCGAACTTGTCGGCCTCCACCTTGGACAGGTCGAGCAGGTCGTTGATGAGTTGCAGCAAGTGGCGGCCCGACTCGTTGACCGCCTCCAGGTACTCGCGGTAGCGGGCATCGCCCAACGGACCCCACGGCTGGAGCAACGAGAGTTCCGAATACCCGATCACGGCGTTCAGGGGCGTGCGCAGTTCATGGCTCATGCCGGCCAGAAAATCCGACTTGGCCTTGTTGGCACGCCGCGCGTTCTCCATGGCCTGAACCAGGGTGCGCTGCATTTCCTTCTGGTCGGTGATGTCCTCCTTCACGGCCAGATACTGGGTGATGCGGCCCCGGTTGTCGCGCAACGGCGAGATCGCCTGATGCTCCCAGAACAATTCGCCGTTTTTACGCCGGTTGAGCATCTCGCACCGCCACTGCCGACCACTGCGCAGCGCCGCCCACAGGTTGCCGTACGTTTCCATTGGCGTCTGCCCGGACTTGAAGATGCGCGGAGTCTTGCCGACCACCTCGTCCATGGAATAGCCGGTGCTGCGCGAAAGCTGCTTGTTGACGTACTGGATGATGCCCTGCGCGTCCGTGATGACCACGGAAACCGGGGCCTGCTCCAGCACCTCGTAGAAGGACCGGACACGGGCGGCATTCTCGCGCGCCTCGGTCACATCGCGTAGAACGGCCACAAGCCGTTGCTGGGCGATGCGGCAGATGGTGACCTCAAGCTGCAACGGCGTGCCGTCAGCCTTGGACCCGTCCACATCACGGCGCGTCCATGACAGCAGTTCGTCAGTCGAGGCCGCAGCCAAGTCCGGGGCCAGGGCGCTCAGCATCACCGCGTCGTCTGGCCCCAGTCCGAACATGTCGCGCGCCGCCGAATTGAGCGGCTCGCCCAACTGGCCGCCCTGGTGGAGCAGGACCAGACCGTCGGCCAGGCCATCGACGATGGAGCGTTGAAACTGCTCCAGGTCGAGGATCTGACGCACGTTCTTCTGCACCTCGTCCGACAGGGGCCACAGCACGCGCCCCCCAAGGGCCAGCAACAAAAGCAGGTAAATGATCTCGCCCGTCGCCGCCAGGACCTGCACGTCATTGACGCGGCCCTGGCCACCTGTTTCCAACGCCGCGACCAGTGCCTCCAGGTCAGACATCAGGTCGCCGAGCGCCAGGGTGACGACAGCCTCGACGGCGGGATGCTGCGAGGCCGGGGATTCAGCCACGATGACAACGCGGCGCTGAAACTCGGCGAAGGTGGCCTTCAGGCCACCGGGACTGTCGTCCAGGAAACCGGTCATGACATGGCTCAACCGGCTATCCACAGCCCGGACGGGCAACATGCGAAACACCTCCTCCATGAGGGCCAGATTGCCCAGCATGTCGGCGCGATGCTCCGCCGCATCGTCGGCCGTCGAAGCCATCGACAGACGTAGCGCACTCGTGGCGATGTGCGCGGCCAGCATGCGCTGGCGCCCGACATCGCTGATAAGGCTTGCCAAGCGGTCGTGCCCAGCCGTGAGCACGGTAAAGGCGACATAGGCCGCAACAGAGCAAATGCCGAGCGACAGCAGAAAGACAAGAAAGCGCCTCTTGAGCAGAACGCCGATCTGACCCTGGGCGGCAAGGCCGATAATGTTATTTGGAGTCGTTACAGTCATGACACCCATCTCAGTCGGTTTGCGTTCCATTTAGTATGAATTCAGGAGCAAATTTGCCGACTTGACGCTGGGTAAAAGAGGACAAAACAGCGCTGTAGCGTCTAATATTTACCATTAACCTCAAGACTGTTGACCAAAGTCAAATGACCCTTCTTTCGATGCGGGCAAACTCGGTCGGGTCAGCCACACGTCCTTGAAGAGGGGTGGACCCCATGACCACCAAGGGAATAAAACGGACCCTGCTGGGAGCGGCCGCGGTCGTTGCGATCACGATTGGCTCCTCCGTCGCCATGGCGGCAACGGAAAAAGGGCACGGAACGGACGACGGGAAGGCCGGCGGCAGCACGCAGACCTATGTGCCGCAGTTGGACAGCATGCCCGCCGAAGATGAGGCGGTTGCGCTTGATCTGCCGAAAATGGCGCCCGAGGAATTTGGCGAGGCGAAGAAGATCTTCTTCGAACGCTGCGCTGGTTGCCACGGTGTGCTGCGCAAGGGTGCCACCGGGCCGAGCCTGGAGCCCGAACGCACCCGCGAGCTTGGCTTCGACCACCTGAAGGCCTTCATCACCTATGGCTCCCCCGCCGGAATGCCCAACTGGGGCACGTCCGGTGAACTGACCGAACAGCAGGTGGACCTGATGGCCCGCTATGTCCTGCTCGACCCGCCGGCCCCGCCGGAATGGGGCATGGACAAGATGAAGGAGAGCTGGGACCTCGTCGTCAAGCCGGAGGACCGAGTCACCAAGCAGGAAAACAAGCTGGACCTGGAAAACATTTTCTCGGTCACCCTGCGCGACGCCGGCCAGATCGCACTTATCAACGGCGCCACCTACAAGATCGAAAAGGTCATTCCGACCGGCTATGCGGTTCACATCACCCGCGTGTCGGCCTCGGGCCGCTACCTGTTCGTGATCGGCCGCGACGCCCGCATCGACATGATCGACCTGTGGCCGACCGAACCGACCACCGTCGCCACCATCAAGATCGGCATGGAAGCGCGTTCGGTCGAAACCTCGAAGTTCAAGGGCTACGAGGACACCTTCGCCATCGCCGGCGCCTATTGGCCGCCGCAGTTCGTCATCATGGACGGCAAGACCCTGGAGCCGCGCAAGATCGTCTCCACGCGCGGCATGATCTACGACGAGCAGACCTACCACCCCGAACCCCGCGTCGCCGCCATTGTCGGGTCGCACTACAAGCCGGAGTTCGTGGTCAACGTCAAGGAAACCGGCCAGGTCCTGCTGGTCAACTACGAGGACCTTGAAAACCTCAAGGTCACCACGATCAACGCCGAGCGCTTCCTGCACGACGGCGGCTTTGACAGCACCGGCCGGTACTTCATGGTCGCCGCCAACGCCCGCAACAAGATCGCGGTCATCGACACCAAGGAAGGCAAGCTGGTCAAGCTGGTCGAAGTCGGCACCACGCCGCACCCCGGCCGTGGCGCCAACTTCGTGCATCCTGAATTCGGTCCGGTATGGGCGACCAGCCATCTGGGCGACCAGACCATCGCGCTGATCGGCACGGATCCCGAAAAGCACCCCGACCAGGCCTGGAAGATGGTCGCCAGCGTGGACGGTCAGGGCGGCGGTTCGTTGTTCATCAAGACCCACCCCAACTCCACCAACCTGTGGGTGGACACGCCCCTGAACTCCGAGGCCGAGCTGTACCAGTCGGTCGCGGTGTTCGACACCCGCAACCTCGACAAGGGCTATGAAGTTCTGCCGCTGGCCGAGTGGGCCGACCTGGGTGAAGGCGCCAAGCGCGTCGTGCAGCCCGAATACAACAAGGAAGGCACGGAGGTCTGGTTCTCCATCTGGAACGACTCCTCCCACAAGTCCGCCATCGTCGTGATCGACGACAAGACCCGCAAGCTCAAGCGGGTGATCAAGGACGAACGTCTGGTCACCCCGACCGGCAAGTTCAACGTCTTCAACACCCAGCACGACATCTACTGACGGGTACTGCGGCGGGATCGGCTTGCCGGTCCCGCCCGGCCCCCGTTCCACCGCACCAACCGGGAGGGCAGACCATGAGTGGTGTCGGACGCGTGTATCTGGTCGGCGCAGGTCCGGGCGATCCCGACCTTCTGACCCTCAGGGCGGCACGGCTGCTCACCCAAGCCGATGTCATCGTATACGACCGCCTGGTCTCTGACGAAATCATGGCCCTGGCCCCGCCCGGCACCCCTCGGGTGTTCGTTGGCAAGGAAACCGGCTGCCACCCTGTCACCCAGGACCGCATCAACGAAATTCTACGCGAACTTGGCACCAGCCATCGGCACGTCCTGCGCCTGAAGGGCGGCGACCCGTTCGTGTTCGGCCGCGGCGGCGAGGAAGCCGAGTACCTGCGGGCGCACGGGGTTACGGTGGAGGTGGTGCCGGGCATCACCTCGGCCGCCGCCTGTGCCGCCGCCGCCGGCGTGCCCCTGACCCACCGGGGCCTGGCC
>LAEA01000133.1 GCA_000961745.1 Rhodospirillaceae bacterium BRH_c57 | reverse complement strand
TGCTGCGCGTCGATGGGGTCGGCGGGCGCCGTCTGGTCTTCGGCCCCCGGCGGGCCGGTGCCGGGGCCGGCAAAGGTCTGCACGGCAAGCAGACGGTCGGCGTCGCCGGCCACGCCGAAGCCAAACTGCTCCACACCCGGATCGAGAATGTTTTCCCGGTGACCCTCGCTGTTCATCCAGCCGCGTTGCAGGGTGCCGACCACGTCTTCGGTCGGGCAGGGGCCACAGGCGCCGATGTTTTCAGCCACCACCAGCGCGTGGCTGCCCCCGGCCTCCAGGAACCGATCGAGGACCGAGGTTCCGTCCGGCGCGGTGTGGGAGAAATAGTCGCGTTTGGCCATGTCCTCGGCGTGGGCCTGGGCGGCGGCTTGCAGCGCGTCGTCCTGGCGCAACGGGGGCAGGCTGTGGTTGGCCCGGTCGGCGTTGACCAACTCCAGCGCACGGTCGCGCATGGCCTCCGGCTCGACAGCCACGGCCCGCCCAAGAGTGAGGAGGACCGTCAGGACGGCAAACGTGGTCAGGCGTAGTGCTGATTGCAGGATCATGAAGCGTCCTCGCGGGCTGGTGTAGGTCTGTGCAGAAACCTCCGAAACCGACACGCGGTTGCGCAGGAAGGTCTTGATGCAGTGCAGCACGAGGCTATGGTGGGCGCGCAAAAAAAAAGGGGCGACGCACAACAGCAAGACCCCGGCGTGGAACTCATCAAAGGAACTTCACGTGATTCTCAAACGCAAGCACGGAGATGAACAGCCCTATTGGCCGTTCGGTCCGTTCAAGGTGCGGCTGCCCCTCATCCACTACCGTTGGGAAGTGGCCGAGACGGTGCAGGCGCTGGTCATGTTCGTGGTCGCCATGGGCATGATTCCGCTGCTGCAAAAATACCTGGGCCTCCCTTACGACGTCGCATTGGCCTTCGTCGCCATCTGTGGCATCGGTTTCATGCTGCCGAACCTGCTGGGCGTGCCGTTCGTGCCCGGCTGGATCACCCCGGCCATCCCGGTGGTCCTGTTGTTCGTCGGCCAGTTCGAGCCGGGACCCGAGGCCATTCGGTCCCTGATCGCTCTGCAACTGGTGGTGACGTTCATCTTTCTGTTCATGGCGGTGACGCGCCTGGGCACCAAGCTGGTGGACACCATTCCCAACTCCATCAAGGCCGGCATCCTGCTGGGCGCCGGCATCGCCGCCATCACCGGCGAGATCAGTGTCGGGGGCCGGGCCTACAATACGCCCATCTCTCTGGGCCTGGGTGGTCTGGTGACCGCCTATGTGCTGTTCTCGCTGTCGTTCCGCGACTGGACCGAGAAACACCGCTGGGCCAAGATCGTGGCCAGCTACGGCATGGTGCCCGGCATGGTCACCGCCATGGGCATCGGCTGGGCGGTGGCGGAATACAAGCTGCCGACCGTCGAGTGGGGCATTGCCGTTCCGGCGTTCCACAAGGTTCTGGACTACACCATCTTCGGGGTCGGCATTCCGAGCCTGGACCTGTTGATCATGGCCATTCCGACAGCGGTCATCGCCTACATCATTGCGTTCGGCGACATCATCGTTGGTCAGAGCCTCATCAAGCGCGTTGACCACCTGCGCCCGGACGAGAAGATCGAGGTCGATATTGACCGCGTGCATCTGGTCACCGGCATCCGCAACCTCATCCACAGCCTGCTGGCGCCCTATCCGGGCCTGGCCGGGCCGTTGTTCACCGGCGCCATGGCGACCATCGCGGAGCGTTACCGCTACGGCCGCTCGGCCATGGACACCATCTATTCCGGGGCCGGCGTGTTCTGGATCGTCGGGTTCATCGCGTTGTTCATCCTGCCGCTGGTCACCCTGTTCCAGCCGGTGCTGCCCATCGCCCTGTCGATCACCCTGCTGATCACCGGGTATCTGTGCATCGCCGTTGGCGTCGAACAGATCGACAACGCCACGTCCATGGGCGTCGCCGGAACCATGGGTGTGGTCCTGGCCGTGCATGGCGCGGCGTGGGGCCTGGGCGTGGGCCTCGTGCTTTACGTCCTGATCGAACGCCGCAGCCGCAAGGTCGCCGCGGACGAGCCGATCCATATCGAGGAGAACATGCCTCACGAAGAGGCTGACGCTCCCGCCGCCCAGTAGTCCCACCGCTCCACGTTTCCTCCCTGAACTTGGGCCGTCCTTCGGGGCGGCTCTATTTTTTGTCTGGCAATTCACCGCGATGCGTCCCGAAGTTCGGCGCGGAGCAACGCGATTTCCTTTCGCAGGGAGGCCAGATCGCCTGCCCCCGCGACCTCGCCATCGTCCGCCTGCGCCTCCTGGCCGATGAAGAAGGTTGCGAAGCTGGCCGTGATGTAGCCGAACACGGCAAGGCCGTAGAGGGACAGCAGAAGCGCCAGCAGGCGCCCCTCGGCCGTCTGGGGCCAGAAGTCTGAACCCACGGTGGCGACCAGCATCGTGGTCCACCACAGGGCATCGCCATAGCCGGTGAACCCGCCGTTGACCTCCCGCGCGGGCTCAAATGCCAGCATTCCGCCGGCGCCAAGCAGGACCACGATTGCGGTCGCACCAAGCACATAACCCAGGCCCCGGCGGGAGAAGCTGCGGCGTAGGGCGTTCAGCCCGCGATTGGCCGTGCCGACGATGCGGACAAGGCGCAAGCCCCGGGCCAGCCGCAGGAACCGCAGGCTGTTCAGAAAACGGAAGGCGGGGGCGGCCAGGGCGATGATCGTGATCGGGTTGCGGCGTAGGAAGGGCCACTTTCGGGGCGCCAAGGCGAATCGCAGAAGAAACTCGGACAGGAAAATGATCCAGATGATGGTGCCGAGAAGCTCGAACACCCCGGACGTTGTCCATACCAGTTCGATGATGACCAGGGTCAGCCAGACAAAGGACAGGAAGACCATTGGCCATTCCAGCCATTCCTCCAGTTGAGACAGGACCTGCCAGCTTTCCTTTTCCTGGGAGTCCTCCGGTGTCAGGGTGGGGTCTTCCGCCATGGTGCTCTCCGTCATGCACGTCATAGGTCTTCAACGCGCGAGGATGACCATTACATCTCTCTCCAGGCGTCCCACTCCGGGTGGTCCCCGAAGCGTTGGGCCAGGAAATCGATGAAGCTGCGCACCTTTGCCGGCAGGTGGCGGCCAGGGGGATAGACCGCGTGGATCCCCATGTCCGGCGGAGCGTAGTCCGGCAGCACCCGCTCCAGCGTGCCAGCCTTGAGGTCCGGGCCGATGATGAAGGTGGGTAGCAGGACCACGCCATGGCCGCGCAGCGCTGCGCTGCGCAAGGCGTCGCCGTTGTTGATTTGCAGGTTGCCGCTGATGGGCACAGCGACCTCGCCTCCGGGGCCGATGAAGCGCCACGTGTCGGTCAGCGCGCCGTAGGTGTAGCCCAGGCAGTTGTGGTCCGCGAGATCGGCCGGATGCGCCGGGCGACCGCTGCGCGCCAGGTACTCGGGCGAAGCGCACACCACCAGCCGGCAGGGCGCCAGCCGCCGGGCGATCAGGCTGCTGCTCGCCAGGGTGCCGATGCGGATGGCAAGGTCATAGCCTTCGTCAACCAGATCCACCACGCGATCAACCAGCGTCATGTCCACCCGCACCCTGGGGTGGAGAGTGGTGAAATCGACAATGGCCGGGGCAATGTGGTGGGTGCCGAACGACACGGCGGTGTTCAGGCGCAGCGTTCCCTGCGGTTCGGCCTGACGCTCGGCGACAGATTGCTCGGCCTCGGTGATGTCGGCCAGGATCTGGACGCAGAGGGCGTGATAGAGCCGGCCTTCCTCGGTCAGGGACACCCGGCGCGTGGTCCGGTTGAGCAACCCGACCCCCAGGTGGGCCTCCAGGTCCTGGACGTGCTTGCTGGTCATGGCCCGCGACAGTCGTAGTTCTTCGGCTGCCGCCGTGAAACTGCCGCGCTCGACGACGCGGGTGAAGACGCTCATGGCGGTCAGCTTGTCCATGGGTGTTCCGTCAATATCAGTGAACAATCTTTCTCATATAAGCAGGATTATCCGCGTTCAAGAGCGGAGTAGGGTGGTCCTCAACGGAAATCACCCGAGAGGACAGTTCGATGGACACCACCAACACCACCCCCTATGCCGCCCTTCTGCTGCGCGTCAGCCTGGGCATCCTGTTCCTGGCCCACGGCCTGATGAAGGTTTTCGTCTTTACCGTGCCCGGCACTGTCGGCTACTTCGAGAGCATCGGATACCCTGGCTTCTTCGCCTATCTGGTCATCCTGGCCGAGGTCGGCGGTGGCCTCGCCCTGATCGGCGGCTTGTGGACGCGCTGGATGGCGCTGGCCCTCATTCCCGTGATGATCGGGGCGACCCTGCAACACGTCGGCAAC
Source organism: Rhodospirillaceae bacterium BRH_c57 (assembly GCA_000961745.1). Taxonomy (GTDB): domain Bacteria; phylum Pseudomonadota; class Alphaproteobacteria; order Rhodospirillales; family Rhodospirillaceae; genus Cauispirillum. The sequence continues at coordinate 4,270 of LAEA01000133.1, read as the reverse complement.
GGGTGGGTGTTCAGCGCCGAGGGTGGCGGCTGGGAGTTCCCGCTGTTCTGGCTGGTGACGCTCGTCGTCCAGGCGTTGCTGGGCAGCGGCGCCTATGCCGTGAACCTGGACGCCCTCAAGACGGGCCGCCTAGTCTCGGTGCGTTCCTGAGGCCACACCCGCCGCCCTGTTGGAGAAACAAAATGCCGCAGCTTCCCGCCCTGTTCCTGTCGCACGGTGCCCCGACCTTGGCCACGGAGCCCTCGGTAACGGCCGATTTCCTGGCGGAACTGGGCGGGGTTCTGCCCCGGCCCACAGCCATCGTCGTTGTGTCCGCCCACTGGGATACGGCGCGGCCGATGGCGACGGGCGCGGCCCGGCCCCCAACCATCCACGACTTCGGGGGCTTCGGGCCGGAGCTTCATGCGATGCGGTATCCGGCGGCCGGGGTCCCCGCGCTGGCCGTCGAGGTGGCGGAGCAGCTTACGGCCGCGGGGCTTCCGGCTTCGGTTGACGCGGCGCGGGGTTTCGATCACGGCGTGTGGGTTCCGCTGTCCCGGATGTATCCCAAGGCCAACATCCCGACATTGGCCGTGTCGCTTCAAAGCGGCCTCGGCCCGGCGCATCACTTCGCCCTGGGGCAGGCTTTGCAGCCGTTGAGGGAGCGGGATGTCCTGATCGTCGGGTCCGGCAGTCTGACGCATAACCTGCGGGAGTTCTTCGGCCGCGCGCCAGTCGAACCCGGTGAAACTTACGCCACGGAGTTCGCGGACTGGATCGCCGCCGCCGTCGCGCGGGGCGACGTCGAGGCGTTGCTCGACTACCGCCGCCAAGCCCCCCATGCGGAACGCGCCCATCCGACCGACGAACACCTGTTGCCGCTGTTCGTGGCCCTGGGGGCCGGTTCGCCGGGCGTTGTCGGACAACGCATCCACCACGCGATGGATGCCGGGGTTCTGTCCATGGACGCCTATCGTTTCGATTGAGGGGAAGGTCTAGCCGCTGGATTTGCTCTCCGCAGGCCCTGTATGCTTCCGGTGTCGTTGATGAAACGCATCAGGGGAATTTGCATGTCGAAGTCGCACGTCGTGGACTACACCATCATTGGCGATGACATCCAGATGGTCGAGGTCGAGCTTGATCCTGGCGAGACGGTCATCGCCGAAGCCGGCGCCATGACCTACATGGAGGACGGCATCGACTTCGAGGCCAAGATGGGCGACGGCTCCAAGCCCGAGAGCGGCCTGTTCGGTAAGCTGCTGGACGCGGGAAAGCGGGTCGTCACCGGCGAGTCCCTGTTCATGACCCACTTCACCCATCGCGGCCAGGGCAAGGCGCGGGTGGCGTTCGCCGCCCCCTATCCGGGCAAGATCGTCCCGATTGACCTGTCCAAACTGGGCGGGGAACTGATCTGCCAGAAGGATGCCTTTTTGTGCGCCGCCCAGGGGACGGAGGTTTCCATCGCCTTCAGCAAACGGATCGGTGCCGGGCTGTTCGGCGGCGAAGGATTTATCCTCCAGCGTCTGCGTGGCGACGGCATGGCCTTTGTCCATGCTGGAGGCACGATCATCGAAAAGAAGCTGACCGGCCAGACGCTGCGGGTGGACACCGGCTGCGTCGTCGGGTTCACGACCGGCATCGACTATGACATCCAGCGGGCCGGCAACCTGAAATCCATGGTGTTTGGCGGCGAGGGGTTGTTCCTCACGACGCTGAAAGGCACCGGCACCGTCTATCTGCAAAGCCTGCCGTTCTCGCGTTTGGCGCAGCGGGTTATCAGCCAGATTCCGCCGAATATGTTCAAGGACAACGGTTGAGGTCTGTTGTGACCGTGAACCACCCCCGCCCGCCCCACGTTTTTGGGAGGATGGGGAAGGGAAGCGGCCATGGAACAACCGATCACCGGACTGCCCAGCGTTGGCATCGACGTCCCCGGTCAGGATTTCGAGCTGGCCGAATACCTGCGCCGTGTGGACGAGACGAAGCGGGCCATGGAGCGGGCCGGCTTCGACCTGCTGGTAATCTCCGATCCGTCCAACATGAGTTGGCTCACCGGCTATGACGCGTGGTCGTTCTATGTGCATCAGGCGGTGGTCCTGCCGCTGGGCGACGATCCCATCTGGTTCGGGCGCGAAATGGATGTGTCCGGGGCGCGGCGGACCATATGGATGGACGCCTCGCGGGTCGAGGCCTATCCCGACTCCTATGTCCACGCCGCCGATCGCCATCCGATGGACGTTCTGGCCGCGCTGATCCGGCAGAAGGGCTGGTCGCGGCGGACCATCGGGGTGGAGAAGGACAACCATTACTTCACCGCCGCCTGCCTGGAATCCCTGGTGCGCGGCCTGCCCGTCGCCAGTTTTCGTGATGCCGAGGGGCTGGTCAACTGGCGGCGCGCGGTCAAGTCTCCGGCCGAGATCGACCGGATGCGCAAGGCCGGGCGCATCGTCGAGGCCATGCACGCCCGAATCCGCGAAGTGGTTGCCCCCGGCGTGACCAAAAGCGAAGTGGTGGCCGAGATCTACCGTGCCGGCATTCGCGGCGTGGACGGCGCACCGGGCACCTATCCGGCCATCGTGCCCCTGTTGCCCTCCGGCGCGGCGGCCAGCGCGCCCCATCTGACCTGGGATGAAACAGCGTTCTGCCACGGCGAGGCGACGTACTTCGAGATTGCCGGATGCTATCGCCGCTATCACTGCCCGCTGGCCCGGACCATCCACCTGGGTCGTCCCAGCGACCAGTTCCGCCATGCCGAGGAAGCCCTTTTGGCAGGGATCGAAGCCGGGATCGCGGCAGCCAAGCCGGGCAACCTGTGCGAAGATGTGGAAGCCGCCTTCCGCGACCAACTGGCGCGGTTCGGCATGGAGAAAACCAGCCGCTGCGGCTATTCCATCGGCCTCAGCTACCCCCCGGACTGGGGCGAGCGGACCATGAGCCTGCGCCCCGGTGACCGCACGGTGCTGGAGGAAAACATGTGCTTTCACTTCATGCCCGGCCTGTGGTTCGCCGACTGGGGCATCGAAATCACCGAAAGCCTGCGCGTCGCGCCGGGCGGGGGCGAAACCCTCGCCAACGTGCCGCGCGAGGTGCTGGTGAGGGATTAGGGAAGGCGGGCTCTGCCCGGACCCGCCAGGAGGCGCGGCCTCCTGGACCTGGGGAATTTAAGGCGGCGGGAACTATTTTAACTAACGGGGTCAAGGGGCCAGTGGCCCCTTGCGGGCACGGGCAGAGCCCGTCCTTTCCCCGACTGAAAGCCATTGCAGGAGGCCACCACCATGAACATCCTGTCCGCCCTGGACGACACAGCATCGGGCGTTCGCCATGGGGCCTTCACGGTTCCGCATTCCTCCGACGAGTCCGCCTGGGGCAACGTGGTGGTGCCGGTGTCTGTCGTCGTGGGCGTGCGGCCTGGGCCGACCGCGTTGCTGATCGCGGGTAACCATGGGGACGAGTTCGAAGGGCCGATTGTTCTGCATGACCTGTTGTCCACGCTGGAGGCAAGCGCCGTCACGGGCCGGGTGATCGTGATTCCGGCCCTCAATCCGCCGGCTGTGGAGGCCGGGCGCCGCACGTCACCGCTTGATGGGGCGAACATGAACCGGGTGTTTCCGGGCCGCAGAGATGGCGGGCCGACGGCGCGCATTGCCGCGTTCGTGGTCGAGGAGTTGTTGCCGCGCGCCGATGCCGTTCTCGACCTCCATTCGGGGGGCCGGACGCTGGAGTTCCTGCCGTTTGCCGCGTCCCACGGCGACGGCACAGCAGCGGCCGAGAGCGCCCGGCTGCGCGATGCCTTTGCGGCCCCGTATTCGGTCCTGTTGCGCGATCCCGACCCGGCCGGGCTGCTGGATGGGGTGGTCGAGGGTATGGGTAAGCCCTTCGTCACCACCGAGCTTGCCGGTGGCGGTACGACCACGCCCGACACCCTCCAGATCGCCCGGCGCGGGGTGGGCAATTTTCTGCGCGCCCTGGGCATCCTCGACGGCGACGTGCCGAGCCGGCGGCCGGGGCCGCTGTTGACCATGCCGGGCGACGACTGTTTTGTCCTGGCCCCGGCGTCGGGGCTGCTGGAACCCCTGGCCGGGCTGGGCGACGCCGTGGAGGAGGGGGAGCCGGTGGCCCTCATCCGCGACATCTTCACGCCCGATGCCGCCGTGCCGGTGATCGCCACGCGCTCCGGCATCGTCGCCGGGCGCCATTTCTTCGGCCGGGTGCGGCGGGGCGATTGCGTTGCCGTTCTGGCGGTGTCGGTGGGGGCGACATGAGGAGCGCGGTGGAGGCGCGCGGGGCCGGC
>LAEA01000242.1 GCA_000961745.1 Rhodospirillaceae bacterium BRH_c57 | reverse complement strand
GGTGCCGGCCAGCCCGGCCGATCACCCCGGCGCGGTCAAGGCGCCCATGGTCGGCGTCACCTACAACGCCCCCGAGCCCGGCGCCGCGCCGTTCATTCAGCCCGGCCAGATGGTGACCGAAGGCCAGACCATCATGCTGATCGAGGCGATGAAGACCTTCAACCCAGTGCGCGCCCCGCGCTCGGGCAAGGTCACGGCCATCCTGGTCACCGACGGCCAGCCGGTGGAATACGGCGAGCCGCTCGCCATCATCGAATAGGGACTTCCCCCAGGATGTTCGAAAAGGTCCTCATCGCCAACCGTGGCGAGATCGCCCTGCGCATCCACCGGGCGTGCCGGGAGATGGGCATTAAGACGGTGGCCGTGCATTCCACCGCCGATGCCAACGCCATGCATGTGCGGCTGGCCGACGAGGCCGTGTGCATCGGGCCGCCGTCCGCCAAGGACAGCTACCTGAACAAGGCGGCGATCATTTCGGCCGCCACCATCACCGGGTCGGACGCCATCCACCCCGGTTACGGGTTCCTGTCCGAGAACGCCGACTTCGCCGAGATGGTCGAGGATCACGGCATCGTATGGATCGGGCCGGAGCCCAAGCACATCCGCATGATGGGCGACAAGGTCACGGCCAAGATCGCCGCGCTGAATGCAGGCCTGCCGTGCGTTCCGGGCTCCCCCGGCGCCGTGGAAACGGCCGAGGAAGCCCTGCGCCTGGGCGGTGAGATCGGCTATCCTGTGCTCATCAAGGCCAGCGCCGGCGGCGGTGGTCGCGGCATGAAGGTCGCCACCAGCGACGCCGACATCGTCGAGCAGTGGCGCATGGCCCGCCAGGAAGCCCTGTCGGCCTTCGGCAACGCCGAAGTGTACATGGAAAAGTACCTCGGCAATCCGCGCCACATCGAAATCCAGATCCTGGCCGACAGCCACGGCAACGTCGTTCACCTGGGCGAGCGCGACTGCTCCTTGCAGCGCCGCCACCAGAAGGTGCTCGAAGAAGCCCCCTCGCCCGCGTTGAACGCCATCGAGCGCGCCCGCATCGGCGAGATCGCCTGCACCGCCATGCAGAAGATCGGCTACCGCAACGCCGGCACCATCGAGTTCCTGTACGAAAACGGCGAGTTTTTCTTCATCGAGATGAACACCCGCCTACAGGTCGAACACCCGGTCACCGAAATGATTACCGGCCTCGATCTGGTGCGCGAACAGTTGCGCATCGCCGACGGCGCGCCGCTGGGCTACACGCAGGACGAGGTCGGCTTCTACGGCCATGCCATCGAGTGCCGCATCAACGCCGAGGACCCGGCCACCTTCCGCCCCTGCCCCGGCAAGGTGACCGAATACCACCCGCCGGGCGGCCTGGGCGTCCGCGTCGATTCGGGCCTCTATGCCGGGGCCACCGTACCGCCCCACTACGACAGCATGATCGCTAAGCTGATCGTCCACGGGACCAGCCGCAACGAATGCCTGATGCGCCTGCGCCGCGCCCTGGGCGAATTCGTTGTCGGCGGCATCGAAACGACCATTCCGCTGCATGTCCAGTTGGTCAACAACGCCGACTTCCAGAACGGTGACTACGACATCCGTTGGCTGGAAGAGTTCCTGAAGACGGTGTAACCCACGACGCAGAGGGAGAAATTCCTCCGCGTTCCGCCTCTAATGCGCCCCTCGCCGGGCGGCTGCCGTCGGGGTATCATGGTCACGGCCGGGCATTCCGCCCAGCATCCGACCGAAGCAGCCACGGAGGCGCGTTTGGTCACCCTGACCCCGGAAGTCCTGCTCCGCGCCTATGCCTGCGGCGTGTTTCCCATGGCCCGATCCCGCCAGGATCCCCGCTTGTACTGGATCGACCCCCAGGAGCGCGGCGTATTGCCCCTGGACGGCTTCCACGTCCCCCGCTCCCTGTTCAAGGTCCTGCGCCGCGAAGTGTTCGAGGTGCGCTGCGACAGCGATTTCGCCGGCGTCCTGGCCGGCTGCGCCGAAACTGCCCCCGACCGCCCCGAAACCTGGATCAACGACGAGATCACCGGCCTGTTCACCCAACTCCACCACCTGGGCCTCGCCCACAGCGTGGAAAGCTGGCACAACGGCCGACTGGTCGGTGGCCTGTATGGGCTGGCCCTGGGCGGCGCGTTCTTTGGCGAAAGCATGTTTTCGCGCGCCACCGACGCCTCAAAGGTGGCCCTGGCCCACCTTGTCGCCCGCCTGCGCAAGGGCGGCTTCACCCTGCTCGACACCCAGTTCGTGACCGACCACCTGCGCCGCTTCGGGGCCATCGAAATCCCCAAGGCGACATACCTGGAAAAGCTCGCCGCCGCCATGAACCAGGGCGCCCACTTCCCCGTGGACATGACGCCCGACGAGGTCGTGGAGTTGGTACGCGGAAGTTGATGTGACGGAGACGCGGGCCCTGCCCGCACCCGCCAGGAGGCGCAGCCTCATAGGCGCTAACATAAGAAAGGAACTGGGCTCTGCCCAGGCCCGCCAAGGGCCGAGCGGCCCTTGGATCCCATGAGGGGGTTCGCCCTTTTCTTGCGCCGCAGGCAGAGAATGTCGGTATTCAATGCGCTGCGCGCGGCTTTGCTCCGTCACGTCGCGAGGTCAAGGAGGCCAGCCTCCTTGCGGGTGCGGGCAGAGCCCGCTTTCCTTCGCTAAAGTTAGCGCCTATGGGCCGCTTGGCCCCTTGCGGGTTTGGGCAGCGCCCAACCTTCCTTCCTCAGCCGCCCCCTACTCAGCCGGCGCGGCCGGTGCTTCGCTCGTGGCGTCCTTGCAGGACAGCACCCACAGGTCATAAACCGGGTGTTCCATGGCCGAGACGGCGGGGCTGGAGGCGAACATCCAGCCTCGGAACACTTCGCTCACGGGTTCGCCGGGCTTGCGTTCCCACACGTCGAGAAACGCGGCGCTTTCCGGCGGTTCCTCGGGCGGGCGCTCCAGGCAGGCGCGGACGATGAATTCCAGGGTGTTGATGGTGGTGGTCTGGTTGACGGCAACCTCGAAGGTCCGCACCCGCGCGGTGGCCTTGTCGAGCCAGCGCAGGACCGCCATGCCGCGTTGCAGGTTGCCGGCCTGCACGGACGGCGGCGGCAGGCGCATGACGGGGCGGTCCTCGTCCCAGGTCGGCACTTCGCGCTGGGTTTCCTCCAGCACGGTTTCGTCGATAAAGATCTCGGGCGGCGGGCTTAGCGATGTCTGGGCCAGGGCCGGCGCGGCAAACAGCGGCAGCGCGAGCGCCGACACCGCGATCACGACGGCACCAACAGCGGAGACAACGGGGGACGGGACGAGACGGGACACGGGCGCTCCGGGTTTATTCCATAGTCGGGGCGGACGACGGCCCCGATTGTTCGTCCTGGGAGACGAGGAAGATGATCTCGCCCACCAGATCCTCGACGGATTGGTAATTGCGGGTCCGCGTGACGGTGCCGCCGGCCGCGATGGCCTGCTCGGCCCGGCCGGGCTCCAGCTTGATGTACTTGCCACCGAGCAATCCATCCGACGCCACCGAGGCTACGGTGTCCTGCGGAAGCAGCACGGACGGCAGGATGGTCATATGGACGATGGCCTGATAGGTCTTTGGGTCCAGGTTCTGCTGGCTGACCGACCCAACCTTGATACCTGATATCCGCACGTCGGCGCCGTCGTCCAGGCCGCCGACCTTGGAGAACGCGGCGGTCACCGGATAGCCGGAAATGGACTTGATGTCGGCCGTGTCGTAGGCGAAGGCCAGGAACAGGCCGGCCACGACCAGCACCACGGCGCCCATGATCGTTTCGATCGGATTGCGGCCCATGCCCTACTCCCCCCTGTCCTGTGATGGACCCTGCAAAGATGGGTCGTCGAGCATCGACGGGATGAACGAGTTGCCTGTCGTGCCCGTTTCCCCGCCGCCCGCCCCTTCGGCCCCAGCCGACGCGGGTGCAAGGCGGGCCTTGGCCTGGGCCACGACGCGGGCCAGAAGCTCTTCGATCATCATGGAGTCCTGGGTGTATTCGATGCGCCCGCCAGGACCCAGCATGTCGTCGTCGGCGCCGGGCTGAAGCTCGATGTACTTGGCGCCCAGCAGGCCGTCTGTTTCGATGATGGCCGACGAGTCCTGGGGCAGCTGGACCCACTCGTTGAGACGCAGCGTGACATGGGCGCGATACCGCGCGTCGAGCACCTGCTCGACCACCTGGCCAACGGGCAGTCCCGCCAGGCGCACCTGCGCCCCGACCGTCAGGCCGTCCGTCCGATGGAACACCGCCTGCACCGCATAACCGCCGTCACCGGCCCCACGCTGGCCGGAGCCGAGCGCGTTCAGGGCGAGCGCCAGGACGAGAGCGCCCAGCACTCCGGCCCCGATCACTGTCTCGCGCCGCGGTGTCATGGGTGCACAGTCATGATTACGGTCCGGTTTGCAGCGTCAGTGCGATCACACCGGCCTCCACGGCTCATAGTCGCCGGTGGCGCGGTCGCGCAGGCCGCCACGCTGGTCGTGACCGGGCGGCAGGTAGGCCTGGACGGTGCCGGTCAGGTTCGGCACATGCTCCTTCTGCCACGCGCGCTGCGGGCGGGTGACCGGCGCATCGGTGGTGTAGTGCAGCCAGGCGTGCCATTCGGGCGGCACCTTGGACGCTTCGAGGGCGCCCTTGTACAGCACCGAGCGCTTGGGCACGCCGCCCTGAATGTCCTTCTTGGACTCGAAGTAGCGGTTGCCGAACTGGTCGGTGCCGACCTGACGGCCATGCAGCCACGTGTTGAACAGGGTCCCGAGAATCATGTGCGCTCCGTGTGCCGAAGGGTCCCCTCGCGGGGATTGGTCCAGGGCCCGGAATATGGACCAATCCCGGCCCCGCGTCCAGCATGCGGCGACCTCATTTCAAGGCGGCGTAAGGTCTTACGACCTTCCTCCAGGCGCCACCCTGAATGCGTACCTCCGATGCACCGAATTCGACGCTTTTTCGCTCCAAAACCGAGGCAGAAATTTGTTGCCGCACCCCGGATCGTCGCATAGGGTAGTGGCTCTGAGCATCTGCACACACAACATATGGTCCATCGCGACTCGCGGTGGAATCAGGGTTCTTGGGGATGTCTCAGGCTTCTTTCGAGGATTCGGCACCACACCGAACAGCCTTTAGGGCGACGTTCGGAAGAGGGCCAACGCAAGAAGTTGAAGTTGGTTCGGGTATATCCGCCATAAGTCATAACCAGGCAAGGAACGGGAACATGCAGGTCAAGCGTCTCTTCACGGAAGCCGGCCGCGATCCCTACGCGGGAATCGCGTTCAAAAAGGCATCCAGCGAGATCCGCAACCCCGACGGCTCGGTGGTCTTCAAGGCCAGCGACGTCGAGGTTCCCGCCGTCTGGTCACAGGTGGCCAGCGACGTGCTGGCGCAAAAATACTTCCGCCGCAAGGGCATCCCTGCGGTCAGCCAGCCGGTGCGGGAAAAGGACGTGCCCGAGTGGCTGTGGCGCCGCGAACCCGACGCCAAGGCCCTGGACGCCCTGCCCGAGGGGCAGCGGTTCGTCGGCGAGTCGTCGTCCAAGCAGGTGTTCGACCGGCTGGCCGGCACTTGGACCTATTGGGGCTGGAAGGGCGGCTATTTCGACGCCGAGGCCGACGCTCGCACGTTCTTTGACGAAATGCGCGCCATGCTGGCCCTGCAGATGGGCGCCCCCAACTCCCCGCAGTGGTTCAACACCGGCCTGCACTGGGCCTATGGCATCGACGGCGGCGAGCAGGGCCACTACTACGTGGACCACAAGACCGGCGAACTGACCCGCTCCACGTCGGCCTATGAACACCCGCAGCCGCACGCCTGCTTCATCCAGTCCATCCAGGACGATCTGGTGAACGAGGGCGGCATCATGGACCTGTGGGTCCGCGAGGCGCGCCTGTTCAAGTACGGGTCGGGCACCGGCACCAACTTCTCCAACCTGCGCGGCGAGAACGAGCCCCTGGCCGGCGGCGGCAAGTCCAGCGGCCTGATGAGCTTCCTCAAGATCGGCGACCGCGCCGCCGGGGCCATCAAGTCGGGCGGCACCACCCGCCGCGCCGCCAAAATGGTCATCGTCGACGTCGACCATCCCGACATCGAGGCGTTCATCAACTGGAAGATGGTCGAGGAACAGAAGGTCGCCTCGCTGGTCGCCGGGTCCAAGGCGTGCAAGCAGGCCATGACCGCCGTGCTGGCCGCCTGCCGCGAGTGGGACGGCGCCGACGACGAGACGCGCTTCGACCCCAAGGTGAACAAGGCCCTGCGCAGCGCCATCAAGGCCGCGCGCAAGGCCCATGTGCCGGAAAACTACGTCCAGCGCACCATCCAGTTCGCCCGCCAGGGGGTGCTGGACATCGACTTCCCGGTCTATGACACCGACTGGGATTCCGAGGCGTACCTGACCGTTTCCGGCCAGAACTCCAACAACTCGGTGCGCGTCACCAACGCCTTCCTCGACGCCGTGAAGACCGACAGCGCGTGGCACCTCAAGGGCCGCACATCCGACATCGGCAAGCCGATCCGCGCCCGCGCCCTGTGGGACAAGATCGGCGAGGCGGCGTGGGCCTGCGCCGATCCCGGATTGCAGTTCGACACCACCATCAACGACTGGCACACCTGCCCCGAGTCGGGCCGTATCAACGCGTCGAACCCGTGCTCGGAATATATGTTCCTGGACGACACGGCGTGCAATCTGGCGTCGCTCAACCTGATGACGTTCCGCCGGGCCGATGGCACCTTCGACGTGGACGCCTTCAGCCACGCCGTGCGCCTGTGGACCATGGTGCTGGAAATCTCCGTGGTGATGGCGCAGTTCCCGTCCCAGAAGATCGCCGAACTGTCCTACCGCTACCGCACCCTGGGCCTGGGGTTCGCCAACATCGGCGGCCTGTTGATGGCCAACGGCCTGTCCTATGACAGCGACGAGGGCCGCGCCCTGTGCGGGGCGATTTCCGCCCTGATGACCGGCGTGTCCTATGCCACCTCGGCCGAGATGGCCGGGCAGCAGGGCGCCTTCCCCGGCTATGCCGCCAACGCCCCGCACATGCTGCGGGTCATCCGCAACCACCGCCGCGCCGCCCACGGGCTGGCCGACGGCTACGAGGCCCTGGCCGTCAAGCCGGTGCCGCTGGATGCCGTATCCTGCCCCGACGCACCCGTCGTCGAGGCCGCCCGCGCCGCCTGGGATCTGGCCCTGACGCTGGGCGAGCAGCACGGCTACCGCAATGCGCAGGTGTCCGTGGTCGCGCCGACCGGCACCATCGGGCTGGTCATGGACTGCGACACCACCGGCATTGAGCCCGACTTCGCCCTGGTCAAGTTCAAGAAACTGGCCGGCGGCGGGTATTTCAAGATCATCAACCGCATGGTCCCGCTGGCCCTGGAAACCATGGGCTACCCGGCCGGGCAGCGCGAGGAGATCGTGCAGTACGCGGTCGGCCACGGCACCCTCAAGGGCGCGCCCGGCGTCAACCACGACAGCCTGCGCGCCAAGGGGTTCGACGACGCCGCCCTGACCAAGATCGAGGCCGCCCTCGAAACCGCGTTCGACATCAAGTTCGCCTTCAACAAGTGGACGCTGGGCGAGGAATTCTGCCTCCACGCCCTGGGCCTCACCGCCGAGCAGCTTGACGACTTCGGCTTTGACATGCTTGCCGCCCTGGGCTTTTCCAAGGATCAGGTGGAGAAGGCCAACACCCATGTGTGCGGCGCCATGACCCTGGAAGGCGCGCCGTTCCTACGGGCCGAGCATCTGGCGGTGTTCGACTGCGCCAGCCCCTGCGGCCGCATCGGCAAGCGGTTGCTGTCGGTGGACAGCCACATCCGCATGATGGCCGCCGCCCAGCCGTTCATTTCCGGTGCCATTTCCAAGACCATCAACATGCCCAACTCGGCCACGGTCGAGGATTGCACCGCCGCCTATGAAATGTCTTGGCGCCTGGGCATCAAGGCCAATGCCCTGTACCGCGACGGGTCCAAGCTGTCCCAGCCGTTGCAGGGCCAGCTTCTGGACGATGTCGAGGAGGATGAGGACGAGGTTGCCGAGACGACGGTGCAGCAGATCATCGACGCCCCTGCCCCGCAGCGCGCCGCCATGATCGCCGAGAAGGCCGCGACCGCCTACAAGGCCACCCGCCGCCGCCTGCCCCACCGCCGCAAGGGCTATACGCAAAAAGCCGTGGTCGGCGGCCACAAGGTGTACCTGCGCACCGGCGAGTACGAGGACGGCACCCTCGGCGAGGTGTTCGTCGACATGCACAAGGAAGGGGCCGCCTTCCGCTCGCTGATGAACAACTTCGCGATTTCGGTGTCCATCGGCCTGCAATACGGCGTGCCGCTGGAGGAGTTCGTGGAGGCCTTCACCTTCACCCGGTTCGAGCCGTCGGGCATGGTCGAGGGCAACGATGCCATCAAGATGGCAACCTCCATCCTCGACTACATCTTCCGTGAGGTCGCGGTGTCCTACCTCGGCCGCAACGACCTCGCCCACGTCGCCCCCGAAGACATGGCCCCCGACGCCCTGGGCGGCGGCCACGACGAGGCCGACCTCGCCCAGTGGGGCGGCACGCAGCTTGAACGCACCGTGTCCAAGGGATACGTCCGCACCGCCGACCTGTCCAACCTCTACGTCCTGCGCGGCGACAGCGAACAGGGCCGGCGGGTGGCCGAAACCGCCGAACTGGCCCGCCAGACCACCAAGGGCCTGAATGCGGGCCTGTCCACCGGCACCGGCGGCGCCACCGTCCACACCCACGCCCACTTCGAACGGGTGTCGGTGGACATCGACAGCACCCTCAAACCCAAACCCCGCGACGACCGAGGCTCCCGCATCCGCGAAGCCCGCATGAAGGGCTATGAGGGCGACAACTGCGGCGAATGCGGGAACTTCACGCTGGTGCGGAACGGGACGTGCATGAAGTGCGATACTTGTGGGAGCACTTCGGGGTGTAGCTGAGGTCCAGAAGCTTGTTGAGTTGCGCACCATAGTTTGGCCTATGGGCACCATAGTGTGGCCCAAACGACGCAACAGCGCGCCGCTGGCTGTCAGGTGAACTGAGCCAAGCTTGGTCGAGGCCAGTGTAGGGAGCCATCTGTGCCAACGTCTTGCGACGCTTAGCGTGTCGTTCAGGTGAGCAGGCCACAGGGGATGCGGGCAATGCCCGAAGCGGTGCCTACGATGGCAGTTGATAGGGTTGTACTTCACCGGCACCGCCAACCAAGTGTGCTGGTGAAGGCCCTGTGGCGCGCGTTCACGACCGCCCTACAACCAACATACTGACATCGGTTCCAGTCGGCTGCTTCGGGGACAGTTTGAGTATGACCGCCGACTGGATCGACCTTGACCGCCAGTTCGTGTCTCACCAAACCGACAAGGAGCGGGAGGCAGCGGCGTTGCGCAGTTATCTTCACGAGCGCGACCATGGCCCCCTCGACTGGCCCCGCCTGCAGTGCCACAACCGTGTTGTGGTCCTCGGCGAGGCGGGAAGCGGCAAGACCTGGGAGTTCCGGGCACAGATGGCGCGGATGCGCGCCGCCGGGCGGGCTGCGTTCGTTCTGAACCTTGGGCAACTGGCGGACGCGGGAGTCGATGGCGCCCTAAACCCGCAGGACCTCAAAGCCCTGCACGCTTGGCGGCGGGGCGAAGGGCCTGTCAGCCTGTTTCTGGATGCTGTCGAGGAGGCTCGTCTTACAAGATACAACCAGTTCGAAGTTGCGCTGCGCTGCCTGGCGCAGGTGCTCGACGGGGCGACGGACAGGGTTTTCCTCTTCCTCTCCAGCCGCATCACCGGCTGGCGGGTTGAGGATGCCCGGACGGTCGCGACACTCTTTGGCCCCGGCAAGGATGCCGCTCCCGACGCTGCGCATCCGGCGCTGGAAGCTGAGGTGGCCGTTGTCGAGATGGCCTCGCTGGCGCCGAAGCAGGTAAGGCGGCTGGCCGAAGAGGAAATCGCCGATGTCGATGCGTTCATGCAGGCCGTCAACGACCGCGATGCGTGGGACTTCACCGGCCGCCCCTATGATGTTCGGGGGCTTCTGGCGTACTGGAAGGACCACGGGACGCTCGGCTCCCTGACCCAGATCATCGAGTACGACATCGTTCGAAAGCTGCGCGAGGACAATCCGGAGCGCCACCACCGAACGCCGCTGGAGTGCCGACGGGCGCGCCTGGGCGCCGAGGCCCTTGCCGCTGCGACCGTGCTGTCCCGACGGTTCACGTTTTCCGTCACAGGCGCTGCGCCACCGGAGGGCACTCTCGCCCCGGAAACCATCCTGGACGAGTGGAGGCCGGCGGAAGTCCAGGCCTTGCTGGAGCGTCCGGTCTTTGATGAAGCGGCCTTTGAGCGCGTGCGCTTTCACCACCGTCATGTGTCGGAGTTTTTGGCAGCCCGCTGGCTGAAGCGGCTGCTCGACGACGGGGCGCCCCGGCAGGCGATCAGCGATTTGCTGTTCCGGCGGAGCCACGGCGATACCGAGGTCGTTCCGGACTCCCTGGCGCCTGTGGCAGCGTGGCTGGCGGGGACGGAGGGCTGGGTGCGCAGGCGCCTGATGGCCGTCAACCCGGATGCATTGCTAGCCCACGGCGACCCGGCCGCCATTCCCCTGCCGGAACGGGAGGCGTTACTTGAGCGCCTGATGGCACACCACCGTTTTCGGCCGGGCTGGGATCAAGCGGCGCAGCTGCGGCGGTTGGCCGAGCCGTCCCTGGGGCCGAAGATTGCCGGGTTGCTCAGCAATCCTGCCCTGTCGGACGATCAGCGGGAGCTGTTGCTGCGGCTTGCGGCCATTGGCCGGCTGTGGGAGGTGGCGCCGGTCGCAGCCTCCATCGCCGCAGACAGGGTCATGTCGCACGACGTTCGGCGGCTTGCGGTCGAGGCCGTGGCGGCTTCGGGTGACACGGCGGTGATGGGCGGGTTGTTGGCGGCCCTGAAATGGGAGCGCCCAATTCCGTACCACATCACCGCACGGTTGTGCCGCACCCTGTACCCCCAGCACATTGACGAGCATGGGCTTCTGCACCTTCTGGCCCGGACCCAGACGGAGCAGGGCGGGTGGCGCGACGGCCCACTAGGTGCCATCGAGCACCTTCTTGACGGCTTGCCTCTGGACCGGCTGCAATGCTTGCTCCCCATGCTGTTGCGGGCATCGCGGCGGCGGCCGTGGGTTCGGGTGCAGGCGGAACAGGTTCTTTGTGTCTCAAAGCGATTCAGGGGTGGTGTCCAGGGATTGGGCGAGGCTCTGGCGCGGCTGGTTGCCGCCCCGGATCAGGGTGGGCTGCCCCCGGACGAATGGGCGCAGTTGCTGGAGCAGTACGAGCGTCTCAGGGAGAACCAAGTTGCGCGCCCCGGCGGCGTTGATACCGTCGGCAAGGCGCTGGAAACGGTTCCCGCCGTCAGGCGTGCGTCATTCCGGCTGCGGGTGCAGCGGGCGCTTGAGGGGGAACGTGTGCCTGATGCCTGGAATATCCAACATTACTGGCACTGCTGGTTCGTCACCTCGCCAGATATTGATTGGCTCCTGCAGGACCTGGAGGAAGAGGAAGACGGCCCGGAACGCGATCTCATTTTGAAGGCTGCCATATTGTACTGGGAACGGGCCGGTCGCCCGCGCCGGGAGGGGCGGCAGTTGCGGCGGATAGCCGGGAAGTCGGAACGTCTGCGCCGCGTCTATCAGCAGGAGAAGCAGACAGTCTTGAGACGGGTCCGAAGGTTGTTCTTCGGATATCGCGAAAAGCTCAGGAGCCGGTGGTGGCGACTGAGGTGGTTCATAAGCGGCAAAGGCTGGCGGGCTTTGCTTCAGCGCGGACCCCTTTGGAGATACCAGCTGCGCTGGGAGGCAATTCGCCGCCGCGGTGATCTTCGGGAGGGGCAGAATTGGCCCCTCATGCACAATATGCTGTTGTCTGTACGGGACGCCGGTTCGCTTGATGAAGTGACGTTTGATCGCGTTAGGCTAGTGAAGGTGTTTGGACGGCATGCGACGGAAAACCTGAGGTCAGGCCTGAAGGCACGATGGCGGACTTGGCAGCCACCTCTGCCCGGTAGCGAGCCAGGGGTGCATTGGAATGCCTCTGTCTCTGCCCTTGTCGGTTTGGCCCTTGAGGCCGAGGAGACTGGCACCGCGCAATGGACTTCGCAGGAAGCCCTGTGGGCAAGCCAACATGCGCTTCATGCCTGGAACGGCTTTCCGGACTGGCTGCCAGCCTTGGCGCAGAGTCATCCCACCGAAGTCATTTCAGTTTTCCGCACCGAGGCTGAACTGGAAGTCCAGACACCGGCGAATGAGCGCTCACCCCACGGAATGCTGAGTTGGCTGGCTCGTGCCGATGACAGGATCCGGAACTTGTGCGCCCCGTTCATCGCCGAGATTCTCCAGCGTCAGGAGCCGACGCACCTGAAGGTCCTTCGGCAGATCCTGGCCATTCTTGTCCGGGCCAACGATGCTGCAACGCTCTCCGCAGCCGCACCGTCCCGCGTTGCGGCCGCTCAGGCGACGGGGGATCGGGAGCGGCTTCTGACGTGGCTGCAGGTCTGGCTTCAGGTGGAGGCCGACGCGGCACTCGACTGGCTGGAAGGCGCACTTCCTTTGATGGCGCCTGAGGACGCCGACGCTTTGGTTCAGCATTTGGCGGCTGCCATGGAGTTGCACAGGGGAAGCTCTCTGCGGATGGAAGGTCCCCGGTGCCTGGACCTGGAGCCCGCCGGTCGGCTCCTGAAATTGCTCTACCGCCATCTCCGCCCTGAAGAAGATCAGGTCCACCATGGGATCCATACACCAGGTGCCCGTGATGATGCGCAGGGGTTCAGGTCCGAGGTCTTCAGCGCCATCGCCAACGCACCAGGTCCTGCGGCTCACCGCGTTCTGCTGGATCTTGCCGATGCGCCGGAACTTGCGGCCACCAAGGACGTCCTGACCTACTACGCCTGGCGCAGGGCCCAGGCTGACGCCGAAGTCACCCCCTGGACCGAGGCCGCAGTGACCGAGTTCCAGCGGACCTACACCAAGCCCCCACAAAACGCCGAAGACGTGTATCGCCTGGTCCTGGGACTCCTGGCTGATCTGCGGGATGATGTGGAGAATGGCGACCTCGCACCCATTGGATGGTTCAGCGTGTCGGACAACGAAGATCGGCTCCAGACATGGCTGGCGGGCAAGCTGCAGGATCGCAGTAGAGGCCATTTCGAGGTGCTCCGGGAAGCTGAGGGACACAATCGGGTCCGGCCAGATATCCGTGTCGTGCGCACCCCGCATCACCCGCTCGTGATCGAGGTCAAATGGGCTCACAAGGGCGAGCGCACCTACGCCAACCTTCGGGGGGCGCTGCATGATCAATTGGTCGGCGACTACATGAAGGTGGGCGAGGCCCGCCACGGCATCCTGTTCATCGCCAATCTTGGCAACCAACGCCGAAAGGTGCCGGGCAAAGGCCTCCAGGATTTCCGGGGACTGATCGAGGCTTTGCGGGAAGAGGCGCGGCAGATCATGACAACGGACCCGCGCGGCCTGGAGCTGGAGGTGGTTGGGGTGCAGTTGGTGGCTCGGGACGAAATGGCAGGGGCGACGGCTTAGGCTAGATGGGCATAGAAGCCCCATCATCCCGACGAGTGATGTCGTCACCAAGCGCGGCTACTTCTTAGGCCGCCGTCCCTTCGGCAACGTCGCAAGTGGAGCGGCACCTGGAGGGGGCTCTACGAAAAACTCCCGGATATCGACATCCAGGGCGTTAGCCAAGCGCTCCAGAACGGCGACGGTTGGATTCTCCAACTCCCGTTCCAGCCGACTCACATAGGTCCGGTCAATCGACGCATCGACGGCAAGGGTTTCCTGCGACAGCCGCCTTTCCACGCGGAGCCGCCTCAGATTTCGAGCCACAAGCGCCTGTGCATTCATCGCGACAGGCGACCATCTTGTGGAGCATTAAACCACGGACTATAGTCACGTATTATCTTTTAGGGGCTGCAGGTTCCGGGGGGCGCAGTTGGCTATCAGCCCGCTCATGGTCGCCGGAACCGCCGAATCAAAGGGGGCATGATGACTTGGTACTGGTGGTTGGCCGTCGCGGCAGCCGGCTATGGCAGCTATGCCCTATGGAGGCGGCTCAAGAAGGTGACGGCGGATCAGAAAGCCCTTGAAGCGGCGATCACGGGAAGCATCGGCCGGGCGCCCGACCATTTCTACAACCTAACAAGCCACTCCCTCGGACCTCGGCGGATCCTCGCTGCCTACATTCCCGAGCGAAAAATCTACATCGGTGAGTTTGCCGAGCCATTTGACCCTGCCTGCTTCCTCAACCCTGACAACGTCCGTTCCTGGACCATCCAGTGGGATAACGGCGTCGATGACCGTGGCCGGACATTCAAGACGCGGTTTTCCCTGCACGTTGCAGTGAAGTCTATCGAAGAGCCCCTCGTGAGAATCGACTGCCAGAACGAAGCCACGGCTTACAAGATGCGCGAGATCTTCGATCAGGCGCTTGGCGACCGTGAGGTCGCTTCGCTAGCGTAACTTTTCGTCATCAAATCCGGCTACCCAGCGCGAAATTTGACGGCTCCCTCGTGCGGGCTGCAAAGCGCGCCCGGAGACGCTAGTTCGGCCAGGGACCGGCGCCCGCGCGTCAAAAACGGAATTTAGGTGGCGTGCTTAGCGACGAATCCTTTCATATTTAGCGCTGAAAATAAATCTGCGCATATTTTATAGCATCCACAAGCAACTACAAACATATTCAATGAAAATATGGAAACGTCCAACAACTATAGAAAATAATTATAAATCGGATGGCGTTGCCATACATAGGATGTAGATTTTGGTCCACATAAAAAACGCTCCGTCTACACCGCAAAACACTGGACGTGGCCGCGTGATCTTTATATCTCTGAGTTGATCAACAACCCGGACTCATGCCGATCCAGATACTGCCCAGATAATAGGCGCAAAAAACGAACAACCCCACCGCTGGAACGGTAGGGCTGTGTCGTCTTTAACGTCTTCAACCACATTAACCGATCTCGACGATCAGCGCAGTGAGAGACTATTCGCCCCCTCTCTATGCCAGATCGTGAGGTCCTTTGCAAGCCGGAGCGATAGTCTTTGTCGCTCGGAAGGGGGACTCATGTCTCAGAGAGCAATTCTGCGCCACTTGTTAAATCTTCGTGCCGGCTTCGACGAACTGGCGGCTTCGTCGTCGGTGCCCCCGGAAGCCCACGCCCTGAACATAGCTCCACAAGCTGGAGCCTCCCACTCCGGCACCGTCTGGCGGCCTACCCGTCCATCGGAGGCGAGCCGCCGCCCCGCCCTCCGGGGCCGCGGTTCGGTGCGCGGGACGCTCGTCGATATGTCCAGCGGGCGGGAACTTGTCTTCGAGAGCCTGCTCGAGCGCGGGCTGGCCGAAATGCTGATGGCCAGGCATGACGTCAATCACATCGCCGACCAACCGCCGGCGGTGCACTACGTGACGCCAGATGGACGCACGCGCGGCCATACCTTCGACTTTTTGGTCCGGACCGTCGATGGAAGGCGGCTCGCGATCGCGGTGAAGCCTGAGGCGAAAGTCGAACGCAGTGGCATCCAGGCGACCCTCTCCCTGGTCCGCGCCCAAGTCGGTTCCCGGTTTGCCGACGCCTACCTGCTGCGGACCGATCGCCACATCACGCGGGAGCGGGTGTTTAACGCCCAGCTGCTTCTGCGCAGCCGTGTCTGCCGCATCGAAGCCGATGTTGCCGCCGTTTGGGCCATCGCCGGAACGTTGCCGGGCAAATTCAGACTTGCGGACATCGTCGCTCATGCAGGAATTGGGGCGCGGGGCTTTAACGCCGTGATCTGTCTCATCGATGACGGCCGGCTGGAGCCAGGGGAGGCCAGCAAGATTGGCTACCTCACCTACCTCCGCCGTGCGGCGGCGAAGTGAGGGAGGTGAAGCCATGACGACTCGTAGAACAGAGCATCTGCCCAGGCCCGTCACCCGGTATCGGCTCACGCCGAGTGACCGCGTCCAGATTGACGGCATCGATTACACCCCCCTTTCCGGAGACCGAACCGGGTACGTCTTCACCCAGGCTCAAGGTGACGGCGACCTCGCCCTCTCCCTCGACCATGCCGAGATAGAGGCCCGGTTGGCAGCGGGAACGGTCGTCGTCCATCGCAATTGGTACGAGCCCAGTAAGGCAAGGCAACGTCTGAAGAACGCCGCGGCACTTCTCTCCGATCTCCCCGCCTCCGAGCAGCGAAAAGTTCTCTGGCGACTAGAGCACTGCGAGCAATTCCTGAGGCTGGAAGCTTCGGAACCGGCCGTTACCCGGTCTGACGAAGCAATGACTCGAACGATTGTGCGAATCCAAGATGAGCTATTGCGGCTTGACGCGGCCCGGCAGGGCAAGCCTCGTCGCTGCGGGCGGAAGAATGAATATTTCGATCCGCCATCGCCGCGATCTCTCCGGCGCTGGCTTAACGCCTACGTGACCAGCGGCTTTGACCCCATGGCGCTTCGAGAAGGCCATCATCGCAGCGGCAACAGGACGCCTCGGATCGACGGCGACAGCAGGGAGTTCGCGATCAAGCAAGCATGGAACAATTTGAGTCTAAACCGGCCGAAAAAGACGGGAGTCTACCACGCCTACAAGGACGCCCTGGTCGATGAAAATGTCGAGCGCGAGCAAAAAGGCGCTCCCCCGCTACACCAAATCGGCCGGCGCTCCTTCGAACGGATGATCGGCAAATTCTCACCGTTTGCACTGTATGCCGGGCGCTATGGCCGAGCCGCAGCTTTGCAACACTTTGCCCTCGTCCATAGAGGGACCGACATCATACGTGCCCTGGAGCGGGTAGAGATGGATGAGTATAAGGTCTCGCTCCAAACCATACTGGTCGAAGTTGGGCTCTGGTCCCGGCTTTCGCCGAAGCTCAAGGCCGCCGTAGAGCGGTCCCGCACTTGGTTGACCGTAGCCATCGATTGCGCAACCCGCTGCATCCTCGCAATGCGCCTGCTGGTCGCTTCACCCAGTAGCGAGAGCGCGATCTCAGCCCTCGAAATGGCAGTGTTCCCCAAAGACGGCCTTCGTCAAGCGGTTGGGCTAGAAGGCGTTTGGGAAATGCATGGCGTGATGGAGACGCTGGCCACCGATGGGGGCGCAGCATTCGTCGCTCATTCGACACAGGTGGCACTTCGGGATCTGGGAATTGCACACGAAGTCCCCCCCGGGGGCATGCCCTATCTTCGGGGCACCATCGAGCGGTTTTTCCTTACCGTTCAATCCCAGCTCCTGCCGCTGTTTCCCGGGCAGACCTTCGAGAACGCTGTCAGCAAAGGAGCCTACGACGCCGAGGGGAACGCCTGCATCAATGTCCAAGAGTTGAACAGGGTCCTGATCAGATACGCGATCGACATCTACCATAATCTCCCCCACGAAGGTTTGGCCGGAGAAACCCCGCGCAATGCTTGGCGACGATTAAACGGCCTTTACGGGGTTTTTTCCCCGCCAGAGGAACCTGTTCGCAGACACATTTTTGGCATTACGACCAGCCGGGACATCAACAATCGCGGCATCCGCTTCCTGGGCCTTCATTACCAAAGCCCGCAATTGCAAGAGCTGCGCGTCCGTGCGGGGCGGAAGCTCATCGCCATCCGGGTCAACCGGCACGACCTCTGCGCCATCTCGGTACAGCTTGATCAGGGCTGGATCTCCGTTCCGTGCGTGTTCAAGGAAATTGCCGGGACCAGCGTCTGGGAGTGGATCGCCGCCGCTGAGGATCTTAAACGCCGACATGCAGACATGGCCGCGCTGTCGAAGGACGTCGTCCGACGGGCCATGGATGATGTTCGGAAAATCGCCGCCATGGCCACCAAGCGGGCGGAGATCGGCGAGCCTGTCCTGACGTTGGAAGACCTCGAAAAGGCCGAACGCGAGCATTTCCGTTGTTTCGAATTCGCCGAAGGCTCCGATGCCTCGGACGAAGACCTGCTCGGCGCCCCCGACGTTCTCCAACCTTCCGCCCCACCGGGTGCCCCCGACACGTTCGAGGAGGCCGCCGACGAGTTCGGCGGCCCCGCCGACTGGGTGCAGGAGTAATGAGAATGCACGGACTGGACGACCTCCTTGAGGGCATGGACCCCGCGCGGCGGCACCGCTACGACCTGACACAACGGATGCAGAAGCGGTATTTCTCGACCCGCCGAGACAAGACTCTGGGCAACGAGATCACTCGGTGGATCGACGTCACTGTCGCCTCATTGGCCGGCCCGCATCCAGAGGGCCGGATCCTGGCAGTGATCGGAGACCCAGGCGCAGGGAAAACCAGGGCCATCAAGCGTGCCATGTCTGCGGTCCCCGCGCTGGAGCAATCGACCCTGTGCGTGACCGCACCGCGGCCATGCACGCTCAAGCAGCTCGGCCGTACGTTTCTGAGCGCGATGGGGTATGACCTGCACCGCGATCTGCGCGAACACCTGACCTGGGAAAAGGTTCGCGACCACCTTGAAGCCAACAGGGTGCGGTTCGTCTGGGTGGACGAGTTGCAGCACGTCCTCGACGGAAAGCACGATGCCCAGGTAGCGGCGATCTCCGACACGTTCAAGAACCTGGTGCAGCGGCGCTCCTGGCCGGTCAGCTTCCTGTTCTCCGGCCTGCCGGCGGTCTCATCTTTTCTCGGACGCGACCGCCAGATCGAACGCCGGAGCCGCACGCTGGAGTTCGGCAGCTTGTCCTTTCCCGCCAGCACAGGCCTGATCCGTGAGGTGTTGCTGAGCACCATCGTCGAGACGGACGGCGGCATGGGCCTTGGCGACCTGGCCACCGACGAGTTCGTTCATCGGCTTTGCCACGCGACAAGTGGGGCGCTCGGCGTCGTCATCGACCTGATTCGTTCTGCCGTCCTGGAGGCCGCCGAGCGCCCGACGTTCAACGGCACCATCCAGATCTGCGACTTTGCCGAGGCCTATGCCTCGGAACGAGGATGTGAACCGTCCGAGAACATCTTCCTGTCGTCGCGATGGCACGAGATCCAGCCTGAAAATTCCCGGCTCCGACAACTCTCTGCGGAGGGGGCTTAAAATGCTCAAGCTGCGCGTCCCCTACATCCGCGGCGAAACCGCCACCAGCTTCTGCTCCAGGCTCGCCTTAAGGAATCGGTGCCGGTCCATTGCCGAGTTCGGCCTTGATGTCGGCCTCGTTTTTCGGGACGTCGTGGCCGGAACTCAAGAGGGGCTCGCGCGGCTCTCCGCCCTCGGCGGCGTCGACCTTGCACACCTGACATCCTCTGCATTTCGCGGAAACGGAACCAGATTTACATGCGGTAACAACATTCTGGAGCAGACGTTGCGTCGGCCAATGAGCCGCCTCATGGTCTGCCCGGCATGCATCGCTGGCGATCTGGCAACCCACCCCGATATTGGCTCCGCGGCTCCAGCCGGGCGCGTTGCTTGGCTTCTGGAGCCCATATCCACCTGCATCGAACACGATCTGGCCCTTGTTGTGGCCGACGTCCAGCCACAGAATTCCGTGCGGGGAGCCGGGTATTTGCTCGACTTTTCCCGCCGAGCTCAGCCGTTCATCCAGCGCATCGAGAACCATCAGGCCTCCGCATTGCGGCGCCCTCCGAGCGGGCTGGAAAGATATCTCTGCGCACGCCTTGACGGGCCCTTTCCCGTTGTTAGCGATTTGGTTGATTCGCTCCCGTTTTATGCTGTCGCGCAAGCCAGCCTGATCCTGGGCGCTTTCATCACCTTCGGGCCCAAGCTCACCTTGAGAAAGCTCACCGACGAGCAACGGCGAGATGCTGGCGAGGCAGGATTTTGTATTCTTGCGGCCGGCGCAGTTGCTCTTGAGGAATTCCTGCGAACAAGCATGGACCGCTGGCCAAGGAGCAAGAACGCGACCTCGATGAACGCGTTCTTTGGAGCGCTTTCGCAATGGCTTGGCTACCGGAGCGACGACGCTTCATATGAATTTCTCCGAAGCACGATCCGCAATCTCATGTTCTCCTCCCAGCCACTGCGGGAGAACACCACCATCTATGGCGTCTCGCTTGGGGCTGAGCGCATCAAATCCGTCCTGACTCTTTCGGAGGAGATGGGCGTCCATCCTAATCGTCTTCAGCGACTACTCGTTGCCACCGGTGTCCTGGATGAAAGCTCTGCCCGCCTGAGCGCCCACAAAGCCGTCTTTGTCGTTGATGAAAAGGCGTCTGACATCGTAGCCAGACTTTCTCGCTGCATGTCCAAAACGGCGGCGGCCAAGTACGTCAATGCCCCGTGGGTACACTTCGATACGCTGCACAGGGCGGGTCTCATTATGCCGTTCGTTGAACCTATCGGAATACTGAGCGTCCATGGATTTGATAGGCTAGATCTGGACCATTTTCTGGAACGGCTGCTTTACTTCGTTCGCGGTCCAGCACCCGAGAACATATTGGCGATACCCATTTCCTCTGCTGCTACTCGGCTAAATTGCTCCGCCTTGCAAATAGTTCAACTGATCTTTGGCGGCAAACTTACCGAAATTTACCGACGACAAGACGTTGGTGGGTTCTTGGGGATTTTGGTCAACCCTGAGGAAGTCCGGGTAGCGCTAAGGCGGCCAGAGCGCCCGGGGCTATCGATTGAACAGGTCGGAGAGCGGATGCGATGGTCCCGGCCCGTGATCGACGCGCTCATCGCTCATGGATGGCTTGCCGCAGAAATTGTGAGACATCCGATAATTCGAAGGCAACAAAAGGTCATTGAGCCCCGCGACCTTGAGGAGTTTGATCGAATCTACGTGGCCCTGTCTGCACTGGGCAGAGAGCTTCGGCTCTCGCTCCCGGCCATCAAGGCCCTGCTCACGGACGGCGGGATAGAGTCGGCGTTTGATCCGGAAGTGATCGGTGCAACATTTTACCGGCGCGCTGATCTACCGTGGTCTGAGCCCGCTCGGACTCGCCGCAACTGAGCAAAAACATCCGAATATCTCGCAAGTCGGCGTCGAAGGAAACCACGTCTGCGATTAATTGACGTTGTCCCGCATTAGAGGTGGCAGAGTGGACGAGCCATCATGTATCCCTTGGCGTGTCCTCGCGCTGCACGGGTTCCACAGTCTATGCCCTTCGACCGCCTTCGCACCCTTCTCCTGAAAGAAATGGCCAATCCTACCGGCCCAGCCGGTTTTGAAGGGCTCTTGCGGGACGTACTCACAGCGGTCACCGGGCAGTCCTTCGGACTGATGAAGTCTGGCCCGCAAGGCGGCGTCGATGTCCTGCAGCGGCAAGCGGCCAACCGATTCACGGTCGCGCTGGAAAGCAAACGCTACAAGGGCAAAAACCCACCGCTGGATGAGCTAAAATACAAGGTGGTCGAGGCGGCGCGGTCCTTCCCGGGCCTGGACCTTTGGCTCCTGGGGACAACCCGCGAAATCAAAGAAAACGACCGGCGCGCCCTGGAGGCGGTTGGCGAGGAAGATGGCATCGCGGTGGAGATCCTTGATTGGCCGCAGGGGCCCGACAGCCTGCCACCGCTGGCGGTGCTGTTCGCGGCCGCCGACCATGTCACGGCCACCCATCTCTCCAACGCAGCGGCTAAAGTCGGCGGGCTGCTCGACGCGGTCCGGCAGCACCCGCGTTATGAGGCCGAGCGCGCGCGCCTTCTGGACAGGCTGACCCGGCCCGATGTCGGCTATGCCGCAGCGCGACGCCGCCTGATCGACTGGACCCGCGACGCCCTGTCCGAGACCACCATCGCGCGGAACCGTCTGGGCTCCCACGCCAATCTATTGGAGCAGGAGGTCAAGCGCATCTGTCGGCCGGTGCCGGAGGCAAAACTGGAAGCGTGGTGGAACGAGAAGCACTACGAGGCCGCAGCCATTCTCGGTGACGAGGGAACCGGCAAGACCTGGGCGACGCTCGAGTGGTGGCTGACCCGTGCCGACACCTTGCCGCTAACCCTATTCGCCAGCGCGCGTGACGTTCAGCAGGCTCAGGACCCCTTTGACCTGATGTCCGAACTCCTGGCGCGGCGGACGGAGCTGCGGACACCGGCCTTCTGGCGCAAGCGCCTGCGGCTGTGGCAAGGGGCGGGGATGGAGCTGCCGCACGTTCTCCTCATCATCGACGGCCTGAACGAACATTTCACTTATCGGGACTGGCGCACCCTGCTAGGCAAAATGCTGAGCAAGGACATGGGGAGGCAGTACGCCGTTGCGGTGACCTGCCGACCGGACCACTGGCGGACCGCCCTCAAGGGTTTGGCCGATCTCCAGCCGCCCCCCAGGGAAATTGTGATCGAAGGCTTCGATGACAAAGAACTGGACGAGTTGCTGCGCATGCATGGGCTGACCCGCACTGATTTCAGCCCGGATGTCCTTCATCTGATGCGCACCCCTCGGCTCAGCGGCATGGCCATACAATCACGGGAGGAACTGCGGGCAAGCGGCGATGTCACCGCCTCGCGGTTGGTGATGGAGGACTGGCAGCGCCGACTGCGTCTTCATGGCGAACGGCTTGCCCCGACCACCGAGGAGTTCCGCGCCTGGGTCACGCGGTTGGGAAGGACGGCGCATGAATCGCTAAAATCCGGCCAGGAACACCGAATCAGCCGGCAGGAAGTTCGAACCGAGCTTCAATCCGAGATGGGCCGTGACGATGATCTTTCCGCCGCGCTTAGTGAAATCATCGACGGCCGGTGGCTGGCGCCGGTATCCGGCACTAACAGATTCAAGCTGGATACTGCCCATGCCCCATATTGCCTGGCGCTGGTCCTGGTAGACCAAGCGGCTCGGACGGATACGGCCGAGGCGGCGGATGAGCGCATCGCTCAGTTCCTTGAGCCCCTGCGCGGTCATGATATTGGCGTCAGCATTCTGCGTGCCGCCACGGCCATCGCCCTGCGCGAGCCAGAATGTTCCCACCATGCCAAGCGCCGACTGGCCGAGCGGTGGCTGGTTTCTCAGAATTTCAGCAACCGGGACTTCGCCGAACTCTGGCGTCTGATTCCAGAGGCTCCGGATCTGTTCTGTGCCCTGGCCGAGGAGTTGTGGCTCGAAAAGGCTGGCGGCTTTCTTGAGGACGAGGCCGTTATCAAGGCCTTTGCCAACGCCTCCGAAGCTTGGCCCCATGTCGCGGCGGTGGTGCAAGGCTGGGTCACAGGGTGGCTCGGCACGTATTGGCTGGACCCGGACCAGGGGGCGTATCTTAATCGATATGACGGTGATACCGACCGCGCCCGGCAGAACCGGGCGGCAACCGAGGAACGGGCGAGGCAGTGGGCGGAAATCTCGGATGGTTTGCCGGAAATCCGCCATCGCGAGCAAGCAGGTTTGAGCTGGCTGTGCCACCGCCTACCCGCAATCATATCATACTTGCCGCGCCGTCCCTTCGCTCCGGCGCTGCTCAGCTGGGCGATCAGCCGCGCAGCCATGGGGCGGGCGCGCCACTTCGAAGAGATCGCCTGGTGCCTGCGCAACAACCCGATAGACGCCGAGGAAACGGCAGGCGCAGTGCTGGAGGCTGCTGAACGGCTTCTGGCCCTGGACCATCCCATTGCCCGCGACGCTGCACGGAATCTTCTAGAAGCGCTGGCCACGCCGGCGGCCATGGCAAAGGTGGCACTGCGGCCAACGGTTAGCCATAGGCAATGGCCCGATACGGTTCAGGTGGACGAGGTTACGAGAGTGGTCTCCTGGGATCACCAGTCCGCCACGCAATGGCCGCGCAGTCAGGAGGTCGCGCTAGCGGCGGCAGCGGGCCTATCCGCGCCCGCGCGTGACCCGCATACCGTCCTGCCGGAGGAAGACAGAACGGTGCTCAAGGGCCTTCCCGACACGCTGGCCGTTGAGCAGGTGTGGGGTCAGTTCGGCACTACTTCCGAAGACATCGAGCTAAAATCCAGCCAGGCAGCCTTGGCCCGCTGGGCGCCAGAGGCCCTGGCCGACCTTTTCCGCCGAACTTTCGGCACCGCGGTTCAGCGAGACGAGGAGGGAATTCGGCAAATTGCAAGGCGGCTACCCCCGTACCTGATGGTTCTCGATCCGGCGCAGCTTGAGCCGCTGAGTGTGCAGGAAACACTTCCGGGCAATGAAGGCCGAGATAGGGCAGCATTAGCCTTTCTCCTACTTGCGCGGCTTTGGCAGCGCCCACCTGCAGCACAAATCACGGTTCTTGCCTCAGTTCCTGATGGGGTGTTTATAAAACAGGAACATCACCGGGTGCTGCTTCCCGTCAATGCTGACGACCTCAGGGCGGCCCTCCGCCATCTGGAAAGCGCCCAGACCATTGGCCGAATCCTCGGATGGCTGTGGTATCTGACCCTGGTGCCGCTGAAAAACTTCCCGGTGGACAGTGCAGACGCCTTACTTCAGTTGTGCGGACATGCCGAGGCATCCGTGCGCCGGTTGGCGTTGAGGGTTGTCTCTAAAACCCAGCATCCGGCCCTTCTCGAAGCATTCGTCGGCAGCGGCTGGCATTACGCATCCGGCATGGACCGCGAGGAAGGAGCTTGGGCCTCCCTGATCCTCTGCGCAGCGGCGACCGATGAAACGGTGTCCAACATCAGCCACCGCATAGACCCGCAGGCGCTCGGCCACCTCCTGATCTTGCGGCCAGACTCCAGCGAAGCAATCGAAGGTTTCGCCAACTTCCTCAGGCAGCACCTCGATCATCAGTGCAATCGAAGGACCGAGAGTCGAACCGTTCCATCCTTCTGGGCCAACGGTCAGAAGACCACCGAGGCCGTCGGCATATTGCTGAACAGACGTGGCGACGAGGTGGTTTCCTGGCTGACACCGCTGCTGGAGGGTGGTGAGCACGTCCAATGGTCCTTCATGAACAGTTTCCCTGTGGTGCCGCTTACGGCGGCCCTGTTACAGACACGACCGGATGTCGGTGCCCGTCTCTGCTTGGCGCTGCGCGACGGGATCATGCAACTCCCAGAGTTTGAAACGCTCCCCCTGCGCGGTGCCGAGCACGAGGCGGTGTGGAAGGCGCGCGATGTCATGCTGGCGCGCGCCAAGACAGACCGTGCACTCGCCCACATCGCCGCTGAAGCCTGCGTGCGTGGAGCGCAGGAATGGCTGCTGCAATGTCTTGCCCGCGATTTGGCACAAGAAGCAGACGCTGGCAGGATGGCCCGCGCCATGACATTGGCGGGGTTTTCGGACAGCAGCCCGGCCATGGACCGCTTTTGGGCGGAACACCTTGCACAGCCGCCGGCTTCGGGTTGGCTGGCTAATGTTCATGCCTGGAGCCGGAGCCAGTACCAGCGCAATCAGTGGGCGCGCCACTGGCTCACCGGGTTCTTTAATGAACCGGACCGCGACCGTGCCTTTGGCCAGCACCAGCTCTTCATGTCCTGCGCCGACCGCCGGGCTTGGTCATGGGCGTCCGAGATGCTGCACAGCCGGAAGGAGACCGTGCCGGGCCTCTGGGAACAGCACCTGTCCCTGTCGTCCGCGGCCCTGGAACAGCGGATCGAGGACCAGGAAAAGAAGCTGGAGGAGACGCTGTACGGCACAAAGATCGAAAAAATCCTGTCGCCCTGGCATTAAGCGGCGGCTCTCTTGCCGCCACCGCCACTACCCCGGATAGATGCGTGACAATAGCGTCGCCTACGGAGGGGGCAGCCGCTCGCTTGAGCTCGCTGGTCGGTGAAACTCACCATCAGAACGTGAAAAAATATACGGCGACGCATCTCTGGGCGTGGGCTAACAGATGTGATAGACGTTGCCCGATTCAGGAGTAAAAGTAGGGGGATAGGGGCGTGAACATCGACCAAGCTAGACGAATTCTCGATTTTTGGCTCGGGATCGAGTATCTGCAGCCCTCTTCACCCCCGAAGGTCGATGCGAAAGAGCGTTGCTGGAACATCGCCAGCGACCAAGAACTTCCGTGGAACAACCTCGATAAGCAGAGAGCTCTGCCTGTAGACGAAAAGTCGATATGGCGGTTCACCGCCTATGGCGGACTCCTGGACATGGCGCGCATGACGATTGACCTGCGCCGGATGCTTGGCGTCGATGAATCTACGGACGAGGATTTCCGCGCGGGTGACCCCAGCGCCGTCGTCAGCATCGGCCTAGATGTCAACGGTCGGGTCGTTGGTGACGTGTGCCTGGCCAGCTTACCGTGGGCCATGGGGCGCATCGGGTCCACTGCGGACGGCTCGCTGGACTTCGAAGGGTTTGAGGGCGAAGAGGGTTTTGAGGCGCTGGTACGCCAGGGGGTGCTGGACCTGCTGATTACGCGGCAGGTCATTGCGCCTGATCTTGCAGAAGTCCTTGACCTTGATCCAGAGAAGGTTTCTTGCCGCCCCCTCACCTGCAGTGATATGCGCCTTGTCGTGGAGCATGTTCTTTCTGCTGCCGGGTGGTCACCGGCGGGAGGCCTGCTGACCGATTTGCAGATTAAGGCGTTCTTTGTTCGGCGAAAAGCGGTTGTATCAGATCAGAACGCCGGGTCGGACATGCTCAACAGCTTTCTGGCCTCCGACGTGAGGCGGGTGCGCGATGCAGTGTCACGGCGCGACTATGGAAAGGGGCTAGAGCTCTACCTGTTCGGCTCTAATGCTGAGCGTACCGATGTGGTGCGCGACGGCGGCCGCCAAGCTGTAGCGTCCACCATGCCGAAATTCATGCCCCTGGGACGCTGGCCGTCCAAGTTCCCCCTGGCATTGGCTCAACAGTTCTCCGTGAACGCTATCGTGAACGGCCTTCAGGATACGGCGGGCCTGTACTCGGTCAACGGACCGCCAGGGACCGGTAAGACGACTCTACTTCGCGACGTGATCGCGGGGCTGGTAGTTGACCGGGCCCGCATCATGGCGAGCTACGACGACCCGACGACGGCATTTACACGAAAGTTCAGCGTCCGCGACAGCAAGTTTCCGGCCTACTGTCTTGACGAAAAAATATGCGGTTACGGCATGGTCGTGGCTTCCGCCAACAATGGCGCGGTCGAGAACGTGACCAAGGAGCTCCCGGCGGCGAAGTCAATCGATGCCGACGACGTCACCATCGACTATTTCGCCTCGGTCGCTGAGAGCATTCTTGCTGAGGACGGCGCTCGCCGACGGGAACCGGGATCGAACTGGGGAACTATCGCGGCCGTGCTTGGGAACAAGGATCGGCGGAACGCCTTCACCCAAAAATTCTGGTTCACCAAGGCCCCTGAGCAGGGAGAAGAGCGGCCCGATGACTTCGTGTCCTTCAAGACCGCAATGGAAGATTTGGCAGGAAGCGGCTTGTCGTGGGCGGGCGCCAGGAAGGCGTTCCTAGCGGCCACAAAGGCTACGGAAGCGGCCATCAATCATCAGCAGGCGGTGGCCGAACGCATTGCCGAGGTAGGGAGCCGTAGCCAGAAGAACGTGCTTCTGAGGCAGGAGATTGCGGCCCTGACGGGAGACCATCCTCATGCGGCACAAGAGGCGCGCGACGCGGAGGCTGGCTTGGTGCGCGCGATCAAGCTGGCTGATGAGGCCGCCACCCGGTACACCGCGCGGCGCGCCCTCGTGGATGCAGAGAAAGCGTTGAGCCATGCTCGCGAATACGCTGACAATGAAAGCGAGACGACGCACCTTGAAGAAATCAAGCGTCTTACTCGAACCCTTGATTGCCTGGACGTCGAGATAAAAGCCGCCGAGCGCACCCTCGCCATCTTGCACGCATCGGCCCCGAGCTTCTTCCAGCGGCTGTTCAGGCCCACTTCCACCAGAGGGTGGGCCCAATCCTGCCTGACGGCTGCAAGGCAGATCGACGACCTCATGAGGCAGGCGCTCCTCGCAAGAAATGCAAAGCACGATGCGGAGGCCGGCGTGGCACGGGTGCGAGATCAGCAGCGCCGCCTAGTGGTTGCCCGCGACGCCTACGAGCAGGCACGAGATCGAGCGGTGCAAGCCGCGGTCGCAGAACAGACAATCGGTGATGCGAAACAAGCTTTTTCGAAGGCCAACGAAGAGCGAGACGAGGCATCGCGGCGGCGTGATGCTAGAAGGGCAGCGCTGGAGAGCAATGAGAACCGGACGGCATCCCTCATGGCAGAAGTTGCCAACAACGCCGAAATCATCCGCCGCCTCAGCGACGTACTGATGGACGCCGGGATCACGACCAAAGACATCACCAATTGGTCACTGCTAGATATGGCCGAGGACGACCGCCAAAAGGCAGCTCCGTGGTTCAGCCCCCAGCTTTATAAGTTGCGGCACGAGCTTTTCGTGGCGGCCCTGGACCTTCACAAAGCATTCATTCTGGAGAACAAGCGGTACTTTAAGAGTAACTTAAGCCACTTCGTTGACTTGCTGTCCAACAAACTCCCGCCTGCGGCTTTCACCGAAGGCGTCCGGCCGCTGTGGGAGACCTTGTTCCTCGTGGTACCGGTAGTGTCCACTACTTTCGCCTCCTTCTCGCGATTGTTCGTCGGCATGGGGAGGGAGAGTCTTGGCTGGCTCCTCATAGACGAAGCGGGGCAGGCAACTCCGCAAGCGGCAGTGGGTGCCATCTGGCGTGCCCGCCGCACAGTCGTCGTCGGAGATCCGATACAGATAGAACCTGTGGTGCCGCTGCCTTCAGCCGCCATCGAGGCGTTGCGGATTCGCTGCAACATTGCATCTCTATGGCATCCGCTCCACGACTCCTGCCAAGTGTTGGCCGACCGGGCAAATCGCTTTGGCACAACCATCAACGACCAATGGGTGGGCAGTCCGCTTCGCGTGCACCGCCGCTGTTTGAACCCGATGTTCTCGGTCGCGAACCGTATCGCCTACGAGAACATGATGGTCTACGGGACCGCCTCTGGCGGCGCGGGTTCCGCCGGTGGTCCTCTCGGGGAAAGCTGCTGGTTCAACGTACCCGCTGAGAACGCCGAGGGGCACTGGATCCCGAACCAAGGGGCTGTTGCCATCAACTTGGTGCGGCAGATCCTCGCTGCGAACGGCGGCGAAGCGATATCCCCTGACGGCAAGGCTCGCGTGTTCATCATTTCTCCTTTCCGCAAGGTCGCTGCAGAGATCCGACGGGAACTGTACCCTGTCGTAGGCGGTCTCAACGGAAAGATTGCCGGCACCGTCCATACCTTCCAGGGCAAGGAAGCCGACACCGTCATTTTGCTGTTGGGTGGCAATCCAAAGACGCCGGGCTCTATTTCAAGCTACGCGGCCGCAAAGCCGAACCTTCTGAACGTGGCACTTACCCGCGCAAAGGAGCGGATCTGTGTCGTCGGGGATCTACACCAGTGGCGCCGACACAAGTACTTCGACGAGTTGGCGGACGCCCTCCCGGTTCGCGAAACTCATGGATCCGGTCGGCTGACGCTTGGTTCGCCGCGTTGATCAGGCTCCAAGCACCAAGCACCGGCGGCGCCGGCGCGAGGGGCTTCGGACGTACAACCTGATCGGCCTACATGGGCATCGCCGGGATCGTGCCTGCTCAGAAACAGAAGCTGGCCGCAACGGGGGGCTGGTGCGGCAGCAAAATGGGATTGTCGCCTGAAGGCAGCTATGATGCGATGCCTTCTCTGAAAAATTGAGAGGAGGGAAGAGTGGATCACCGTGGAGGCCTCACAGTCGCCTACGTTTTGGGCACTACGCTATTGATTCTGTTGGTCGCTATCGCAGCTGCACGCCTCCTAAATCACCATTTTGGTGGCGAGCTGGCCGCTTGGGTCCAAGCAGTAGGCGCAGTCCTTGCGATCGTCGCGGGATTTGCAACAGCAAATTTCCAATTAAAAGTGCAGCAAGAGGCAGTGATGAATGAACGGCGGGCGCTCGCGCAGGCCGCGCATCTACTAGGATACGAAGCCCTTGAGACAATGAGCGAACGTCTAAATATGGCACTTACACCAAGGGGCCCGTCTAAACGACTTGCGTTGCATGGAGATCGAACAACTGAAATGATCGTCGCTATGCGCGAGTTCGACACGACGAAGCTACCCGCGAGCATGCTGTCCGATTTCATTCGGCTCCGGAGCCACGTCTACGCAATCAATCAAAGGATATCCGACATCTTCGAGAGCGAGGAACACGGATCAGAAAGTGAACGCAGTGAGAGAAAAAAGACGCGCTATGAACGGCTGAGGAGTTCCGTCCGAGTGCGCGCTGAAGCCGTAATTCTGTTCGATCGCCTTCAGCAGCGTATATCGAATGAATTTGGGGGAGAGGCAATGACCATAACAACAGGCCAATTCTTGACAGACTATTCGGTCCTTTTGGCGGACAGTTAACCGATCCGGACGAGCGCTCCCAAAACCGGCCCTGGGGCGAGTCCCAGGGCCGGGTGCCCATTGATCGTTGGGGAGAGGTGGAGCGGTTTTCGGGGAAAAGGTCGAACAGAGAAACGCGGCCTGATCATTCAATCATCATGCTACTGCCAGGGCGAGATTCGTCGACAGTTCCTTGAACGCGAGACCGCTCGGCTCCAGGAGTCCGAACTCGAAGGTCGGATCGGCAGGCCATGTGAGTCCGTACTCCTGAGCCCACCGTTGGAACTGCGCGGGGTCATTACGAAGGGCTGCTTCCAGATTTTCCGTTGCCCTGACGACCGCATCTGCAGCCATAGACGCCCGGATTGAAGTCCCGGCCCCGGTGATGCCGCCGGCTGGCTTGTAGACCTTGCCGTCGATCTCAACCAACGTGTTAATCCCGGCTTTGCGCAGAATGTTGCGCTCCTCCTCGGTGTAGTTCTTTGCCAAGCCGAGAATCTTTTGACCAGGACCGGCCCGTAGCTCATGGATCAAACCCGCACCGGGAAACTCCCTCGCCATGATCGCGAGGATGTGGTCACGGTTGAAATCCCTGTGCGTCATGACATCTAGAAGATACGCGTCCGCCCTATGGAACACCGCGAAAAGCAGCGGATCATCTCTTTCTACGAAACCGTCCGGCTGCAATTGCTGCGAGATGTGGAGGTGATGGACCTCCCACTCAATCAGCATCAGGTCCAAATCCCTGCGCCGGTTTAGCCTCTTGCTCGACGACTCCAGGACCGTCTCCACGCGCGTACTCAGATGAGGTTTTAGTTCCTCGCCTCTCTCGATCTTGGCAATCAGCACATCGAGATCAACCTTACGCTGCGTGGTGACAAAATTGCCGTTGAACGCTGCCGATGTGCGGACCTTGCGGGGAGCGGCGAAGACATGTCTCGACATCCAGTTGTGATAAACAATTAGAAGCTCCCGTGCGTCCTTGCCATTGATCTCGGCAACTATATCTATATCGTTCTGATCATAAGGAAGCGTGTCGATCGCCCACTTCCTGATTGCAGCCTTTAGGTCTATGGCCATTCCCGCCCCGTCTGTTCTTATCTGGAGTTTCTGTTTGCCCAAAATCTACTCTTGCGCGGCAATATCGCTTCAGATCCTCTCATACTAATGTCAGCGCCCATGGCAATGTTTGAACTTCCTGCCTGACTCACACGGACAACGCTCGTTTCGCCCGATCTTGCGCTTGTTAGTCGGTGCTGGCGCTACTCGCGGCCTATCCGATCTCGCAACGTAGCCTGCCGGGCTTTCGAGAAAGCCGGGAGGCGGCAACCATTTTGGCGGCGGCCCGAATATCCTTAGTTGGGCGATCAGCTCCTGTTGGTTCTTAAGCTCTGCCTGCGCCAAGGGAGGAAGGCCGGCCTTATAAGGTTCAAGACGCTCCATCTCGGCTTCAGCTGCGGAGTATCGCTCGCAGTACGCGAGGACAACGGCATATTGGGAGCGAACGGTAATCATGTAGTCGGCGAGCTTCCACTGCCGAAGCTGTGGAAGAACAATGGTTTCCATCATGTTGAGCGCACCGTCGAAGTCGCGCTTGCTGATGAACTGGGCGACAAGGTCCTGTCCCACGCGGAACAGCGAGGCTGGGGCACGCGCCAGGTCGTAGAATTTCAGAGCATGGATGCGGACGAGGGCGGAGAATTGGCCCTGTGCATCAAGCGCTTTGGCAAGCACGTCCAAGGAATCCGCGAGATGCTTGATGTCATCAACGTCTGAATCCTTCTTGAGCATGCGCGCTAACTCGGGCGCATTATTTCCCATCACGCGTTCTGGAGTCAGGCCTATCAATTTATAGTAATCTTTGATGAGCGGCCGAACCCTCTTCTCCGCTGCATCTGGATCTCCGAGTGCGAGCTCTGCGCAAGCCACATTGTACCAAAACACACGGCGATGACCGGCGGGGAGACCTTCGACAACGGGTGTGAGGTCCGCCACCAGCTTCAAAGCGGCACGTCGATCACCTTTGCCGGCGAGGAAGCTCATTCGCTTCATGTTTACGCGAAGTCGCTCCTCGGCCCCCAGATTGTGAGCTGCGATTAAAGTATCCATTTGATCGAGCCACAGGACAACTCGGTCAGAACCAGATTTCAGATCGGCGAATGCCAGTCCATCGAGCGCCTTTATACGCTGATCAAGGGGAACAGCCTCATCCTGGACCCCGTGCTCCAGATAAGCTTCAATTTCGGGCCATAGGCCCATTTCGTGGAAGAGCTCGTCCGTAGCCATCTCGACAAGAATATCCAGACGCCCAACGTCCCCGCTCAGCCGGAGGAAAAGAGATAGCTTCGTTGGGTGCCGGCTCTCCAAAAGGCTCTTTTGCACGACGGACCGCAACGCCTCCCGTCGTGCCTTAACTGTCTCGGTGCCGTGAAGGAGCTGTCGTCCTTTGCCCACAGCGCGGGCTGCATCGTGGAGCTTGATCTGGTCGCGGGCAAAAACCTGCAGCAGCCCTTGGCTAATCAATTGGCGCAGAGCCTGATCGACGCCGGGCTGATCTGTCCCCTCTGCTGCCGCCACATATGACTTCATTTCTGCGCGCATTAGTGGCGCATCGCACAGGCTGAGCAGTTCGGCAATGTCCGCCACTGCCTTGGGCAGCCGGTCAAAGACCCGCCCGAGAATAAGGTCCTGGGCAACCTCCTTAGTATGCGCTGATTGCGCGAGATCGGCGCAGAACCGTTTCAGCGAACCATCGTAGTCGGATCCCGCAACCGAGATTGCGTTCAGCACGAAAAGCGGAAGGCCGCCCGTGAGATCGATTAATCGCTGGCAATCAGCAGCATCGCCTTGGCACCCGTTGTCATGGGCGGCTGCCGCTACTGTGTCCGGCGCCCATCCTAGCAGGGTCTCACGCGTGATGCCGAGAGTGGCCTCCAGTGTCGCTACTTCGCCTTCAGGGCGTCCCAAAAGTACAAAGCGCAGATCCCTCCCAGACTGGATCACGCCGATCAAATCCTCAGCAGCGAGCTGGTGAACATTATCGAGGGCAACAGTGACAACCTCTCCTCGCTCACCCAGGCGGCGCGACAGGAGTTGGAGGATTTCTCGACCGGAAGCGCCGGGCAGGAGAGCCTCGCCAAGGCCCCGACCCGCCTGAAACAGGCGGCCAGCAACCTCTCGAGCAACGACACTGGCGAGGGCTGCACCGGGCGTATCAGCGATATCGAGATAAACGAGAGCCCCCGAGGCATGTTGCGCGGATTGCGCCAGCCACGATGTCTTGCCTGCTCCCGAATAGCCGACGATCAATCTGACCCTCTCTCCCGTCAGCAATTCGGGTTCGCGCTCTTGCACGCGGTAGGGGGATGGCGGCAGTGGAAGATCCTGCAGCTGTACTACAAGCTGCTCAAAAAGGCGGGGAAGATCTTCAGCCTGGAATGTGTGGTCCAGGTTCTCGTCCTCTCCGGTGGCCGCGAGAGACACAAGTCCCGCCAACTTCCAAACGAGTGTGTCCGGCGAGAGCGTTGCGAAAGGCAAGTCACTCGCCATCTTGCTCGCGACCTCCGCCGCTTCGAGAAGCGACGCCGATGGGGCTGGCAATAGTCTTGTCGCAGGATCGGACGACGGCCAATCCACGCGGACATCGTTCGGCCAGTCGGCTGCGGCAAGCCTGACAGCGAGAGGACCGTTTGGAGCCGCGTTGCTGACGATAAGGAATGCGGGCTCTCCAGAGCGTTCACCGCGTTTATGAGTAGCGCGTAAATCTTCGAAGCGCGCCAGAGTCCCCTCGATATCGCTCCAGGCAAGCGAGTCCTGCCGGTGCTTTACCTGAATGTAGGTGCGCCGTTCTTTTAACTTCACCTCGACGTCTTCATCACTCTCGACTTCCACGCTCTCTATTGACAACGTGGCTGCCGACAGCAGGCACTGCACGGTGTACAAGTGCTGAAAAAGGAAGCCGCGATGCACGGCTTCGATGCGAACGAGCTGCGCTGGATCCAGGACGTTGCCGATCCGCCGTGTCGCCTGGGTCATGAACCAACCCCGCGCCTGTCGAAACGAAGCGACATCACGATGCGATTCCCGATCATGTTTTTGGGGGCTCCGACAGGAAAGGCATCAACACGTTGCCCATACCGCGCCGGATTCCGAGGCAGTCGTCGCAGAGACGTAAGGACGGCACCCCGGGCAAGATTTCCGCACCGTTGACCACACGATATGGATAAGCGGGTTCATCTCCACATGACGAGCAAACCTCGTTGCCGCCCATCGATGAGACCGCTTGGCGAGACAAAGCCCCAAGCCGAGGTTCGACCCGGTCGACTACAGACCACCAGTACTGAGTATGAGGTTCTATTTCCTCCATATGCTGTTTTAGCAGCTCAGGGTGATGCCTTTCGAGCCAATTATAGGCCACTTCCCTGCGGTTCTGGTCATTGCGTACGAGCGTTTCATACAGGTTAATCTCAAGGCGGAAAGACTCGCGCGGATACTGTTCCTGAAGCGCCTGAAGCTGCACAAGAGTGATAGCAAAGCGAAAGCCGCCGCTGTAAGCCTCTTTGACCGTACCTATACAGTATTCTGTGATACTCTCGGGAGAAGCCGCAAGGCCGTCCATCAGTCCATAAACGTAACGCCAGGGATGCCGCTCGACCTCGATCTTCCAAATGTCGAGATAGCCGCTGCTCCTGAGAGCGTCCGCGATCACCTGGTCTGCGTCCGGCTGCCTTACGAGCAATTCACTCAGATCATCGAAATTCTCCACCGCCGGTTCAACAGATCGCGCAGCATCCAGCACGGCGTTCTGGGCGTCATGCATGGCCTGGATCGGGTCCGGGATACTCGACCTCCATGCGAGCTCTTCAGGAAAAACCGGCTCGAATTCTATCGGCAGCTCCTCCAGTAGGGGGCTGCGCCGTAAATCCTCGGGCGAGCAGTAATCCGCATCCGGCACAAGGTCGATGCCGGCCAGCTTGTAAACTCGTGCGACGAGGCGGGAACAGAACTGTCTTCTTGATCTCGGCCTATGGACGGCAATGACGGATCGCATCGCCTCCCGGATGGAGTAGCGTGCGCCGATTTCAGCCCGTGCAAAATCTACGATCTGCCCTGTGACCTCGCGTTCCGGCGGATTTATCAACCGGAAGTGAAAGGCCTTCTCGTCGTCTTCAAATAGCTCACGCTGCAGATTGCGCGCCTGAACTCCGCTCGGAGTCGAATCTATAAAGCAGCCATGCTGCACACAGATCATCGCGTGGGACACTATCCCGCCGGTCCCAGTACGAATGGTCTTGCTAACTTTTTCGGGACGTGCCGTGAATAAAATGTCACCTGGCTTTACACCGTCAATCTTGATGCGCTTCATCGTTTCTCCCCCCCCTGCGCTATTACTATTCGTCTCTGGCCAGCGAATCACAAGGGCGTTTTAAGAGGTGGCCCCGTTTGTTCGGACAGTTTGGCGGCTGAGTTAAGCTGGTCCCCAGGTCATTGTCATGCCGCCAGCGCGGTGATCGGCACCGTCTCCGAGGCATGCCCCGGAGACGGTGCCGGCGCGATTTGATGATAGGCCTCGTTGGGCGTCTGTCCAGTCAGGGCTGAGTGGGGACGCCTGGTGTTGTAGTAGCGGATCCAGCGCTCCAGTCCGGCCCGCAATTCGGAGCCGGTTTCAAAGGCGTGGAGGTAGACGCATTCGTATTTCAGGGACCGCCACAGGCGTTCGATAAAGACGTTGTCCATCCAGCGGCCTCGACCGTCCATGCTGATGCGCACGCCGGCCTCCCGTAGGACCTCCGTGAAGCGGGGGCTGGTAAACTGGCTGCCTTGGTCCGTGTTGAAGATCTCCGGCGCCCCGAAGGCGGTCAGGGCCTCCTCCAGCGCCTCGATGCAGAAGTCGGCCTCCATGGTATTGGAGACCCGCCACG
>LAEA01000237.1 GCA_000961745.1 Rhodospirillaceae bacterium BRH_c57 | reverse complement strand
GGAGGACGCGGGCGCTGCCCGCACCCGCCAGGAGGCGCGGCCTCCTGGACCTCGGGAGTTGGCTTTCTTTCTGCCGCGCGCAGCGCCTTCATAACACTTGGAAGAATGCCTGCGGCGCAAGGGAGTACGGTGTCCCGAAATGGGTTCCAAGGGCCAATGGCCCTTGGCGGGTCTGGGCAGCGCCCAGTTCTTGAACATCCGAAAATAGCGCCTCTGAGGCCCCGAACCCCTCTTCCCCGAGGGAAAGAGGGGTCGGGATGGCCCCGAGTACGAGGGGGCGCGTGACCTGAGCCGGTGCCCGCGGTCAGGCAGCTCCGGGCAACGCCTCCCGCGTGCGGTTCTCCCAGAGGGAGTCCGCCTGGGTCTGGGCCTCGCCGATGGTGGCGGCACGGCCCATGAGCTTCAGCGCGATGGCGGCGGTGCCGGTCACCGTCGCGCGGGCATAGTCGTCGTCTTCCTCGCCACGCCACACGGCGCCCAGGCGGCTGAGGTCGAGCACTTCGTCCTTGGCCTGACGGGCCTCGGGCAGCAGGGCGGGCCAGTCTTCGGTGCCGGTGACGCCGTCGTGCAGGGTCCACACCTGACAGGGCTTCTGCGGGCGGCGTTCGGCCTCGCCGCCGTCGCCCTTGAAGATGGCCATGTGCGGCTGGCCGACCAGACGGGCGGCCTCCTGGTGGACCGGCAGGTAGGGCGGATGGGTCACCGACAGCAATTGCGCCGGGGCATCGAACGGGTTGAGCTTGCGGCCGACCGTATGGATCGGCGACCGCACGCCCAGGACATGGCGCAGGTCCATGATTTCCTGAAGGCGCGGGCTGATCGCCGGCAGGGTCACGTAGGCGAAGTTGCGCGCCCGCAGATGCACCACCGCCTCGTCCAGGGACTTGGCGACCGGCACGCCCAGGGCGGCCAGCGCCTCGGACGTGTACAGGCGGCCTTCGGTGTGGCCTTCGGAGCCGTGCATGAACACCTTCACGCCCGATCCGGCCAGCATCAGGGCCGACAGCAGGAACCACGGCAACTGCCGCGCCTTGCCGGCCCAACTGGCCCAGTCCAGGTCCACCGCCGGGCGGTCCTGGGGCAGGGTCAGGCCGGCGCGGATGCCGCGCACGAACCCGGCGACTTCCTCGGGCGATTCGGTCTTGACCCGCAGCAGGCAAAGGAAGGCGCCAAGCTGCACGGGTTCCACCGTGCCGTCCATGATGAGCTTGACGGCATCTTCGGTTTCCTCGGACGTCAGGGCGCGCGACAGGTTCGGCCCCTTGCCCAGGATGCGGACGTATTGCGTGAACGGGTGTTCAGAAGTCATGGCACCTATTTCCGGTCAGGGTCACTCGGCGGGCGCAGCGACAGCGTTGGGGGAGGCGTCGTCGGTGCCGTCCTCAAGCGACGTGTCGGTGGCGGTCGGCACATGATTGGGCGCCACGACCGCGTCCGCAAGACTTTCCGGCAGGAACCGCAACGCACCGAGCGCCATGGTCAGCAGCAGCAGCGCCACGCCGATGCCGCCAATGCCCAGCAGGACCTCGGGCAGGCTGGGGGCATAGGGCGCCACAACGCCGTCGAACACCGCCGACGACACTTCCATGCCGGGGAACAGGACCATCGGGAAGGCTTGGCCGCCGATGATGATGACATAGATATGCGCCAGTCCGCCGACCAGCACGGCGATGGACGCGCCGACGATGGCCACCCGGTTGCCGCCCATCTGCGGGTGCAGCAGCAGGACCAGCGGCACCACGATGCCGATGCCCACGCCAACCAGCCAGAACAGACTGGTGTAGATCGTGCCGCCGGTCAGCAGCCACGCCTCGTAGGCGCGATGCTCGGCCGCGTAGATGCCGGTGATGTGCTGGATGGCCAGGAAATAGGCGGTGGCGGCGACCATGATGCCGGTCAGGCGTTGCAGGCGGGTCAGCACCACGGTGCCCAGCGGCCGGTTGGTCCAGGTGTAGGCGGCCAGCATGACAAGCATGAAGATGGCCTTGCCGAAGGCCAGCGACATGGCGATGAACAGCGGCGCCATGATGGCCGCGTCATAGGCCTCGCGGACGACCAGGAAGCCGAAGATCGAGCCTGTGCCGGTGGTCAGGATGAGGCGCCAGATGAAGGCGCTCATGGCGGCCGGCTTGTAGAAGCGGCCAACCGAGCGGTCCATCATCGTCCACAGGTAGAACGTCACGATGGCGAAGAAGCCCGAGTACAGGATGACGTTCCACGAGAAGATGGACGTCGGGTTGATGTTGGTCATGGTGACCAACAGGCGATCCGGGCGGCCCAGGTCGAGCAGCAGGGCGGCCAAACCGCCGGCCAGCAGGCACAGGGCCAGCAGGCCGGATAGGCGGGCCAGCGGCTTGTACATGTCGCGCCCGAACACCGAACTGACCGAGGCCACGTTCAGCGCCCCGGACGCCGCGACGATCAGGAACACCGCGAAGACGTGCGGCGTGCCCCACACGATGTGGTTGTTCATGCCGGTAATCCAGTGGCCGGCATGCTCCATGGTGTAGGCGGCGCCCGCGCCGATCAGGGCCAGCAGCCCAAAGGCGGCGAGCAGCCCCCAGTATCCCGACGCCTTGGTGTCGAGGGTGCGGTAGACGATACGGATCTTGTCGGCAGCCATTGTTCGCTCCCCCCTTACAGGCCGACGTAGCGGACGCCCGGCTTGGTGCCGAGGTCGCCACGGATGGTCGCCGTGGAAACTTCCTTCACCTTGCGGGAGATGGCGCTGTCGGGGTCGTTGAGGTCACCGAACAGCATGGCGCCGGTCGGGCAGATTTCGACGCAGGCCGGGTAGCGGCCAGCATCCACGCGGTGGGCGCACAGGGTGCAGGACTCAACGCATCCCTTGCCGCGCGGATTGTGCGGCTTCTGGTCGGTCGAGACCTCGTGGGCGAAGGACCGTGCCTTGTACGGGCAGGCCATCATGCAATACCGGCAGCCGATGCAGCGGTGGCGGTCCACCAGCACGATGCCGTCGGCCCGCTTGAACGACGCCGTGGTCGGGCAGACGTCCACGCAGGGCGGGTTTTCGCAGTGCTGGCACATGACCGGCAGTTGCTTGGAATAGCTGGTTTCCGGGTCGCGCACCGTGACGATGCGGATGTACTGCGGGTCGGTGGCGGCCCGGTCGTGGTCGGGCAGGCCCATTTCCTCGTTGCAGGCGGTCACGCACTTGGTGCAGCCCTCGACGCATTTCGTGGCGTCGATCAACAGGCCCCAGCGTTGCTTGGCGCTGGCGGGTTCGGCCGGGTTACGGGCCTGGGCGGGGGCGATCAGGGTGATGCCGGGCGCCAGGGCGCCGGCCGCCACGGCAGCCGCGCCGACCTTCAGCAGGTCGCGGCGCGTGGTTTCGGAATTGGTGCGGTCGTCGCTCATGCTTGGCCCTCCCTCAACGCGCGGCTTGCCCACCGGACTGCCCGGAGGGCAGCGAGGTGTGGCACTGGAAGCAGTCCGGCTGAACGGCGGCGTACTCGTGGCAGGCCACGCAGAAGTGTTCCGAACTTTGGTGGGAGACGGCCTTGCCCGCCGCGTCGTTCACCGCGTGGCAGTCGATGCAGCCCTGAAGGCTGTGCTGCGTGGTGCGGATACCGCGCCGGACCGTGTCATCGCGCTGATGGGTCAGCAGCTTCATGTGGTTGGTCCGCATGAAGCCGGGCTCCTCCACGCACTGGGTGCCGGCCGCGGCCTTGGGGACCATCGGGAAGGGCACATCGGCGGCTGTGGCCGCACCCGCCCCGGCGACCAGCGCCAGAACGGTCACGGCCAGTGCCGCGAGGAGGCCCCGAAGGCCCCTGATATTGGGGGTGCCGGGCATGACCAGT
The DNA here is from genome assembly GCA_000961745.1 of Rhodospirillaceae bacterium BRH_c57. Taxonomy (GTDB): domain Bacteria; phylum Pseudomonadota; class Alphaproteobacteria; order Rhodospirillales; family Rhodospirillaceae; genus Cauispirillum. The sequence goes on along the minus strand of LAEA01000237.1, from coordinate 23,691 downwards.
CTCCCACTTTCTCTCTTTGAAGACGCCCCCTCTTTGAAGAGGCTTTTTTGTTCATTCTTCCGTCGGGCGTTCGCCGGGTCCCTTGCGAGAACCCGGCGCCGATGGTTCTAGTCTTCGCCCAGGCCCATGTGGATGTAGCCGGTCGGGCAGACGTCGTTGCAGATGTGGCAGCCGATGCAGCGCGTGTACTCGGTGTAGACGTACCGGCCCACGGCGCGCTCGGCCTTGGGGACGCGATGCACGGCGTCCTGCGGGCAGAACACGACGCAGTTGTCGCACTCAAAGCACAGGCCGCACGACATGCAGCGCTTGCCCTCATCGACGGCCTGCTGTTCGGTGAAGCCCTTCAGGCGTTCCTCGAAGTTGCCCAGCACCTTGTCGCTGTCGATGTGGATTTCGTCGCGCATGTTGCGGCCAACGAAGGGGAAGTGCCCCAGGAACAGCCCGTCGGAGGTGATGATCTCCTGCGACGAGCGGTCCTCGTAGTTGTGGATGGCGAACTTTTCCTCGGACGTGCCGCGCACCGGCTTCTTGTCGTAAGCCTCCGGCGTCAGGCCCGACTGGTTCAGCATCTCAAGCAGGTTCCAATGGTGAACGTCCACCTTCGGGCGCTTGGTGTCGGGGTGACCGGCCAGCATGTGGTCGATGCTTTCGGCAGCGATGCGGGCGTGGCCGATGGCGGTGGTCAGCAGGTGCGGGCGCACCACGTCGCCGCCGACGAAATGCTTGGGCATCTTGGGCACGGCGTAGGTCTTGTCGGCGTTGATGTAGCCGTGACCATTATCCAGCGCCTCGATCCCTGCCATGTCGCCCTTCTGGCCGACGGCGGAGACGACGAGGTCGCAGTCGATGGTGAACTCGGTGCCTTCGCGCGGCACGGGACGCATGCCGTCCATGTCGCATTCGCACAGCTTCAGGCCAATGGCGCGGCCCTCGGCGTCCTTGATGACCTCAAGCGGCATGACGCTGCCCTTGATGTCGATGCCTTCGTGCTTGGCGTCGCTGACTTCGCGCTCGGCGGCGGTCATCTTCTCGACTGGGAACAGCGAGGTCAGGGTGACTTCAGCGCCCGACCGTTTGGCCGACGAGGACACGTCATGGGCGGTGTGGCCCCACACGACCGAGTCGGCGCTTTCGTTCGGCTTGGCTTCGGTGATGTGGCCCAGGCGGCGGGCCACCGAGGCGACGTCGATGGAGGTGTCACCGCCGCCGATCACCACGATGCGCTGGTTGACGTGCTGGAGGCGGCCTTCGTTGAAGGCGCGCAGGAAGTCCACGCCGGAGATGCAGTTCGGGGCGTCCCAGCCGGGGATGGGCAGGCCTTTGCCGGCCTGGGTGCCGATGCCCCAGAACACGGCGTCGAAATCGGCTTCGAGCTGGGCGAGGGTGATGTCCTTGCCGACGCGCACGCCGCACTTCACCTCAACCTTGCCCATGTCCAGGATGCGCTGGATTTCGGCGTCGAGGGCTTCGCGCGGCACGCGGTAGCCGGGGATGCCATAGCGCATCCAGCCACCCAGGGCGGGCGCCGCCTCGAAGATGGTGATGGCGTGGCCCTTGCGGCGCATCTGGTAGGCGGCGGCGAGACCGGCCGGGCCGCCGCCGATGACGGCGATCTTGCGGCCGCTGTCGACGGTGACCGGATCAAAGCCCAGCTTGTGCTCGATCGCATAGTCGCCGACGTAGTGCTCGACCGCGTTGATGCCGACGAAATCCTCGACCTGATTGCGGTTGCAGCCGTCCTGGCACGGGGCCGGGCAGACGCGGCCCATCACGGCAGGGAAGGGGTTGGCCTCGACCATGCGTCGGAAGGCGTATTCCTGCCACGCCATCGGCTTGCCATCGGGACCGGCCGGCGGCTTGTCGATGCCGCGGGCGATCTGGAGCCAGCCGCGAATATCGTGGCCGGACGGGCAGCTACCCTGGCACGGCGGGGTGCGGTGGATGTAGGTCGGGCACTTGTGCGACCAGCCGGCATCAAAGATCTGCTCGGTCCACTGGTCCCACTTCTGGTCGCCTTCCTTGTAGCGGCGCCAGGTATGCCCTTCGGCGTTCCCGTCCTTGCCCTGAACAGCGGTATCCGTCGCCATGGTGTTCTCCCTGTCTCATTCTTGAAAGCTGGTGCCGGCCATTTTCTGGCTCGGGCGTCCTAGCCTCAGGACTTGTTCGTACCGAGCTGGATCGCGTTGCTGACCAGCTGATGGACTGAAACGATCATGTTCATGTCCATGCCGTAGTAGGGCAGGACCTTGGTGAACTGGCTCTTGCAGATGGCGCAGATGGCGGCCATGTGCGTGACGCCGTGTTGCTCGACCACCTGCTTGAGCGCGTTCATGCGGGGCATGGCGCCCTTGACGCGGATCTCCATGAGGTCGTCGGTCAGCAGACCGCCGCCGCCACCACAGCAGAAGGTCTTTTCGAAAATGGTGTCTTCGGCCATGTCCACGAACTTGGGCACGCTGGCCTTGATGACTTCGCGCGGAATGACGAACTGGCCGCCGGGGAAGTCGCCCATGCGCGAGGCGCGGGCCACGTTGCAACTGTCGTGCATGGTCAGAACCATGCCGGCGTTGGCGTCCTTGTCCAGGCGGATGCCACCGTTCTTGATGGCGCCGTAGGTCACCTCAAGGATGTGCTGCGGCACCGGGTAGCGCGGGTCCAGGAAGTCCCACGGACCGGCGTAGGTGTTCAGGAAGCTGTAGGCGACGCGCCACGCATGGCCGCATTCGCCGAACACGATGCGCTTGACCTTGAGGTCCAGGGCCGCCTTGCGGATACGGTTGGCGATCTTGTGCATCTGGTCATAGGACCCGATGAACATGCCGAAGTTGGCCGCCTCGGACGCCTCGGAACTGACCGTCCACGAAATGCCCAACTGGTGGAACACCTTGGCGTAGCCGATCAGGCCATCGACATGCGGTTCGGCAAAGAAGTCGGCCGACGGCGTGACCAGCAGGACCTCGGCCCCCTCGACATCGACCGGGAACTTGATGTCATGGCCGGTGTCGTCGAGGGTGTCTTCCTCAAGGCCTTCCATGGTGTCGGCCAGGGCGCGCTCGGGCAGGCCCAGGTTGTTGCCGATCTTGTGGACCTTGGTGATGATCTCGTTGCAGTACTTCTGACCCATGCCGACGTGGTCGAGGATCTCGCGCGCCGCCATGGAAATCTCGGCGGTGTCGATGCCGTAGGGGCAGAACACCGAGCAGCGGCGGCACTGGCTGCACTGGTGGTAGTAGGTGTACCACTCGTCCAGCACGTCCTGGGTCAGCTCACGCGCCCCGACGAAGCTGCCGAACAGCTTGCCGGCCGGGGTGAAGTACTTGCGGTAGACCGACCGCATGAGGTCCTGGCGGGCCACCGGCATGTTCTTGGGGTCGCCGGTGCCGAGGAAGTAGTGGCACTTGTCGGAGCACGCGCCGCACTTCACGCAACTGTCCATGTAGACTTGCAGTGAGCGGTACTTGCCCAGCAGTTCGCCCATCTTGCCGATGGCCTTGTCGTGCCAGTCGTCCACCAGCGTGCCGGGGAAGCCCAGGGGCTCCTGGTGCTCGGGCTTGGCGAGGAACGGCCGCGAATGGGCCATGGAATCCGGGGTCAGGGCCGGATTGTCCGGCACATCGTGGTCCAGGTTCAGCGGGGGCGTGTCAAATTTGGCAGCCATTGGTCGGGTCCTTCGTGTCGCAGTCGCTCGCGGGGGCCTTGGGTCAGCGGAGCGCGGTCAGAAGCCGCGCTTGGCGTCGTAGCCAGCGGCCCAGGGCGCGACGTGGCGGCGCTCCCGCGGGTCATCGGCCTGGTTCCGGGTCGGGCTGAAGAAGACGCCCGGCGCGTGCAGCAGCTTGGAGAACGGGAACACGATCATCAGCGCCGCAACCAGGCCCAGGTGGATGAGCAGGCCCGGATGGACCGGCAACGGCTGGATGGAAAACCGCATCAGGCCCAGGAAGAAGGCCTTCACGGCCAGAATGTCGGTCGGAAGCACGAACTTCATGAACAGGCCGCTCACGCCAATGGCGATCAGCAGCACCAGCATGGCGATGTCCGACGGGTTGGTGATGTAGCGGACGCGCGGGTTCAGGAAGCGGCGGGCCAGCAGACCAGCCAGACCGGCAACCATCGCAAAGCCGGCGTAGACGCCAATCGGCTGGATCAGGACCAACAGGGTCGGCACGTCGGCAATGAAGTAGCGCAGGTGGCGCACCACGACCAGGAGCAGGCCGGCATGGAACAGCACGGCCAACACCCACAGCAGCTTTTCGCCCTTGAAAAGGCTCTCGAACAACGTCACCTCACGGGCAACGCGGAACGCTGCGCCGGTGCGCGTCATCGGCGCCGGGGTGGTGGCAATCTTCAGGGGCGCGGGAGTGCGCCAATACTGAGCGATCTTGGAGACAAGCCCCACGACCAGCACCAGCGCCGCCAGATAGAACAGGGCCGCGTAGGCTATCGAGATTGCGGACATGGCACTCCTGCTCCCCGTTTGCTCAGGGCGTACGGATCCCGTACTCCGGCTCGTTGGCGGCCGGGGCCCTGTCGCATGAAATGAATTATCGTGTCATCTTGGTCGGTGTCGGGCCGGGAGGCGGAGGGGACAGCCAGGCCGCCCCCTCTGATCCCGGCAATCGCCGTCAGGCGATCAGACGCAGCCGGTCGGCTTGGGCAGGCCGGCGATCTTGCAGGCCTGCTTGGCCGGGCCGTACGGGAACAGTTCGTACAGGTACTTGTTGTTCCCCTTCTCGGCGCCCAGCTTCTTGGTGATCGCCTTGGTCAGCACGCGCACGGCCGGAGCGATCTGATACTCGGCGTAGTACTCGCGCAGGAAGTTCACCACTTCCCAATGCTCGGGGGTCATGTTGACGCCTTCGGACTCGGCGAGCATGCCGGCGAGGTCTTCATTCCACTCATCGAGATTGATGATGTAGCCTTCTTCGTCGACTTCGATCGACTTACCGTTCACTTCGTAGGCCATCCCTCTTAACTCCTTGCTTGGTGGTGGGAGTGGATCACAGCCAGGCTTGAACGACGCTGTGTTCCACCGTCAGGTCCACGAACCCTTCGTAATCGACGACCGTGATGCCGTCGATCAGCTTATCCTCGCTCATTCCGCGGGCAGCGAGGTCGGGGCCGAGGACAAAGACCTTGCACTTGGCGGCGGCCGCTTCGACTTTGGCGGCGACCGAAGTGCCCTTGGTGGCGCCATACACCGCATCCTCGATGAGGAGGATGGCGGCGCCATCCGTGGCGTGGGCCAGGCAGGACGCCAGGGCGTTGCGCTCGAAGGGCGACTTGTTGACCGTATGAAGCATGGTGAACAATTCCTCCGTTACGCGCTCAGAACCACGTCCATGCCGTTCATCAGTTCGGCCATTTCGGCCTGGCTGATGACTTCGACGTCGACCAGGAAATCGTCTTCGGTCAGGCCGCGCTCTTCCATGCCTTCCCGCTCGACGTACAGCTTTTCGATGTCATAGCCATCGAGGGCGCGGAACGTCTTGGAGAAGTTCTTCTGGTTGATGCCGGTCGGGTCCTGGCCCTTGACGATCTGGTACATGCCGTCGTCGATGAACGCCAGGTGGACGTCCTGGTCGAAGGCGGCCGAAATCAGCACCATCTCCAGGACTTCCAGGGCATAGATGCTGCCGTGCGGCGCCTTGCGGTTCACGAACATGAACTTTTTGACGACGCCCGAGGCGTACTCTTCGTCATCGCCCGGCAGGTCCATGACTTCACTCATCATATTCTCCCCTGCATCAATCGCCGAAGGTCATCATGCGGTCGGCCTGGATGCCGACCTCGATGAGCTGCCCAAGGCCGGAGATGCGGAAGCCCTCGGCCAGGGTCTCTTCCTTGAGACCACGGCGCAGGCCGGCCGCCACACAGACCACCAGATCCACACCATGCTCCTTGGCCATTTCGGCCCAAAGCTTGCCGATCTGGCGCTCGTCCTGCGGCGCTTCGAGCAGCTTGTTCGCGTTGTGCACGCCGTCATAGTAGAAGAAGACGCGCGACACGGTGTGGCCCTTGGCAATGGCCGCCTTGGCAAACTGGTAGGCGGAGTCCACGGCCTGGTGGTTGTAGGGGCCTTCGTTGACCAGAATCCCGAATTTCACGGTAGTTCCCCCGGCTTAAAAGCGGACCTGAGCGGACGCGTTCAGGCTGTTGCGCGACCCGCGCCAGTTGTCCACGTGGTACTTCGTGAACGGCAGGCCGGTGAGTTCGAAGAAGCGCGGCCAACCGATGCGGTCGATCCACTCGTTCATGCGTTCCCATGGACGGGCGTCGGCCTTGTAGGCGGCCAGGATCTGCTTGACCACTTCGGCAACTTCCGGCCAACGCGGCGCGTTGTTCGGCAGGCCGGCGGCGACCAGCTTGTGGAACGCGGGCTTGGAACGCGTCGAGGAGTGCTTGCCACCGACCCAGATGGCGAGCTTGGAGTGCTCGGGGTCGTTGATCTGCATGGGCGGGCAGGGCGGGAAACAGGCGCCGCAGCACACGCACTTCTTTTCGTCGACTTCCAGGCTGGGCTTGCCGTTGACGATGGCCGGACGGATGGCCGCAACCGGGCACCGGGCCACAACCGTCGGACGCTCGCACATGTTGGCGACGAGGTCGTGGTTGATGGTCGGCGGCTTGGTGTGCTGGATGTTGATGGCGATGTCGCCCTGGCCACCGCAGTTGATCTGGCAGCACGAGGTGGTGATCTTCACACGGTTCGGCATCTCTTCATGCTTGAACTCGTGATACAGCTCGTCCATCAGCGCCTTGACGACGCCCGAGGCGTCGGTGCCGGGAATGTCGCAGTGCAGCCAGCCCTGGGTGTGCGAGATCATCGAGATGGAGTTGCCGGTGCCACCGACCGGGAAGCCTTCGGCCTCCAGCTTGGTGATCAGCGCATCGACCTTGTCGGCCGACGACACCATGAACTCGATGTTCGAGCGGGTGGTGAAACGGACGCGGCCCTCGGCGAACTGGTCGCCGATGTCGCACAGCTTGCGGATGGTGTAGACGTCCATCTGACGCTGCGTGCCGGCCTTGATGGTCCAGATTTCGTCGCCGGACTTGGCGACGTGGTGCAGGACGCCCGGCCGCGGACGATCGTGCCAAGCCCACTTGCCGTAGTTCTTCTGCATGATCGGGTGCATGTACGGAAACGGATCCGGAGCACCGCTTTCAGTCGGATGGCGCAGTTCAGCCATTTCTAATCAGCCTCCCTTTGGAGTGACTTCCCCTGGTGGGGGAGGCCGCAGCCTCCCCCAAGCGGATTTGTTGGTTATTCGGCGGCAGCCGCGGCGCCACCCTTGCGGGCCTGCCACTTGGCCGCTTCCTCGTCCCAGCCGTCCATGCGGACGTAGGAGTTGGCGCGCGGGTGGCTGACCATGTTCGGATCGACCGGCAGGCCGACGCCTTCAAGGAAGTTCACCAGGCCGATACGTTCGATCATCTCGCCGGTACGCTCGTGGTCGAGGGCGTTTTCGGCAAAGAACTCGATGACGTTGGTGGCGATTTCCAGCAGGCGCTCGTAGTCCTCGTCGGTCTCAAGCTTCATGAAGGGAACCACCACGGTGCCCATCAGGTCGCCGATCTTGAGGGTGCGCTTGCCGCCGATCAGGATGGTGACGCCCTTGTCGTCGCCAGGGCTCAGGGCCTTGGTCATGACGTTGATGCAGTGCATGCAGCGGACGCACGACTTGTTGTCGATGGCCAGCGTGTCATCGTCGTTGAGCGACACCGCGTTGGTCGGGCACAGGGTGACGACCTGGTCGATCGCCCACTTGCGGCCGTTCTTGGCGATGTAGTTCTTGACCTCGGCCTGATCGATCTTGATGTCGTCGCGCCAGGTGCCCAGGGTCGCGAAGTCGGACCGGTGGGTGGCGTTGACGCAGTCGTTGGCGCAGCCCGAGAACTTGAACTTCATCTTGTAGGGCAGCGACGGACGATGCATGTCGTCGAGGGTGTTGTTGATGATGGTGCGCAGGGCCTTCTGCTCGTCGAAGCAGGACTGCTCGCAACGGGCCGAACCGACGCAGCTCATCGAGGTGCGGATGCCGGCACCGGCGCCGCCCAGGTCGAAGCCCATCTCGTTGAGTTCGTCGAAGGCGCTCTGGACGTGTTCGGTATCGGTGCCCTGGAACATGATGTCGCCGGACTGGCCGTGGAAGGCGATCAGGCCGGAGCCATGCTTTTCCCAGACGTCGCACATCTGGCGCAGCAGGTCGGTGGTATAGTGCATGCCAGCCGGCGGCTGGATGCGCAGGGTGTGGAACTCGCTGGAGTCCGGGAACTTGTCGGCCACTTCCGAGAAGCGGGGGATGACGCCGGCGCCGTAGCCGAACACACCCACGGTGCCGCCTTTCCAGTAGCCCTTGCGGGTTTCATAGGAATGCTCGAGCTGACCGAGCAGGTCCTTCATCATGCTGGCATAGGGCTTGTCTTCCGACTGCGCCAGGCGCTTGAGTCCGGTGACGAAGCTCGGCCAGGGGCCGCTCTCGAGCTCGTCGAGCAACGGAGTCTTGGGCATCTCCTTAGCCATAAACACTACCTCCCTGTTTACGCAGCGGCGCGCCGGCTGGGCGAGCGACGCGGTCGGCCTTGACCTGTGCCCGGAGGATTCCGGGCGGTTCGTGGGCAAGCGGCGCGGGGGGTGTGGTACGGTGCGGACAACCTAAGGCCACCGGCATCACGGCCTGCCGCACAGGCAGGATCGTGGCGTCGACTGGCGAGAGCCCGCGTTACTCCGTTCCTCCCCCGGCGTACCCGAAGTCTGCGGCCGTTTTTTCGTCCGGCTCTGCTTCACTTCAGGTTCCACCACGATGTGGTGGAACCGCCTGGAAAACCTCCTTGTCAGCGTTCCACGGGGCGTTCCGTCCTTCATCCGCCCTTCTGCGATCCCGACCCTGAGAATGTAGGCCAACGACCGTGTGGTAACGCTGTACATTACCAGACCTTAATATAACACTGTCACGAAGTGAAAGCGCTTTCTGCAACGGAGGCCCACATTTTTGGGCGTAGTCACAAATGACACTCGTTCGCAAAAAGAGTCCGGGGACAATCGTAGTGATTCCGTCACTTGTTGCGGCGCACTCGTTTGTTGCGCAGCACAATGGAATGCGAATTTGTCGCAAGTAATAGAACAACAGGGAGGCAACAGCAGCATGACGGTACGAATCATCCCTCATCAGGGGCCAGGGCAGGGGGGATCCGGGTTATTGGACGAGTCCCCCTTTAGTCTGGCGGCAACGGATGCCTACGTCCGGTGGCGCGACCATCGGCTGGCCCATCACCCGCGAACCCCCGGCGACCTGATCGTCGAGGTTGCCAACCCGGCAGCCCTCACTCCGGCCGAAGAAGGCGCCCTGGCCGACCGCCTCGCACGCTGCAACATGGCGGTCTACGCCGGCCCGGCCGAACCCATCCTGAGCCGCGAGGGGCTGCGGGCCTTCGGGCGGCGTTTCGGGCTGGAGAGGTTGGATGCCAACATGCTGTCGGATATCGACGGCATCACGCCCCTGTCGGTGGCCGAGGGTGGCACGCGGACCCGCTACATTCCCTACACCAACCGGCCGCTGGCGTGGCACACGGACGGCTATTACAATGCCCCGGACGCCCAGGTGCGGGCCATCCTGCTGCACTGTGTGCACCCGGCGGCCGAGGGCGGGGCCAACGCGCTGCTCGACCACGAGGTGGCCTATATCCTGCTGCGCGACGCCGACCCGGCACACATCGCGGCCCTCAGCCGGCCCGACGCCATGACCATCCCTGGCAATGCCGAGGAAGGCCAGCCGCCGCGCCCCGACAGCGTCGGCCCGGTGTTTTCGGTGATGCCGGATGGTCGGCTGCACATGCGCTACACCCGGCGCAAGACCAGCATCGTATGGGCGCCGGATCCCGCCGTCCAGGCGGCGGTGGCGGCGCTGGAGGGTATCCTTGAGTCCGACACGTCTTATATCCTGCGCCACCGATTGGCCGCCGGGCAGGGGCTGATCTGCGCCAACGTGCTTCACAATCGCACCAAGTTTGAGGATTCTGGGGAGAGGGGGGATGGCGCCCGCCTGCTCTACCGCGCCCGCTACCACGACCCCATCCACATCCAGCACCAGGAGACGCTTGTCCCATGAGCACCGAAACGCCGACCACCCCCGATGACCCCGCCGCCGAAGGCTGGGACGCCCAGGCCACCATTGAAGACATCGACGTCGTGGTCGCGCCATGGGGCCGCGAGATCACCCTCAAGGGCGCGTCCTGGGGCAGCGGAATGCGCATCCTCCAGGTCCGCATCCGCGAAAAGCGGCGCTTCACCGACATCGACCTGGACGAAGCCACCGTCCGCCACCTGATCGGCACCATGCAGGGCTGGCTGGACGGCAAGCCGCAAGACTAAAGCGGTTTGGTTTTAATCTGGTTCACTGGTCCGCTTGAGCGGATGGTTGCCGCCAGCCAAGAGCAAGCTCCAGACCTCTTTTTTTTGAAAAATGGAATGGGGTTTGGGGCTTGCCCCAAGCGGGCTTGGGCGGCAGCCCAAAATACACAAGACTAAAAGGGGTTCGGGGGCCTGTCTTCGAGCGAGTGTTGTCTACCGCTTTTCCGGCGGAGGAACCGAGTAGGTTCCCGTCGCGTGGGCCACGACCTTCCCATCGGCCGCCGATGCGATCCACACCTCCGCAGTGACCAGCCGGCGGCCGGCGCGGATGAGGGTGGCCGTGGCGATGACGTTGCCGCGCGGGCAGCGGCGCACCAGGTCGACGTTGAGGTGGGTGGTTACGGCCAAGGGGACCGGCCCGACCACGCTCAGGACAACGCCATAGATGGCGACGTCGGCCAGGGCCATCAGGGCGGCGCCGGTGACGCCGCCGTTGGGGGCGTTGACTGCGGGCCTGTAGTCCATGCGAAAGCGGGCGCTGCCGGGGCCGATGTCCTCGACCTGTAGACCGAACAGGGTGGCGAACGGCGCGTCGGCGTCCATGATGGCCTGGAAGCGGTCCAGGGTGATGGCCGGGGAGTCCGGCGCTCCCCGGAATGAGTGAAAGCCGTCGTCCATCAACCGTGATTCTCCTGATTACGCCGTGGCGTTCTGGGGAGCATCCTGGGGCGAAGCGGGGGCTGCTGGCAAGGCCGCTGGCAGGGACAGCGTGAAAACGGCCCCGGCCTCGGTCCCTTCGCCTTCGTTGTGGACGGTCAGCGTGCCGCCCATGGCAGTGGCCAGGGCGTAGCAGATGGACAACCCCAGTCCGCGCCCGTGGCTGGCGCCTTTTCCACCATCGCGGGTGGGGAAAAAGGGATCAAAGGCGTGGTCCAGATCATTTCCTTCCAGTTCCCCGCCGTTGTCGCCCACCGTTAACTGTACTCGGCGGTCTTGCGGTGCTCCGTCGATCTGGCGCCCGGTCAAGGTGATGCGCGGTCGCCACCCGACATTTCGCGGGTCGGCCGCGCCGACGTGGCGTGGAACCGGTGCTGGGGCGCCGAACCGGCTCAGGGAAACGCGGGCGTTGGCGATCAGGTTGAGGACGATCTGTTCCACATGGACCGCCACGCCGTCGACCATGCCATGGCTGCCGTCGAACCACAGGTCGATCTCGATGCTGTCGTCGCGGATTTGCTGTTCCAGGAACGACAACGCGCGGCGGGCGGTGCCAAAGGCATCGAACACCGACCGCTCGCCCGGTTCAGGGCGGGAGAACACACGCACATGGTCAATGATCTCGCCGACCTGTTCCGCCTGATCGGCGATCAGAATCAGATGCTCGCGTGTCGAAGGCGCCAGGGGGGCGGCGCGGTTATCCAGCAGCGCGGCCTCGGCGGCGACGCGGATGACGTTCATGGGCTGGCTCAGTTCGTGGGCCAGACCGGCGGCAACCTCGCCCAGGGTGGCCAGCTTGGACGCCTGGGCAAGCTGGCGCTCCACCTCCTTGCGGTCGGAAATATCGCGCACCACCACGTGCCATGCCGGGCGGCCGGCGTAATCGACCGGGGCCAGCGCGGCTTCGGCGGAAAAGGCGGCGCCGCGCAGACGGTGCAGCCGGGTTTCGATAAGACGCGGCGGCTCGCTGTCCCAGGCCGGCGTTTCGAGCAGGGTCAAAAGCGGGTCGGTCGGCCCGACCAGCAGGTCAAGCGGCGTCCCGATCAAGTCGCGAACGCCCGGCGCGCCAAACACCTCGGCCGCTTGCTGGTTGGCGAACACCACATGCTCGGACGCCACCACGACGATGGCCTCGGGGGCGCGCTCGACCAGAGTGCGGTAGCGCTCCTCGCTCTGGCGTTTGACCAGCAGCTTGGTCTCGCTGTTGATCAGTTCCAGGTCGCGTTCGGCGATGCGGTCGGCCATGGTGTCGAAGGCCTGGGCCAGATCGACCAGTTCGGCCGGACCCCGATAGGGTGGGCCGATGCGGCCGGAAAAGTCACCGCGCGCCATGCGGGCCGTCGCCCCGCGCAACGGCTTCAGGGGATCGAGGACCAGAACGCGGGCGATGCCGTGTCCGGCGATCAAGGCCAGCAGCAGGGCGGCGACGAACACGCCGGCCGCTATCAGAAGGTCGTCCTCGGCGGTGGCGTCGGTCGCCGTGCGGGCGATGCCGACGGTGATGCGTAGCCCGTCGTCGGTCAGCGTCGAGGCGACCACGCGCGGCATGTCGCCGGTAAACAGGCCCGGCCATATCTCGGGCAGACCGCCGGGGTCGGGTTGGCGCGGCAAGGTGCGGCCGAGGCCGGGCTGCGGCGGCATGGCCGTGATGACGTCTCCGCCCAGGGTGCTCAGGACCACCACGGTGCTCGGCGGCAGGGCCAGTTGGCCGGTGCGCAGGGCATCGAACCATGCCAGCCGCATCCCCCCCAGAAGCACGCCGCTGATCGATCCGTCCGGCGCCGTCAGAGGAAAGGCGATCGGCATGACCGGCGCCGAGCCGTGCAGGGCAGGGGTATGTGCTTCGCCGGTGGACAGGCGGCGGCTGGAGACGGCGCGTTTCAGGGCGGGAGCCGCAACCGTCGGAATGGTTTGGAGGGAGGGCTCGACCGAACACTCGATGGCACCGTCGAGGCTGGTCCGGGCGATGTTCACAAAGGTGTCGCCGGCCCGCACCACCGGGCTCAGGGCGGCCCGGCACCCTGCGGCTGAACCATTTGCGACATCGGCCGTGGCGGCCATTGCAGCCAGGATTCGTTCGGCCGCGCCCAGTTGAGCGGCATGATGCTGCCCGAGGAAATCGGCCATCGCGGCGGCCTGATGATGTGCCGCCGAGGTACGCAGCCGGTGGGCGTCCCACAGTTGGTACAGGGTCAGGACCAGCAGTGGCAGAAGGGCCAGGAGGACAAGCAGGATGAGCCGCCCCCGCAACGACGGCAGGGGCGGACGTGTTTCGGCACGGGCTGTGGCCGCCGAGGAAGGAGAAGCCGGCTCTTGCAGCGGCATCCTGTTTTACGTCTCCCTGGGTTGAATCCCCTGTTGTGGCTCAGGCCGCCTTGCCGGTGCGGGCGATGCGGTCCGAGGCGGCGAAGTAGCGTTCCACGAAGATGTCGCGGAAGGAACCCTTGCCGCCGGTCCACAGACGGTCACTATAATCGGAAAGCTTGAGTTGTCCCAATACGTGACCTTCCCCAGATTGCAATGCCTGGGCTGACAGGCGCCGGCTCATGTAGGGCGCCAGCACGTCGAGCAGGGCGCCGCAGCCGGGCATGTAGGGCGACAGCGGCAGGCCGCTTTCCGCCAGACGCTTGACCATGCGCGACACTTCGCGCTCGGTCAGGCCCGACTCCACCCCGAAGGTGACCTGGTCGATCTCGGCGATGTGCTTGATGACCATGTAATAGAACTTGACCACGTTGGCCTGCACGAAGGCGAACTCGGCGCCGTCCTTGAACGGGGCCAGGATGTTGGAATGCCACCACTTGGTGATCATCACGTGGGCCTTGGTGTGGCGCTCGACCAGCTCGGCGCTCAGGGTGCCGTCGGCGCGGGCGCCGGCCATGCTTTCTTCCTCCATCAGGCTGTGGACCAGCCAGTACACCGTTACGGTGTCGATGAAGTACTCGGACAGGCGGTGGTTCCCGGCCGCCAGGGCGTCGGCCCCCTTGCTCAGCAGGATGAGGAACATGGCGTGGTGCAGGTCGCAGTACCAATGCTGCGTGCGCAAGTGCTCCGGCAACTGGCTGACCAGCGAGGCGCTCTCCGGCGGAACGTAATCGAGAGGAGTATTCGTGGGCAGACGTTGGGCAGGTAGGTTGGGGGCAGGCAGGTGGGGGGCAGGCAGGTTGGGGGCAGGCAGGTGGGGAGCGGGCAGGTTGGACGCGCTGATCTGCGCGGGTGCCGGTCGTGCGCGGTTGGTCAACATGACGGTCATGGTTTGCTCCTGCCCTGGGGTCCTCTACCACTTTCAGTGTAGGGGGATGCGCGGCGGGAGCCTTCCGTGCAGGGGTCTACGGCAGTGTAATTCGGTATATTCGATAACGGGTAAATCTGCTGAAAAGGTATATTGGCGTATAAACTCTACTTTTCTTCGGCGATGCGGAGGATGACCGAGACAAGGTCCGGGTCGCTGCCGATGCCGCGCCAGTACCATACGGTGCGCCCGGCGGCGCTCAGCGGGCCGATCAGGGGCGGGGCGTCCTCGTCGGTGACGTCCTCGGGGCGCAGGCCGAACAGCGGCGGAAGGTCCTGGCTGCCGTGCAGGCCCTCGGCCACCAGCAGGGGCAAGGCAATGACCACCGGGGCGTCGGTCAGGGTTGGCCAGTCGGTGACGAAGGGGGCTTCCTCCAGGAAACACGCATGAACCCCGGCGCACCCGCAGCCCCGGCGCAGGCGCTCGGCCAGGGCGTTGGCGGCCTCCGACGCGCCACCGGGACGGCTGGAGCCGTGGCCGATCAACAGCACCGCAACATCCTCGGTCGGGGCGCCGGAGCGTTGCAACGCATCGACGGCCCGGCGGCGGATGATGTCTTCCATGCGTGGGTGGGCGCCCACCGCCGTGGTCTGGCGGATGGTGCCGGGGAACCCGGCCTCGGCCAGGGCAGCGGGGATGACCTTGCGGGTGAAGTATCCCTCGCCGGCAAAGTTCGGCACCACCGTCACCGACGGCGCGGTGATGGCGGCCAGGGCCTCGGCAATGGAGGGGTCCTGCTTGAGGAACGCCGTATGCACCTCGGCAAAGCGGCCGGTTTCGCGCAGGGCTGCGGCCACCCGGTCGGTGGCGACGCGGGCGTGCGGAGCGCGGGACGAGCCGTGGCCGACCAGCAGAAGAGCGGACGGGTCTGGCTCAGCATGTGGCTGCGTGGATACGGGCTCAGCCCGTGGCTGAGTTGAAACCCTGGATGTCGTGTGCGTCATCGCTGGCCTTTTCCCCCTCGCCGGTGCCGGCGCCAATCCCGGATTCCGTCCAGTCCGAGTCCGCGCGGGCGGCTTCGGGCGTGAACCACGCCAAGTTTTCGGCCAACGCCACCACCTTGCCGATGATGAGCACGGCGGGCGCCCGCAAACCAGCGTCCCGCACCAGATCCGGCAAGGTTTCCAGGGTGCCGCGCACACTGCGCTGGCCTGCCGTGGTGCCGTTCTGGATGGCTGCGGCCGGTGTGGTGCCGGGCAGGCCGTGGGTTATCAGACCGTCGGCGATGTTCTCCAGATTGGTCAGACCCATGTAGAAAACAAGGGTGGTGTCGGGATCGGCGAGGTTGGCCCAGTTGTGCTCCATGTCCTCTTCGCCGGCCCGGAAGTGGCCGGTGACATAGCGCACGCTGGTGGCCAGCCCGCGATGGGTCAGCGGAATACCCGAGTAAGCCGAGCAGCCAGAGGCCGCCGTGATGCCGGGCACGATCTCGAACGGGATGCCGATGTCGGCCAGGGTGAGGGCTTCCTCGGACCCGCGCCCGAACACGAACGGGTCGCCGCCCTTCAGGCGCACCACGGTGCGGCCCGATGATGCCAGGGATACCAGCAGGGCGTTGATCTCGTCCTGCGGCAGGTGGTGGCGGTTGAGCGCCTTGCCGGCGTAGATGCGGCTGATCCCGGCCGGGACCAAGTCCATGATGGCGCTGCTGACCAGACGGTCGAACACCACCACGTCGCATTCGCGCAGCAAGCGGGCCGCCTTGACGGTCAGCAGGTCGGGATCGCCCGGACCAGCGCCGATCAGGTAGACCTTTCCAAACGACTGTTTAGCCCGGCCCGGCGGAGTGCTCTGGTCCATCTGTTCGTCTCCCTGTCTCAGCCTCTCGCCTGCTTTGTGCGGCGAGTTGTATTTGCTTTTCCTAATATGTTGCCGTGGCAGGCGCCGGATGCAAGAACAAAATGTGTCTGCGGTCAAACACGAAGGTTTGGCAAACACGAAGGTTTGGCAAACACGAAAATTTTGGCAAATGCGAAAGTTTGGGACTTGAGCGAATGGGGGGCTTGAAATCCCGACCAATTTGGTCCTATTAAAAGGGGACCGCATTGGTCCTGTATGGGCTCGGGATGGAAAAGCGTCATGTTCCGCATCAACAAGCTGACCGACTACGCCGTGGTTCTGCTCGTCGACATGGCGCGCACCGGCCGGGTGCGCTCGGCCCAACAGATTGCGGCCGACACCGGCGTGCCCTTGCCGACCGTGTCCAAGGTGATGAAGGCCCTGACCCGTGACGGGCTGGTTCTCAGCACCCGTGGGGCCAGCGGCGGGTATGCCCTGGGCCGTCCGGCCAATGCTATCACGGTGGCTGACATGATCCAGGCCATTGAAGGCCCCATCGCCCTGACGTCGTGCGTGGAACCAAGCGACGACGACGGGTGCGGCATCGAAAGCCTGTGTCCCATGCATGGCCACTGGAACCGGGTCAACAGCGCGGTTCACGATGCCCTGAACAGCGTGACGCTGGCCGAAATGACGCACGACACGCCGACGTTCGGCGTCGCGGCGGCCGGTTAAGACCAGCCAAGAAACGAAAATTCAGAGTAGGAAGGCGAAAGCCATGGCGGCGACGGAAAGCACGGTCCAGACGGTCAAGGACATCGAACGCTACAAATACGGCTTCGAGACCGATATCGAGTCGGATCGCGCCCCCAAGGGTTTGAGCGAGGACACCATCCGCTTTATTTCGGCCAAGAAGAATGAGCCGGAGTGGATGCTGGAATGGCGCCTGAAGGCGTATCGCCTGTGGCTGACCATGGAAGAACCCACTTGGGCTGCGGTCGATTATCCCAAGATCGACTATCAGGAAAGCTACTACTACTCCGCTCCCAAAAAGAGCACGTTGAAGTCGCTCGACGAGGTCGATCCCGAACTTCTGCGCACCTACGAAAAGCTGGGAATCCCGCTCAAGGAGCAGGAAGTGCTGGCCGGTGTCGCGGTCGATGCGGTGTTTGACAGCGTCTCGGTGGCGACCACCTACAAAAAGCGTCTCAACGAAATGGGCGTGATCTTCTGCCCGATTTCCGAGGCGATCCACACCCACCCCGAACTGGTGCAGAAGTATCTGGCCTCGGTTGTGCCAGTGTCGGACAACTATTTTGCCACCCTGAACTGCGCCGTGTTCACCGATGGGTCGTTCGTCTACATCCCCAAGGGCCTGCGCTGCCCGATGGAATTGTCCACGTACTTCCGCATCAACGAGAAGAACACCGGCCAGTTCGAGCGCACCCTCATCATCGCCGATGAAGGCGCCTACGTGTCCTACCTTGAGGGCTGCACCGCCCCGCAGCGCGACGAGAACCAGCTTCACGCCGCCGTGGTCGAACTGGTCGCCCTCGACGACGCCGAGATCAAATATTCCACGGTGCAGAACTGGTATCCCGGCGACGAGAACGGCCAGGGCGGCATCTACAACTTCGTGACCAAGCGCGCCGCCTGTCGCGGCAAGCGGTCCAAGGTGAGTTGGACGCAGGTCGAAACCGGCTCGGCGATCACCTGGAAGTATCCGTCCTGCATCCTCCAGGGCGACAACTCGGTCGGTGAGTTCTATTCCGTGGCGATCACCAACAACCGCCAGCAGGCTGACACCGGCACCAAGATGATCCATATCGGCAAGAACACCACGTCGAAGATCATCTCCAAGGGCATCGCCGCCGGCCGCTCCGACCAGACCTATCGCGGGCTGGTGCGCATCCTGCCCGGCGCCGAGGGTGCGCGGAACTACACCCAGTGCGACAGCCTGTTGATCGGCGATGCGTGCGGGGCGCACACCGTCCCCTACATCGAAAGCCGCAATCCCAGCGCCAAGACCGAACACGAAGCCACGGCCAGCCGGATTTCCGAAGACCAGTTGTTCTATTGCCTGCAACGCGGCATCGGGGCGGAGGAGGCGGTCGGCCTGATCGTCAACGGCTTCTGTAAGGAAGTGCTCCAGACCCTGCCGATGGAATTCGCCGTGGAGGCCCAGAAACTGGTGGGCATCTCCCTTGAAGGCAGCGTCGGTTAATCAAAAAAATCAGGAAGGTTCAGACCCATGGCTCTCATCGAAATCAAGGACCTGCACGCCTCCGTTGACGGCAAGGAGATCCTCAAGGGCGTGTCCCTGACCATCAATCCCGGCGAGATGCACGCCCTGATGGGGCCGAACGGCACCGGCAAATCGACCCTGTCCAACGTCATCGCCGGGCGGGCCGGATATGAGGTCACCAGCGGCGACGTGCTGCTGGAAGGCCGCAGCATCCTCGACATGGAGCCCAACGAGCGGTCCAACGCGGGGGTGTTCCTGGCTTTCCAGTATCCGGTGGAAATCCCCGGCGTGGCGACCTCGACCTTCCTCAAGGCGGCGATCAACGCCAAGCGCAAGTTCGCCGGCCAGAAGGAAATCGACGCCATGGAGTTCCTCAAGCTCGTCAAGGCGCGGGCCAAGGAACTGAACGTGCGCGACGACATGCTCAAACGCCCGGTCAACGTGGGCTTCTCCGGCGGTGAAAAGAAGCGCGCCGAGATCCTGCAAATGGCCCTGCTGGAGCCCAAGTTCTGCATCCTTGATGAAACCGATTCCGGGTTGGACATCGACGCCCTGAAGGTGGTGTCGGACGGAGTGAACGCGTTGCGCTCGGCCGACCGCTCGTTCCTGGTCATCACCCACTATCAGCGCCTGCTCAGCTACATCGTGCCCGATTTCGTGCATGTCTTTGCCGGGGGCCGCATTGTCCGGTCGGGCGGCAAGGAACTGGCGATGGAGCTTGAGGAAAACGGGTACGCCGAATACGTCGATGCGGCGTGAGGGGAGAGGAATTAATGGCTGAAGCCGTGACAGAACTTCCCATCGTTGCCAATGCGCGCGGGCTGCCCGCGCCGGGCGGCGCGCCGTGGCTGGCCGACCTGCGGGGCCGGGGCCTGGACGCATTTGAGCTTCCGGGTCGCAAGACCGAGGCGTGGAAATATACGCGCATCGACGCCCTGATGAAGAAGACGGCCTTCGTGCCGCCGCCGCTGATCGACGAGCCGGCGTCATCGGACATCCCGTGCCATCTGGCGCTGGGGGCCGAGGGGCATCGTCTGGTGCTGGTCAACGGCCGGTTTTCGCCTGAACTGTCGGACCTCGATGCCCTGCCGCGTAGCGTCACGGTGCAGTCGCTGGCCTCGGCACTGGAGAGCGACCCGCAGGCCATCGCGCCGCACCTGGGCAACCTGCAACCGCTGGAGGGCTATCCCTTCGCCGCGCTGAATACCGGGTTGATGGGCGATGGTCTGATCATTCGCATCAAGGACGGCGCGCTGGTCGAAACCCCGCTGCACGTCATCTCGGTCGCCCATGCGCCGGGCGAGGCGCCGGTGGCGTTCCATCCGCGCCTGCTGGTCATGGTCGGCAAGGGCGCCGTGGCGACCCTGCTGGAAAGTCATGTCGGAGTGGATGGCGGCGAAACCCTGTCCAACGGCGTGACCGAAATCAGCATCGGTGCCGATGCCGTGTTCCACCACTACAAGGTCCAGAACGAGTCCCTTAAGGCCACCCACCTTGCCGCCGCGCAAGTGGTCGTCGGGGCCAAGGCGGTCTATGAGGCCTTCGCCTTGTCCTTCGGCGCCCGCCTGTCGCGCCACGACATCCGGGTGTGCCTGGACGGTGAGGGGGCCGAGGCCCGCGTCAACGGCGCCTATGCCGCCGACACCGGGCAGCACATGGATACCTCGTCCTACATCGACCACGCGCTGCCGCACGGCACCTCCGCCCAGACCTACAAGGGCGTGGTGGACGGCTCCGGCCGGGGCGTGTTCCAAGGCCGCATCAACGTCGCCCGCGCCGCCCAAGGCACCAGCGGCAACCAGCTTCACAAGGCCCTGCTGCTGTCGAACAAGGCCGAGGTGGACGCCAAGCCGGAACTGACCATCTTCGCTGATGACGTTCAGTGCAGCCATGGGGCCACCTGCGGCCAGTTGGACGACGACCACATGTTCTTCCTGCGCGCCCGTGGCCTGACCGAGGACGAGGCGCGCGGCCTGCTGATCGAGGGTTTCCTTGACGACGTGATTGACCTTGTTTCGGCGCCGGCCGTCCAGGCCTCCATGAAGGACATGGTCCACGCCTGGCTGATCGACCGCAGCGGCCGGAAGGAGGCGGCATGACGCAGACTGCCATCGTAGGTGATCGGACCGCACCCGGAACGGTGCCCTATGACGTGGAGACAGTGCGGCGGGACTTCCCTGTCCTCGCCAAGCCCATGCACGGCAAGCCGCTGGCCTACCTGGACAGCGGCGCCTCGGCCCAAAAGCCGGCCGCCGTGATTGACACTGTCAGCCGGGTGTACGAGGGCGAATACGCCAACGTCCACCGGGGCGCCTACTGGCTGTCCGAGCGCGCAACCAGCCTCTATGAGGGGGCGCGCGAGAAGGTCCGCGCCTTCATCAATGCGGCCTCCGAACGGGAAATCATCTTCACCCGTGGCGCCACCGAGTCCATCAATCTGGTCGCCCAGACCTGGGGCCGGAAGATGCTGCGCGAGGGCGACGAGATCATCATTTCGGCCCTGGAACATCATTCCAACATCGTGCCGTGGCAGATGCTGCGGGACGAAAAGGGGCTGGTGCTGAAGATCGCCCCGATCAACGCCGATGGGTCCTTTGACATGGCCGGGTTCGAGGCTCTGTTGACGGATCGGACGAAATTGGTCGCCGTGGCCCATGTGTCCAACGTCCTGGGAACCGAGTTGCCGATCAAGGCCATTACCGCCAAGGCCAAGGCCGTTGGCGCCGCCGTGCTCATCGACGGTTGCCAGGGCATCGTTCACCGGCCGGTGGACGTGGCCACGCTGGGGGCAGATTTCTACGTGTTCTCCGGCCACAAGCTCTATGGCCCGACCGGCATCGGCGTGCTATGGGGCCGCGAGGCTGTTCTTGACGCCATGCCGCCGTGGATGGGCGGCGGCGACATGATCTCCCATGTCTCGTTCGAGAAGTCGGAATGGGCCGGGCTGCCCGCCAAGTTCGAGGCCGGGACCCCGCCGATCGTTCAAGCCATCGGACTGGGTGCGGCCATCGACTACGTCAGCCAGTTCGGGCTGGCCCCGGTCATGACGCACGAGCACGCGTTGCTGGGCTATGCTCAGGGCCACATGACGGAGATTGACGGCTTGACCCTGCACGGCACGGCGCAAGGCAAGACGGGGATTATCTCGTTCTCCATGGACTGCGCCCATCCGCACGACATCGCCACGGTGCTCGACCGCGCCGGGGTGGCCATTCGGGCCGGACACCACTGCTGCCAGCCGTTGATGGACCGTTGCGGGGTGCCCGCCATGGCCCGCGCCAGCTTTGGCATGTACACCAACCGCGCCGATGTGGACGCCCTGATTCGGGCGCTGCGCACGGTGCGTGATCTTTTCGCGTGATGTGAGGACCATCGCCATGACCATGCGCCCGCCCATGTACGCCATGGACCCGACCCCGCCCGAAGAGGGGCTGGCCTATGCCGGCAAGCCGCTGCCTCCGGGCACCGAACCGGCCACCCAGGATATGGTGATCGACGCCGTCCGCAGCGTCTATGACCCGGAGATCCCGGTCAACATCTATGACCTGGGCCTGATTTACGAAATGGTCATTGCGCCCAACGGCGACGTCAAGGTGCTGATGACCCTGACTGCCCCGGCCTGTCCGGTGGCCGGCGAGATGCCTATACAGGTGGCCGACGCCGTGGCCGCCGTCGAAGGCGTCGGCGAGGTCGAGGTTGAACTGACCTGGGACCCGCCGTGGACGCCGGACCGCATGACCGAGGTCGCGCGGGTGGCATTGGATATGTTCTGAGCCTATATGAGGTTCAGTTGATTAAATCGGAGGAACCATGGCCGCTTTCGCCACCAACGCCCTCAGCCTGACCGACGCCGCAGCGGCGCGGGTCAAGGATCTGATCGCCAAGGCCGACACACCGGCCGCCGGCCTGCGCGTCGGCGTCAAGACGCGCGGCTGTTCGGGCATGTCCTATGTGGTCGAATACGCCGAGGAACCGCGCCCGTTCGAGGACGTGGTCGAGGACAAGGGCGTGAAGATCTTCATCGATCCGACCGCGCTGATGTTCATCGTCGGGTCGGTCATGGACTATCGGACGGACAAGCTACAGTCCGGCTTCGTGTTCGAAAACCCCAACGAAACCGCCCGCTGTGGCTGCGGAGAGAGCTTCTCGGTGGACAAGGGGGCCGTGGGCGTGGGGTCGTAGCGGCACGCTCAGGCTTGCGAATGGAAAAGGGCGGCTCCCGCAAAGGAGCCGCCCTTTTGTCATCCGGTGGGGGAGGAGCTGTTAGGCCCGGCCGCCGGCTGCGGCCATCATCTGGTCGCCAAAGTTCAGGAAGCTGTCCACGTCGAGCACGATCAACAGTTCGCCTTCAAGGCGCACCACACCGGCGGAGATGCCGCGCCAGCGGGGATCGAGGGTGGACGGGTTGGGCTCAATCAACTTGATCGCAAGGTTGAGCACGTTGCCGACGCTATCGACCATCAGGGAGTACAGTTCGGACCCTTGTTCGACGGTCACGCACATGATGCTCTTGCCGCCCTTGGCAGTCGGCTTCTTGCGCAGGCCCAGGCGGGTGCGCACGTCGATCACGGTGACGATGCGGCCGCGCAGGTTGATGGACCCGGCGACTTCGGGCGGGGCCAGCGGAATGCGGGCGATCTTTTCGGGGATCAGGATGTCCTGCACCCGTTCGACGGGGATGCCGAACAACTGCTTTTCCACATAGACGGTGACGAACACCTGTTCTTCCTGGGCCGCGATACCGCGATTGCCAAGTGTGGCAAGCTGCCCCTGGCTGGCGGTTGTCAGGTCCGACATGGTTTCCGTCGCCTCCCTCTTTATCCCTTAGCGCCGCATCATGCCCCTTTTTGGCGGTCTGTTCCACCACGGATTCATGGCGGCGCACGTTCTCTACCATGTGGCTTCATTAAGCGGTCAGATGCGCCACCACGCCAATCCACGCACTGAGCAGGATGAGGCCGAGGATGGCATAGACACCGTTCCACTCCCGGCCCAGGCGTCCGGCGTCGGCGCCGGCCAGATGGGCGATGCCTAGGACCGAGGCGGTGAACGGCGAGGTGTTGGCGGTCAGCGCCCAGGCACCGGCCAGCGCCACGGCCATGGCCTCGGGGGGGACGCCGAAGACGGCGGGCGAGGGCAGGGCTCCCGATAGGATGGTCACCGACAGCACGGGATTGAGCCCGACCTGACCGACCGCCACCACTCCCCAGGCCAGCCCAGCCAGCAGGACCCATGGCGGCACCGGCGCGGCGGCCAGCAGGGCGGCGACGGCGTCCTCGGGCAGCAGGGCCGCGATGACGCTGC
>LAEA01000245.1 GCA_000961745.1 Rhodospirillaceae bacterium BRH_c57 | reverse complement strand
GCAGCCCCACCCCGGCCGCCGCCGCCAGGGCCGGCGGATGGACAAGGGTCGCGTCGGGAGCCCAAGCGCCGGCCAGCGGTCCAGCCAAAGCCGCCAGCCCTGCCCCGGCGGCAACACCCAACGCCACGCCAACAACCGCCGCCGCCATCACCTGGATGAGGAACGTGGCAAAGACCAACGCGCGGCGCGCCCCCAGGGCTTTGAGGATGGCGATGGTGCCCCGGCGAGCCTCCAGAGCGGCGCGTACCGCAGCGCCCACGCCGATACCGCCGATCAGCAGAATGCCGAGGCCAACCAGCACGAACAGGGTGCGCGCGATGTCCACCGTGCGCTCGACGCCGGGGATGCCGTCGGCGGCGTTGACCATGCGCCACCCGGCATCGGGAAAGCGGCGTTCGACGGCAGCCAGAACGGCGGCCGGGTCGGCGTGGTCGGGCAGACGCAGGCGGCTGTACCAATAGACCGCCGCCCCTGGTTGGGCGAAGCCGCTCTCTTCCAGGGCCGGCATGGCGATAATCAAACGGGGACCCAGGGTGAAAGCCCGGAACGCACGGTCGGGCTCATGGGTGAGGAGGGCGCGGACCTCTACCTGAATGCCGCCCAGGGTGAGGCGGTCGCCCACCGTGCCATGGTCAGCCACGGCGCCCCACCGGCCATTGCGCTTGTCCAACGCTGCGGCGAGCGTTCCGGGTGCCACACGGACTGCGCCATACAGAGGGTACGCGCCATCAACCGCCTTGACCTCGACCAGGCGGCCGGCCACGCGGCTGCGCACCTCGGCAACGACGCTCACGGTGCCGAAGGTTTCGAGGAAGGCCCGCTGCGCGATGGTGGGCGGCGCGTGGAACAACCGTAACGAAACATCGCCGCCCACACTGTCCCGCGCCCCGGCCCGCATGCCATCCAGCACCCCGCCGGCCACCGACCCGACAGCGGCCATCAAGGCCACGCCCAACGCGACGCCGGCCACCAGGATCCACAATCCGCCCAGGCCACCCCGCAGGTCGCGGACCGCCAGGCGCACGGCCATGCGCAAAACTGTCATTCCCGAAGTATGCAACAACGCCAACCTTATGGACAGGGGCGGCCCAGTGCCGCACATAGTAGAACCTGTACCCGACCCTTTCAGGAGCCTGCCCGTGGATACCCCCAAGATCGGCCGCCGCCACCCCGCCTGGGATCCCGAAATGGGCGAGTACGGCGTGTTTGAATGGCAGGGCGCGACGCCCCTGTTCATGGCCTGCCTCGACCTGGAAACCGGCGATGAGCGGCGCTTCAAGAAAGCCAGTCTGCGCCTGTCTCTCAGCCGCCGCGACCCCGCCCTCATCGTTGCCGCCGAGTGGAAGGACTGGGTGACCCTGGCCGCGCCGTTCCACGCCGCCATGGCCGCCGTCCGCGACCTGCCCCAGGACGCCCGGCCCCTGCTGCCGGCTGGCTCGGTGCCCGACGCCGGCCTGCGCCTGGACCTGCATCTGGTGGACGCCAACACCGGACGATTCGCCGCCGAGCGGCCCATGCTGCTGTCCCGCCGCTTCGCCGATGCCCTGGTGGCCGAAGCCCGCCGCCAGATTACCGAAGGCATCGACGCGGCCGCCTACACCACCGCCGTGGACACCTTCCACGAAGACCTGGAAGACCCCGCCGAACTGTTCAGCACCGCCATTGCCACCGACCGGCCGCACGCGCTGATCTGGTGAGGAGGAGTTGAAGGAAGGATGGGCTCCGCCCACGCCCGCAAGGGGCCGATCGGCCCCTTGACTCCGTTTTTGGGGACTCGCCAGAGGCGGGGGAGGTTGCCGGTTGGGAGTCGGTGCGCTGCGCAGTGGAGCAGTCTGCGCCGCAGGCAACAAACGTATGATGCCGCGTGCGCCGCAGGTACCGGAAATGCCTGCGGCGCACCGACATGCCCAAAAAACGGTTTCCAAAGGCCAATGGCCTTTGGCGGGTGCGGGCAGAGCCCGCGTTCCTCCCAACCAACCCCGCCCTGTAAAAAAAACGCGCCCCACCAGGTGGAGCGCGTCTGGGTCTGCCTAGTCGTCGGTCGCCGGAGCGTCTTCGCCTGGGGCGCCCTGCATCTGGGCGGCGATCAGGCCGGCGTTGGCGCGAATGGCGGCCTCGATTTCCGCCGCGATTGCGGGGTTGTCGCGCATGAACTGCTTGGCGTTCTCGCGGCCCTGTCCGACGCGGGTGGAGTTGTAGGAGAACCAGGACCCGGATTTCTCGACGATGCCGGCCTTGACGCCCAGATCGACCAGTTCGCCGGCCTTGGATATCCCCTCGCCGTACATGATATCGAACTCGATCACCTTGAACGGCGGGGCGACCTTGTTCTTGACCACCTTGACGCGGGTCTGGTTGCCGACCACCTCGTCGCGGTCCTTGATCTGCCCGATGCGGCGAATGTCCAGGCGGACCGAGGCGTAGAACTTCAGCGCGTTGCCGCCGGTGGTGGTTTCCGGGCTGCCGAACATCACGCCGATTTTCATGCGGATCTGGTTGATGAAGATCACCAGGGTGTTCGACCGCGCCACCGACCCGGTCAGCTTGCGCAGCGCCTGGCTCATCAGGCGGGCGTGCAGGCCGACGTGGCTGTCGCCCATTTCGCCTTCGAGTTCGGCCCGCGGCACGAGGGCGGCCACGGAGTCGACCACCAGAACGTCGATGGCGCCGGAGCGCACCAGGGTATCGACGATTTCCAGGGCCTGTTCGCCGGCGTCGGGCTGGGAGATCAGAAGGTCATCCAGGTTGACGCCCAGTTTGCGGGCATAAACCGGATCCAGGGCGTGCTCGGCGTCCACAAAGGCGCAGGTCCCGCCCTTCTTCTGGGCTTCGGCCACGCAGTGCAGGGCCAGGGTGGTCTTGCCCGAGCTTTCCGGCCCGTAGATTTCCACGACGCGGCCGCGCGGCAACCCGCCGATACCCAACCCCAGGTCAAGACCCAGCGAGCCGGTGGAGATCGCGTCAACGTCAACGGCCTTTTGCTGACCGAGCCGCATGATGGAGCCTTTGCCAAAGGCGCGTTCGATCTGGCTGAGGGCAGCGTCCAGCGCTTTCTGCTTGTCCATGGTATCCTTGTCGACGAGTCTGAGTGCGGTCTGAGACATCGGTGCCACCCCTTATTTCACAGGTTCTTTGGGCCGCGCAACGATCCTCAATGTACACTTTTTGTTCTCTTCGGCAACGGGTTTTGCGAACACAACCGGAACGCTTTCCCTCGCCATCTAAAAATGTCAATTATTGCATGAGCTTAAACACCTGACCTCCTTAACCTTCGCGGCCAGTTGTTGCAGGCTGAAGGGCTTGGGCAGGAAGTGCATGTCGCCCGAATCGGTGATTTCCCCCCGCGCCGCCTCCTCGGAATAGCCCGAGATGAGAATCACCGGCAGGTCCGGCCGCTCGCGTCGCACGACGCGCGTCAGGTCGGCGCCGTTCATGCCGGGCATGACCATGTCGGTAATCAGCACGTCGATATGGGCGTGCTCGGCCAGAAGATCGAGGGCACCTTCGCCGGTGCGCGCCTCGATCACCGTATATCCCTTGTTGCGCAGGGCGCGGGCGGCGAACACCCGCACCGGGTCCTCGTCCTCGACCAGCATGATGAGACCGCCGCCAGTCAGGTCAACGCTCCCCCCCTGCTCGCCCGCCCCCTGTTCCGACGTGCCGTCACCGCCCTCCCGCGCCGCCGTGGTCGCCCGGACGCCGTCAACAGCGGCGTCGGCGACTGCGGCATCCTCGGCGCGCGGCAGGAAGATGGTGAACTCGGTCCCCTTGCCCATCGTCGAGTCCACGAAGATGAACCCACCGGTCTGGCGGATGATGCCGTAGACCGTGGACAGGCCCAGCCCCGTGCCGGTGCCCACGGCCCCGGTCTTGGTGGAAAAGAACGGCTCGAAGATGCGGCCGAGGTTTTCGCGCGGGATGCCGGTGCCGCTGTCGGTCACGGAAATCACCGTATAGTCGCCGGCCGGAACCTGCTCCGGCCCCCGCATGAACGGCTTGTCCACCCGTTCTGTGCGGGTGCGCAGCTCCAGCCGGCTGAGCACGGTGCTGTTGCCGCTCCCCTGCTCGGCCATGGCATCGCGGGCGTTGACCGCAAGGTTGATGATGACTTGGTCGAACTGCCCCGGATCAACCCGCACCATGCCAACATCACGGCCGTGCTTGATGTCCAGGTGCACCCGCTCGCCCAGCAACCGGCGCAGCAGGTGGTGCATTTCGGTCAGCGCGTCGGTGACGTCGAGAAGGCGCGGTGTCAGCGGTTGCTTGCGGGAAAACGCCAGAAGCTGGCGCACCAGATTGGCCGCCCGGTTGGCGTTCTGCTTGATCTGCATGATGTCGGCAAAAGACGGATCCCCGGCCCCGTGGCGTTGCAGGAGGAGATCGCAAAACCCGATCATGGCAGTCAGCAGGTTGTTGAAATCATGCGCCACGCCGCCGGCCAGTTGCCCCATGGCCTGCATCTTCTGGGCTTGGGCGAACTGGGCCTCCAGGGTGCGCTGCGCGGTGGTGTCGATGAAATGGGCGACCAGGGCATCGACCCCGGCGCCGCTGCCCATGGGGGCGATATAGAGGGCGGCGGCACTGTCTGGATCGTCGGCCAGACGCACCTCGCGGTGGACGGTTTCCTCAATGCCCAGGGCCACACGGTGCATCAGCGCATCGAGGTCGCCCGCGTCGGCCGCCGCCAGCACGTCCTTCAGCGGGCGGTCGACAAGATCCTCGCGCCGCCGTCCGGCGATGCGCACGAACGCCGGATTGCACTCGGTGATGACACCTTCCAGGTCGAGCAGGCACAAGCCCACCGGCGCGCCGTCGAACAGCCAGCGGAAACGACCGTCGAGGGGGGCTTCCGGCCGTCCCTCGGCGCTGTCATCCCCGGCCGGTCCTCCGCCCAGGCCGTCGCGCACCACCACGGACCGGGTGCGCGTCTCCCCGGCATCGTCATAGGTGCTTTGAACGATGAGGGCCGGAAAGGTCCGCCCGGACCGCGCCGCGAACGTCACCTCGCCGCGCCACGCGCCCTCGGTTTCGGGCACCAGTCCCTCGGCCAAAACAAGGTCGAGGGATTGGCCCGGCAGTTCCTCCGGCGTGTAGCCCAGCCATTCGGCAAAGCGCTGGTTGACGAAGCGCAACCGCCCGTCGGCATCGGCCGAATACAGCCCGACCGGCGTGAAGTACAGGAACTCGGCCAGATCCTCGCGCTCGCGGATGATGATGTCGTCGATCACCCGCCGCGCGGTGACGTCCTCGAACGACCACGCCAGGGTACGCTCCGGCACCGCACGCCGGGAGCCCCGCCCGGAGGTCCGGCCGCAGGGCACCTGCCGCAGCGTGATCTGCCACCACTCCGGCGCCACGCCGGGCGGATTGGCTTGGCACCCGTCGGGGGCAAGCGGCAGTTCCACCCGCTCGGCGGCACCGGCTTCGACGGCGGCGCACAGACGGTCGAGGCCCTCGCGGGCCGACTCGTCATCAATCAGCCGGCGTTCCAGCACGGCCAGCGGCGCGTCGGCCCCGACCAGCGCCCGGCCGGAGGCGTTGGCGTGCAGCACCCGGCCATCGCGGGCGACCAGCAGGCGCGGCCCGGCCTGCGCCTCCAGCAGGGCATCAACCAGGACGGAGGCGTCCTCGGCCCGCGCCCGTTGCGCCAGGGCCCGGATGGTCAGGATCAACGCCGCGATCAGGGCGACGAGCGCCAGGGCGGTCAGAAACGGCAGGCTGTCGACTGGCACGCGGACGATGTTCCCCTATTTTACTTTTCCGGCGCCCTTCAGGCGCATGACGTATCCGATCACCTCGGCGACGGCCTTATAGTGGTCCTGTGGGATCTCTTCGTCCAGTTCCACGGCGGCATGAAGGGCACGCGCCAACGGCGGGTTCTCGACGATGGGGATGTTATTCTCCTCGGCAACCTCGCGGATACGCGCCGCGATGAAGTCCATCCCCTTGGCGACCACCTTGGGTGCCGCCATGTCGTCCATGTCGTACTTGAGGGCGACGGCGTAGTGGGTCGGGTTGGTAATGACCACCGACGACGTTGGCACCGCCGCCATCATGCGCTGACGGGCACGCTGCGTTCGCATGGATCGGATGCGTCCCTTGAGCGCCGGATCGCCTTCGGACTGCTTGTGCTCGTCCTTGACCTCCTGCTTGGTCATCTTGAGTTTGGCCATGCGCTGGTGGCGGGTCCACATCAGGTCGAGGAACGCGACGGCCGAAAAGGCCACGACCACCGTCATCAGCAACAGAACGATAAGCCAGTGCAAGTCCTTGAGCGTCGCTTCGACGGGCCGGCCAGCCATGACGTCGGGATGCGGAACGGCAGGCAGGACGATCAACCAGGCCGCCAGAAGCACGATGGCGACCTTGAAGATCTGCTTGATCAGGTCAACCACCTTCTGCTTGGAGATCACCCGGTTGATCCCCTTGATGGGATCGATGGTGCTGAGCTTTGGGGCCAGCTTCTTGGGCGTGTAGAGCAGGCCGACCTGGCCGACGTTGGCGATCAGCCCGGCCACGACCGCCAACGCGAACGGCGCCGCCATCAGCCAGCCGACACCCGCGACCAGATCGACCAGCGTCCGGATCATGCCTTCCTGATCGGTGGGATAGGCGTGAACCTGCCCCAGGAAACCGCTCATCATGGCCGACAGGTCGCTCATGAACCACGGCGCGATAAAGGCGACCAGGATCAGCGCGACCACCAGCGAGGCGAGGTTCTTGATTTCCTGGGAACTCGGGACGTCACCTTCCTCGCGCGCTTTTTCAAGGCGCTTGTCAGTGGCGTCCTCTGTTTTGGAGTCCTTGTCCGGGGCGTCGTCAGCCATGGCTCGTCTTTCCGTCCGAGGCCGCGCAAACTCTCGTCAGTCGTGTTTGCCGGGGCACCCGGATGCTAGGGCAGGAAGCGGGTGAAGGTGTCTTCGTAGAACGCCAGATACCACAACATCAGGCCAGGCATGGCAACCATCAGCATCCCCAGCCCCAGGATGATCTGCAACGGCAAAGCCACGAAGAACACGTTCATTTGCGGTGCGAGCCGCGCGAGCACGCCCATGGTGCTCTGAAACACAATGGCATACACGATGAACGGCGACGCCAGTTGCAGACCCATGAAGAAGGATTTCGACAACTGGTCGGTGAACAGGATCAGATGATCCGCCGGCATCAGGCTGGCCCCCGGAATAAACACGGCGTAGCTGCTGACCACGGCCTGAATGACCAAGTGGTGCATGTCCATGACGAACAGCAGCACGATCACCACGTTGGCCAGGAAGCCGACGACCAGGGCCCCCTGCTGTTCGGTCACCGGGTCAAACACCATGGCGTTCATCAGGCCGGTGTTGTGGCCGATCGAGGAGCCGGCCAGATGCAGCGCCGCCATCGCACCCTGGGCCAGAAGGCCCATGAAGATACCGTAGAACGACTCGAGCAGGATGAGGCGTACCATCTCGATGGCCGTGTCAGGCAGGTCCGGCAGCACGGGCGACACCAGCGGCACCACGACCAGGGTGACCGTCACGGCGATCAGAAGCCGAATCCTCACCGGGACGTAGCCAGCGGCAAACCCCGGCAACAGCATGAACACCGTTCCCATCCGCACGAAGACCAGCAGGATATGGAAGGTGTTGAGGGTTAGGAAGTGCTCCAGCATTGGGCGGCCTCCACCGCGTGCCGCCCCGTACGACGTTTCAAGCCTCAGGGCAAGCCGACGATGGTGTCCATCAGGCGCAGAGTGAACTCCGACATATGACGGATCATGTAAGGAAGGAACAGGATCAACGACGCGAAGATGACCAGAATCTTGGGCACGAAGGTCAGCGTCATTTCCTGGATCGACGTCAACGCCTGGAACAACGAAATAATCAGACCAATGCCCAGACCGACAATCAGAATGGGGCCGGAGACCAAAAGCATGGTCCACACGGCGTCCCGCGCCAGGTCGAGGATCTGGGATTCGTTCATGGGCCGAAAGCCACGCCGTCAGATAGGCATACGCAGAATTTCCTGATACGCCGAGACCACCTTGTCGCGCACGGCAACCACGGTGTTCAAGGCGTTCTCGGCGTTGTTGACCGCCATGACCACGTCACGCAGATCAGCGTCTCCGGCCACGCCCTTGAGGCTTATTTCCTCGGACTTGTGTCCCAGTTCGACCGCCTTCTCCAGGCTGCCGCGCACCATGCCGGCGAAGCTGTCGCCCCCGGACTGGGTCGGCTTGGTGATGGTCGGCGAGTCCTGAAGGGCCGACCGCGCGGCGCTCTGGTAGGCGGAAATCGCGCTGTTGATGCTACCGATGGCCATGATAATCCGCGTCCCTTACCGCAACAGTTCAAGTGTCTTGCCGACCATCTCGCGCGAGATGGTGACAACATGCATGTTGGCCTCGTAGGAGCGTTGCGCCTCGCGCAGGTCCATGGCCTCGATCAGGGGATTGACGTTGGGCTTGAGCACGTAGCCATTGGCGTCGGCCGACGGATGGCTGGGGTTGTAATCGCGGTCGAAGTCCGACATGTCACGCACGGTGCGGCGCACCCGGACGACGTCGGCCTCTATGTCCCGGTCAAGAACCGACTTGAAGGTGACCAGCTTGCGGCGATACGGCTCGCCGCCGGGCGTGGTGGCCAGCGATTCGACGTTCGCCATGTTCTCGGCCACGACGCGCAGGCGCTTGGCCTGGGCTTTCATGCCAAAGGACGCGATATGCGAAGCCTTGGAAAGATCATCCATCGTTGCGGTCCCTTACCCCTGCCTCAGCCGCCCCTGCCCAGGGCGGTATTCAGCATGGTGATGTTCTTCTTGATCAGACTGAGCGCCAGCGAGTAGCTGCTGCGGCTTCTCGACAGCTTCTCCATCTGCTCTTCAAGCACGATGGGATTGCCGTCGATCGAGGTCTCGAAAGTCCGCCGGTCCGTCACCTCGCGGTACGGCCCAACGTGCGGCAGCCCGCCCGCAACATGCGCCGGATTGGTCACCGCCGTCTTGGGCGTGGTGTCCACCGCGTCCAGGGCCATGCGCTTGAAGTCGAGTTCGCGCAGATCCTGGGCCCGGTACCCTGGCGTGTCGGCATTGGCGATGTTCTGGGCCAGAACCTTCTGACGCTGGGCCGTCCAGTCCATCTTCATCCGCGCCATGCGGAAAATGGCAAGCTTGTCGAATTCCATGCCCAACCCCTGCCGTTTCGCCGGAGCCCAATGGGATGCCCGGCGGTTTGCCAGCGGCCGTCCTGACAACAAGGACTCCACCGCGCTCCCCCGGAGTATGGTCCCGGCCGGTTTAAGAAACCGTAAAGCTGCTGCGCCCGTCTCGGTTCCGGGCTCGGTTTAAGCCTTTCTTAAGTCGGGTCAAGCAGTATAACGACAATCGCTGCACTGCCGGACGGGCGCGGCGACAAAGGGGTGAATTAATCGGTGGAGAATGCGACGGTGGCCGCCGAACGGGATGCCAAGCCGCGAAAAATCACTCCAGAGGCGCTGCTGACGGACAGCGGCCCGGCATGGTCCGTGCCTGCCCAGGACGCAACCACCCCCGACACCGTCGCCGTGGCGCTGGAGCATGATGAAGGCGGCCTGCCCCGCGTCGTGGCGTCGGGCAAGGGGTTCATCGCCGAGCAGATTCTGACCCTGGCGTTCGCCAACGACGTCCGTGTCCGCCGTGACGCGGATCTGGCCCAAATCCTGTCCTTGATCGACCTGGACAGCGAAATTCCCACCGAGGCGTTTGCCGCCGTTGCCGAGATCCTCGCCTATGTCTATCAAGCCAACGGGAACACCACGCCATGGCTGGACGTGACGACGCCATGACCCAGGACGCTCCCCCCACTCTCTCAAGCAGCGACGCGCGGGCCGCCATAGACGGTATCATCGCCCACATCACGGCAGCCCGGCGCAGCCTGGGCGAAGGGCATCCGGTCAGCCTTGCCCCGCTTGAGGACCTGACACGGGCGGCCTGCCGCACCGTGGCCGCGCTGCCGGCCGACGACCGCCGTGCCCTGCGGACTCTGCTGGAAGCCGTGCTGTATGACCTCGATACCCTCTCGGCCGACCTGACGGCGCGGTACGGCACCTTGGCGCGGCGGCCCGATCACGGTGGACGGCGGCCGCCGACGGTGGGCGACGCCTACCGCCGCAGCGACCTTCTGACCCCCCGGCCCGCACCGACCCCGGACCCCTGCACTTCTGCCAGCGCTTCAGACGAGGCACCCGACAGCGATCCCGACACGGCGTCCGACGCCAGCACCGGCGACAAACGCTGAGGCCCTGAGACGCTGAGCTCCCTGAGACGCTGAGCCCCTGACACGGTGAGCCCCATGGAAACCGACGACTACCTGCGCTTTGCGCTGTCCTTCGTGCTGGTCATCGGCCTCATCGTTCTGGCCGGCGGCCTGTTGCGACGCTTTTCCGGGCAACTGCCATCCCTGGGCGGCGGCCGAAAGAGTCCTCGCCGCCTGAAGATCGTGGAAACCCTCGCCGTTGATCCACGCCGCCGCCTGGTTCTTGTACGCCGCGACGGCGTGGAGCACCTGTTGCTGGTTGGCGGTTCCACCGATCTTGTCGTCGATACCAGCGCCACGCCTGCCGGCGACGATTCCATGGCCCCGACGGCCGTCCCCTCCCCCCAAGGAAGCACATCATGAGCCGCCGCTTGAAACTTTCCTGGGGCCGGCTGACCGCCATCAGCGTCGCGGTCCTGGCGGGGCTGGCGATTGTTGCCGTTGCCGGTCCGGCGATGGCACAGTCCTTCAGCGTTGACCTGGGCGACAACACGGGATCGACCACGGCCCGTATCGCCCAGATCATCGTGATGATGACGGTCATCACCTTGGCCCCGTCGCTGTTGCTGATGGTGACCAGTTTTACCCGTCTGGTAATCGTGTTTTCCATCCTGCGCAGCGCCATGGGCACCAACACCACGCCGCCGTCACAGGTGGTGATCGGCTTGTCGCTGTTCATGACCCTGTTCATCATGCAGCCGACCCTGGAAAAAGCCTGGGAGGCCGGCATCACGCCGCTGGTCAACGAACAGGTCGACGAGTTCGAGGCGTTCGAGCTGGCCAGCGCGCCGTTCCGTGACTTCATGCTGAAGCATGTGCGGGACAAGGACCTGCAACTGTTCCTGGACATGGGCCAGATCGACACCGTCGAAAACCCCGAAGCCACGCCCATGCGGGCCCTGGTGCCTGCCTTCATGATCAGCGAACTGCGCCGCGCCTTCGAGATCGGCTTCCTGATCTACCTGCCGTTCGTGGTCATCGACATGGTGATCGCGTCCGTCCTGATGTCCATGGGCATGATGATGCTGCCCCCGATGATGCTCGCCATGCCGTTCAAGCTGATCTTCTTCGTGCTGATCGACGGCTGGCACCTGCTGGTCGGATCGCTGGTCCAGAGCTACGGCATCATAGGATAAGGAGAGCGCCCGGCGCTCTCCCCAGGACTCCGTTCAGAAATTGAAGCCGATACCGACGGCGTGGAAGTAGCCACCATCATTGAACGCGTCAGTGATTTCATCGCTGTCTTGGAAAGTGAACTGGTATTCCGTCTGGACAAACACAAAGGTATTGTTGTCCGCATAGTACTTCACGCCAACTTCAGGGCCAGCCGTGAAGGTGTTGTTGACCCCCTCGCCATAAATGCCACCAAAGCTCACGCCGACATAGGGGCGCCAGCGATTCATGGCAAAGACATAGTCGGCGAACAGCCGCGTCGATCCCGTAAAAACGTCGTCGTTGGTCGTGCCGCTGTAGTTCAGCGTCTGGCGGAGGCCAACCAGCACGTTGGGGTGCATGTACTGCCCGATGCTGCCGGTCAGCCCGATGGTGTTGTTGTCGAAATCCGTGTCGCTGGTGCCGCTGCCCGACAGGGTGGCTTCCCACTGGCCCGTCGTCGGGCCGGTGAACTCCGCCTGCTGCGCGAAGGCCACGCCAGGAACGAGGAGCGCGGCGGCGAGACCGGCTGTGAGAATACGAGCGTTTTTCATGGCTGCCTCCAAGGTGTGTACCCTGAGACAGACGCTAAGCGGGCCATCCGGTTGCGGCGCTAGATGCAGCGGAGCCACAGGTGTGGCACCACCGCAACACCCACCTCTTTAGAGTGTCCGTTTCCCTGGGAGTCCCGCCTTTCGCGCGCTTGCGCTGAAGTTGAGAAACATGAACGGGCTCTGCCCGCACCCACCAGGAGGCGCGGCCTCATAGGCGCTAACTTTAGGGAAGGAAAGCGGGCTCTGCCCGCACCCGCAAGGAGGCCAGCCTCCTTGACCTCGCGACGGGGCGGAGCAAAACCGCGCGCAGCGCATTGAATACCGACAGTCTCTGCCTGCGGCGCAAGAAAAGGGCGAACCCCCTCAGGGGTTCCAAGGGCCGCTCGGCCCTTGGCGGGCCTGGGCAGAGCCCAGTTCTTTTCTTATGGTGGCGCCTATGGGCCGCGCGGCCCCTTGCGGGTACGGGCAGAGCCCATCCTTCCCCGGACAATCCCCCCTCACCCGGCACACCTAGTTGATGGCGCTCAGCCCATCGGTGCGCAGGCGGTCACGGTAGGCGGTGAGGAAGGCGCGGAAGTCCTCGGCCTGCTTGATGCGGTCAGCCACCGTGCGGTAGTCGATCAGGCCCTGTTCCGGGGGCGCCGTGATCAGGTCGAAGGCACGCGCCAGGGGCGTGCGGTTCATGGCATCGGCATAGCGCCGGCGCAACGTCCGCACCCCGGCCTCGTCCTGCGCCAAGGTCAGGGCGGTCGCCCAGTCGAGCACCAGTCGGGCCTCCTCACCGGCCAGAACCAGGCTGCGGTCGGCCTCGGGGATGACCGCTTCAAGGGCCGTCGCGGCGCCTGCCCAGTCCTGCTTGCCCCACTGGATTTCGGCCCGCAACAGATGGGCGTCGCGGCTGGTGTCTTCGGCCAGCAGGGCCATGGCATCGCCCAGGCGGTCCATGTCGGCCAGGGACCGCGCCATCAGGTGGCGGCGCTGGCGGTCGAGCGCGTCGGTCATGCCGCCGTCCTTGGTGGCCATCAGCGTCTCCACCGCCTTGTCCGGCTGGCGGTCGAGCAGGTAGACGAGGCCCAGGCGCGCCCCCACCCGCGACCGATCCAGGCCGCTGAGGCGATGCTTGACCTGACGTTCGAGGAGAACGGCGGCCTGCTGCAAAAGGTCCATGGACACCAGACGGTCGGCCAGGCGGCGGATCATCTCGTCGCCGTCCGGCCCGTCCGGGGTCAGGTGGCGGAATTCGTCGAACAGCGCGATGGCCCGCACTGGCGGCATGGAGTCGGCCACCCCGTCGCGATAGAGCGCGCGGAAGGTGTCGCGCATCCGCTGCCCCGCCTCGGCCATGCGCACTTCGTCGCGGAAATAGGTCGAGGCCTGCTGCCACACCCGCAAGGCTTCGCCGTGATCTCCGGTCTGGGTATAGAGGTCACCCAGGCGCATCAACAGGTTGAACTCGAACTCGCCGCCACGCCATGCAAAGCGCAGGCGTTCCAGCCCCTTGATGAGGTCGGCGCGGCTCAATTCCTCCAGCTTGTGCAGCAGTTCGAGGCGGTCGCGCGATGCCAGGGCACGGTAGTAGCGGTCGTCGCTGTCGGCCACGTCGCCCCACAGCTCCAGGGCCTGGGTGTAGTTGCCGATGCCGACCGCCTGCCGCCCTTCGATGTAGGCCAGCGCGGCCTGTTCGTGGGGCGTGTTCTCGTCGATGCGGGCGGCGGTCAGGAAGTTGCTGGCCGCCAGATCATCGGCCGCTTCCACGGCGGCGCTGGCCGCCACGATGGCCAGCGGCACCTTGACCCGGCGCGGATAGTTGCTGATCGCGCCGCCAGTGTCGCGCAGGGTCAAGGCCTGCAAGGCGGGATCGCCCAACTGCGCCTGAGCGGCGGAGCGCCAGAACGTCGCCTCCTGGATGCCGAGCAGGCTGGGGTGGCTCATGTCAGCCACCGCCTCGTCATAGCGGCCCATCAAGTAGTTGGCAGCGCCGCGCAGGGCGTGGAAGGCCGAGGTGTTGGCCATGTCGGGAGCGTCGGCCTCGACGGCGCGCAGAATGCCCAGCGTTTCAGCCGCATAGCCATGGGCGAAGAAGAAGCGGGCCAGTTCCAGGCGGGCCGGATTGCGGCGGCTGGCCGGCGCGTTGGCGACGGCAAGCTGCAACATCTGCTTGTTGTCCAGGAACTCTTCCTCGGGACCGCGCATCCAGCCGCCGATATCGAGCACCTTTTCCAGTTCGACGTCGCTGCCGATGGTCGCCATCGCCTGAAGCTGCGCCGTGTCGGGCGAGAAGATCATGCCGCCTTCGGACACCACCTCAACCCCGTTGCGGGTGGAGGTGATGGAGATGCGGTTGGTCCGTGGCTCCACGACCACGCCCTGCACGGTCACCGGCAGGACGGCATCAGGATAGGCATGGCCGGGATAGACGCCGTTACCGAGCGGCACCACCGGCACGACCAGGAAGCGGTCGCCGACCTCGGGATCGAGCAGCACCATGGCCTTGCCCGCCTCGGTCACCGGCAGGTACAGGCGCGGGCCGACCGGGCTGGACGGCTGCGGCGTCACGGCAATTGGGGTGCGCGGCCGGTACGGCTGACGCATCAGGTCAACGATCCACAGCAGCCCCTCGCGCCGCACCGACGGGTGGTACCCGTCCTCGACGATCATGCGGACGATCGTGTTGGTACGGCTTTCGCGCTGCTCCATGTGATAGACGACACCGGCGCCGAGACGGCGCAACAGGCGCATGTCGAGTTCCTGATAGCGGTCGAACACCACCCACAGGTATCCGCCGCGCTCGAACACGGCGGCGGCGGTGGACTTGTCCCACGAGAAACTGAGGCTGGCCACTCGCGACCGCTGGCCCGAGGCCGGGTCGGCGGCGGCATCGGCCGAGGATGCCCCCGCTGGCGCTGCCGCAGGAGCGGGTTGGGGGGTGCTGGCGCGCAAGGCGTCTTC
>LAEA01000135.1 GCA_000961745.1 Rhodospirillaceae bacterium BRH_c57 | reverse complement strand
GCCGCCCGGACGCTGGTCGAGCGGGGCGCCCGGCTGGTGGTGGTGACGTCGCTGCCCGGCGGCGAGGCCGACGCCATATCGTGCCTCGCCGTGACTGCGGGCGGTGCGTGGCGGGTGGAGAGCCCCCGCGTTCCGGTGCAAATGCCCTTGAACGGAGCCGGTGATGCCCTGGCCGCGCTGCTGCTTGGCCATCTGTTGCGCGGCGCAGGGCCGCCCGAGGCCTTGTCGCTGGCGGTGTCCGCCGTCCATGCGGTGATCGAGGAGACAGCACGCCTGGGCACCCGCGAGCTTCAGGTGGTGGTCGCCCAGGATGCCTTTCTGGCACCGGCCCGCAGGATAATATTGCATACCCTGGCGTTGACTTCGCTGCCCCCACAGGCTACCGCTCGTTACTAGGCACCGGAGCATTGCTAGGGAATACCATGGCATCACGTAACGTGCTTGAGCGCATGGCCACGGGGATCACCGGCCTTGACAGGGTGCTGTCGGGCGGACTGATCCAGGGTGGTGTCTATATCATCGAGGGCACTCCCGGTGCCGGAAAGACCATTCTGGCCAACCAGATGTGCTTTCATCGCGCCACCGGCGGCGACCGGGTGTGTTATCTGACGCTGCTGTCGGAAGGTCATGACCGGATGCTGGACTTCCTCAGTCCCATGAGCTTCCGCGACATGTCGGTTCTGCCCGACCAGATGACCTACGTCAGCGGCTATCCGGCGATGCGCGAAGGCGGGTTGCGCGGGGTTCTGGCCTTGTTGTCGGACACCATCCTCAAGACCAAGCCGCACCTGTTCGTGCTCGACGGGCTGTATGTGGCGCAGGAGGCGGTGCGGTCCGACACCGAATTCCGCGAATTCATTCATGCCCTCCAGGGCGAGGCGGCCTTGCACCGCTGCACGGTTTTGCTGCTGACCAACGGCCCCCGTCCGCCCTACAGTCCCGAGCGCACCATGGTTGACGGCATCCTGCGGCTGGCCGAGGAGTCGGTTGGCCAGCGCACGCTGCGCACGCTGCGGGTTCTCAAGCTGCGCGGGTCCGACTTTCTGGCCGGCGAGCATGTCTACACGATCAGTGACCAGGGACTCCGGGTCATCCCGCGCCTGGAGACGACCACGGGGCCGGTGTTCGAGGAACGGCCAAAAGAGCGCCTGTCCACGGGAATCGCCGACCTCGACGGCATGATCGGGGGGGGCGTGGTGCCGCGATCAACGTCGCTGCTGATGGGGCCTTCGGGCGCCGGCAAGACGACTTTCGGGTTGCATTTCCTGGCCGGCGCCACGCCCCAAACGCCGGGCCTGCTGTTCAGTTGCTACGAGACCCCGGAGCGTTTGCTGATGAAGGGCGCCGCCGTGGGGATCGACATCGAGGGTCTGGTCGCCTCTGGTGCGCTGGAGGTGATCTGGCACAGGCCGTTCGAGTCGTGCCTGGACGAACTGGCCGCCGCCCTTCTTGATCCGGTGCGGCGCATGGGCGCCCACCGCGTGTTCGTCGATGGCGTTGGCGCCTTTCGGCAGACGGCGGTGCAGCCGGACCGCCTTAACGCGTTTTTTGGCGCGTTGTCCTTGAACCTCCAGGCGGCCGGGGCGACGACCATGCTGACATCGGTGTCGCGGGAGGTCATGTCCTTCGAGAACATCGCCCTGGATGATCTTTCCGTGGTCGCCGAAAACGTTTTTCTGCTGCGCTACCGGGAACTGCACGGCGAGGTCGCCCGTATCCTGTCCGTCTTGAAGCTGCGTGACAGCGGGTATGATCCCGGCGTCGTGCGCTGCTCGATCACCTCGAAAGGAATCTCACTTGGACCGCGCATCGACTACCGAGGCGGCGCCCCGGATCAGCACGGCCAAGTCGGGTGAGGCGCCAATGGCCGTGATCCTCATCGTTGATGACGAGGCGCTGATCGCGCTTGCGTACCAGAATGCCCTCAAGGACGCCGGCCACTCCGTGTTGATGGCGTCCGACGGGCAGCGGGCGTTGGATCTACTGTTCGACGCCTTGCCCGCCGATGGGCTGCCCGACGCCATCATCACCGACTACATGATGCCACGCATGGACGGCGCCGAACTGGTCCATGCCGTGCGGGGCGACCCCCGTCTGGCCAGCGTGCCGATCATCATGAATACCGCACTGTCGCCGGACGTGATCGCCGCCAAGCACCTGCCGTTGGACGCGGTCCTGTACAAGCCGGTGGACGCCGGGGTTCTGCTGCGGACCGTGGATCGGGTCTTGCGGCAATCATCCCAGACCTGAAGGGATTCAGAGCAAATCCCGAGCAGGCGGAATCGTCTGCGATGCCGCATGTGCGCCAACTGCTCTAGCGGCCACCACCCACGGCGGCCGGGGTGCCTGCTTCGGGTTCGCGCAGCACGTAGCCACGGCCCCACACCGTCTCGATGAAGTTCTCGCCGCCCGACGCCAGGTTCAGCTTCTTGCGCAGTTTGCAGATGAAGACGTCGATGATCTTCAACTCGGGTTCGTCGATGCCGCCATAAAGGTGATTGAGGAACTGCTCCTTGGTCAGGGTGGTGCCCTTGCGCACGGCGAGCAGTTCGAGGATGCCGTATTCCTTGCCGGTCAGGTGCAGGGCCGCGCCGTCGATGGTGGCCGTGCGGGCCTCCAGGTTGACCTCCAGGCGGCCGATGCGGACGACGGACTGGCTGTGGCCCTTGGAGCGCCGCACAATGGCCTGGATGCGGGCCATCAGTTCGGCGCGGTCGAACGGCTTGACGATATAGTCGTCGGCCCCGATGCCCAGGCCGCGGACCTTGCGCTCCGGCTCGTCCAGGCCCGACAGGATCAGCACCGGCGTATCGATCCGCGACGCTCGAAGCTGGCGGATGACATCCATCCCGT
The DNA here is from genome assembly GCA_000961745.1 of Rhodospirillaceae bacterium BRH_c57. GTDB lineage: Bacteria > Pseudomonadota > Alphaproteobacteria > Rhodospirillales > Rhodospirillaceae > Cauispirillum. The sequence goes on along the minus strand of LAEA01000135.1, from coordinate 2,767 downwards.
CCATGTCGGGCAACATCAAGTCCAGGATGATGATGTCGTAGTCGTAGAGTTTCCCGATCTCCAGGCCGTCCTCGCCCAGATGGGTGGAGTCGGCCACCCATTGCTCCTTGCGCAGCATGAGCTCTATGCTCTGGCGCGTTGCTGGATCATCCTCTACTACCAGTACGCGCATACGTTCCCCGCCCCCGGAGTTTGGGAGAATAAATGGGTTTCCAATAGGGATTAACCCCGGCTTAACCATAAGATGGTCGAGTCGGCCTGACAAGACCGGAACCGTCACCTGCTGTTACGGCTGCTGGCGGTCTATACCACGAAGACGGCGGCAGGAAGGCGGGCAACGGGTGTCGAAACGGGTTCAAAACTTCCTGAATGAACTGGGCAGGGTGGCCGACCATACGGTTTACGGGCGCGTGGTCGGGGTGCAGGGCCTGCTGATCGAAGTCGGCGGCATCCAGACGGCGCTGTCCGTGGGCGACCGCTGTACGATTCACGCTCGGGAAGAGCGACAGGTTCCCTGCGAAGTTGTCGGTTTCCGGGAGGGGCGGGCGTTGCTCATGCCCTTCGGCACCCTGGACGGCATCGGACTTGGCTGCCGGGCCGAGATTGCGCGCGGCGTTCCGGCCGTCCATCCGCATGAAAGCTGGCTCGGCCGTGTGCTCAATGCCATGGGCGACCCGGTCGATGGCCTCGGCCCCGTGATGGGCGGCGAGCGGGCCTATCCGTTCCACAACAGCCCGCCATCGGCCCACTCGCGCCAGCGCGTCGGCGCTAAGCTGGATCTGGGCATCCGCTGCATCAACGTGTTCGCGTCGTGCTGCCGGGGTCAGCGCATGGGCATTTTCGCCGGGTCGGGGGTCGGCAAATCGTCGGTGTTGTCGATGATGGCCCGCCATTCCAAGGCCGATGTCATTATCCTTGGTCTGGTCGGCGAGCGGGGCCGCGAGGCCCGCGAGTTCATCGAGGACGACCTGGGCGAGGACGGCATGGCGCGCTCCGTCGTGGTGGTTGCGACCTCGGACGAACCGCCGCTGATGCGCCGTCAGGCGGCCTACACCACCCTGGCCGTGGCTGAATATTTCCGCGACCAGGGGCTGGACGTGCTGTGCCTGATGGACAGCGTGACCCGCTTTGCCATGGCCCAGCGTGAAATCAGCCTGTCGGCCGGGGAGCCGCCGGCCTCCAAGGGCTACACCCCCACGGTGTTCGCTGAACTGCCCAAGCTGCTGGAACGTGCCGGGCCGGGCGGCAAGGGGCAGGGCTCGATCACCGGGCTGTTCACCGTGCTGGTCGAGGGCGACGATCACAACGAGCCGATTTCCGATGCCGTGCGCGGTATTCTCGACGGCCATATCGTGCTCGACCGCGCCATCGCCGAGCGCGGCCGCTACCCGTCCATGAATATCCTGCGGTCGGTGTCGCGGACCATGCCGGGCTGTAACACCGAGGAACAGAACATGCTGGTCCAGGGGGCGCGGGGCATCATCTCGACGTACGAGGACATGGCCGAGCTGATCCGTCTGGGCGCCTATCGCGCCGGCTCCAACCAGGATGTCGATGTCGCCGTGGAGCTGTATCCGCGCATCGAGGCGTTCCTGTCCCAGGGCAAGGGCGAGCCGACCGAACTGGAACAGTGTTACGCCGGGCTGGCCGAGGCGCTGGGCCTGACCTGGCCGCTCAACCTCCCCCAGGACTAGGCTGAGCCATGAGCGGCGATCTTAAAACGGTCATCCGGGTCCGCAGGTGGGAAATCGACGAGAAGCGCCGCGACCTTGGCGTCCTGCTGGCCGAGGAAGCCACCTTCATCCAGCGCCGGACCGCCCTTGACGAGGAGGTTCGTGCCGAGAACGATTGCGCCCGTCAATACGTCCGCGAAGCCGACTTCACCCTGGGCACCTATGCGGCCCGCGCCCACAGCCGCCGCTTGCAACTTGATGCCGCCATTGCCGAGACACAGCAACGTGTCGAGGCGGTGCGCGACGAACTGGCCCAGATGTTCAAGGACCTCAAGACCTTTGAACTGGCCCAGGAGGCCCGCGAGGAAGCCGAACGCAAGGAACGCGACCGCAAGGAACAGATCGTCATGGACGAAATCGGCCTTGAACTGTTCCGGCGGAAAGAGGGGCAAGGGGGCTCTTGATGCTGTGAAGTGAAGTGGGAAACACAGAGGACACAGAGAAGTCACAGAGTACACCGAGAGAACGGAGCAGGCGCGCGCAGCGCATTAAAAATTCCCAAAATCCATCTGCCTGCGGCGCCACATGCACGGCCTCTCGGTGCCCTCTGTGCCTCCTCGGTGTTCTCGGTGTCTCCCCGCTTCACTTCCTTAGTTCATTTCATCAACCCATCCAGACCCCGCCCCGCAAGGCTTGGGGTCAGATAGCGGCCGGAGACGTAGCCGGTGCGGTCTTCGTCCACGAACACCCGCACCCACCCGCCGCCGGGCGCGTTGTCCGATACCATGACGACGGTTCCAGCATCCAGTTCCGCCACCACGGGGTGTTCCGATCCTGCCCCGGCGCGCAAGGGCAGGGCGGGGCGGGTGACTTCATAGAGGTGGCCGTTGCGCAGCAGGAAGGGGCGCTCCAGGCCAGGAATGCCGTCGCGCACCGGCACCGACGCAAAGGGGGCGAGGGCGAAGGCCGGTGGCTCCGTCGGGGCGCTGCGGGAACCCCACAGGTTGACATCGGTCCACATCCCGAGCCCCACCAGCCCGAGGGCGGCGACGGTCAGGAACGGCACGGCCTGGGCCAGCCGCAAGGCGCTGGCG
>LAEA01000009.1 GCA_000961745.1 Rhodospirillaceae bacterium BRH_c57 | reverse complement strand
CGAAGGTGACGGCGGAATTGGTGTCGCGCGCCGTGGCCGGAATGCCGGCATAGGCCAGCCCGCCGACCCCGGCCGTCACCCCCGGCACCACGCGATAGGGCACGCCAGCCTCGGCCAGGGCCATGGCTTCCTCGGCCCCGCGCCCGAACACGAACGGATCGCCGCCCTTGAGGCGCAGCACCCGTCGGCCCCCGCCGTCCACGCCACGGGCGAGGTCGATCAGGCGGGCAGTGATCTCGGTCTGCTTGGGGCTGGGGGCGCCGCCGCGCTTGCCCATGAAATGCAGCACGGCGTCCGGGCGGGCCAGGGCCAGTACCCGCTCGTCCACCAGGGCGTCATAGACGATGTCGTCGGCCTGGCTCAGGGCGTGGGCGGCCAGCAGGGACAGCAGCCCCGGATCGCCGGGACCGGCCCCGGTCAGCCACACGGTTCCCGGCGCGAAGGCGGGCAGGGCGAAGGGCAGGGTGAGGTTCGACGTCGGGACGCTCACGCCACGGGCCTAGATCAGGACGTTGAGATAGGTGCCGCGCGGCGCCGACAGGTCGAACCGCCGCCCTTCGATGTGCACATAGTGCTTCTGCGGCGGCTCCAGGGTGGCCAATTGCTGCCGCGGCTCCTGTTCCGGCCTCGGAGTCGGTGCACGGCGGCGCTCCGCCCCGTCGATGCCGCGGGCGGAGGAGGAGCGCGAGGCGCCAACGCCACGAAGTGAATCGGCCATGTCATGCGACCCAGGAGATAAGGAACCCCAACCCTACCGCGCCCTTGGCCCCGGCTCAAGTGTCGGCTCAAGTCGGGCTCAGTTCTTGTCCTCGCCCAGACTCATGATGCCGATGCCCATGCCGACGCTGCCAAAGGTGACGAACAGGCCGAAGAACAGCAGGATGACCACCATCAGCCCGTCATCGGAGTCCGAAATGAGGGTGCGCAGGCCGCCGATGTCGGCCCACAGCAGGAGGACCCCGAACAGGAACCCGCCGATGGTTCCGTACAACAGGTGGGTGACCAGGAACTCCAGCACAGTCTTTTCATGCTGCTTCAGCGGCATGGCGTCCTCGGCTCAGGGGCATAAGGAATTACGTGCGTAAGGCGCGATGCGTTCAAGCAAGGTCGCCTCCTGACCATATGGAGCCGGAACGGCCTGCCGCCATGACCGATGTCAATGGCGGGCCTAAAAAACCTCCTCGCCCGATCCGACCGGATCTTCGGCTTCGGGCTCGGTGCCCAGGGCGCGCATGGCCGTGGCGACGGCGTCGATGGCCGCCGTGATGCGGGCCGCGTCGGTGCCGCGCGCCACGATGCTCACTCCCAGGCGGCCGTCGCGCACGAACGGATAGCTGCCCAGGTCGAGATCGGCGAAGGTTTCCTGGAGGGCCGCCAGGGGGGCCGCCAGATCGCCTTCGCGCACATATGCCGCCACCGCCCGCGACAGCACCGGGGCGCCGCCGGTCAGGCCGTGCTTGACCGAATCGAACATGGCCTGGGCGATGCGCGGCACCCCGGCCAGCACGAACACGTTGCCAAGGCGAAAGCCCGGCGCCTGGCTGACCGGGTTGTCGATCAGCGCCGCGCCGCGCGGAATGTCGGCCATCTTCAGGCGGGCGGCGTTCAGCTCGCCGCTGCCGTAGTGGTTTTGCAGGCGGGCTTCAGCCTCGGGATTGCGCTCCAGGACGGTGTTGAAGGCCTTGGCGATGGCCTCGGATGTCAGGTCGTCGTGGGTCGGGCCGATGCCGCCGGTGGTGAACACATAGTCATAGCGGGCGCGCAGTTCGTTCACGGTGTCAACGATGACCTGGATGTCGTCCACGATCACGCGGGCCTCCTTGAGGCGCACTCCGACCGAGGCCAGGCCGCTGCCCAGCATCTGGATGTTGGCGTCACGGGTGCGCCCGGACAGCACCTCGTTGCCGATGACGATGACGCAGGCGATGACTTCACGGGTATGGCCGGTCGGCATGGGTGTTCTCCGGGTGAATGGTCTGGCCACACTACGGTGGCGGCCCACTATCGGATGCGTCGCCCATCAAAACAAGCTGCCGGACAACCGCCCGCAGCCTGCTTTGTGGCGGAATAGTCATATGACTTGCGTCGTGGTTGCGCGATATCCGGAAAATTAATAAGGTCACCCGTTCAAATGGCCATAAAAAAGGCTGAGCGCGGTCCTGTGGGGACGCAACGTCCTTGAGAACGCGGGGAAAATGGGGAGTTTTGCAATGGCGGCTTTTGAATGGACCGACGCTTTGGCTGTCGGGGTGGATGCGATTGACGGCGATCACAAGATCCTCATCGACCAGATCAATATGCTGTCGGACGCCATCGAAAGTGGCATCGACGATACGCTGGTGGCCAGCGTCATCAACGTGCTGATCGACTACACGGTCTATCACTTCGACCGCGAGCGTCAGATGATGGCGACCACCAACTTTGCCGACTCGGTGCGCCACCTCAAGGAACACGATATCATGGTGGCCAAGGTCCAGGCCATGCAGAGCGCCTACACGCGGGGCAATGGCGATCTGGACGAGATGTTCAAGTTCCTCAAGGTGTGGCTGACCCAGCACATCATGAAGTCCGACCAGGCCTTTGCTGCCCACATCAAGGCGACCGGCGGCGCCAAGCTGGTGCCGCCGCCCGAGGCGCGCGGTGCGGTGGATTGGCGCAACCTGTCGGTCCTGGTGGTTGACGACCAGTTCAACTTTCGGTCCCTGATGCGCAATATCCTCAACACCTTTGGCGTGACGCAGATTCAAGAGGCCCGCGACGGCATGGAGGCCTTTGAACGCCTGGGCACCACGCCGGCCGACGTCATCCTGGTTGATGACGAGATGCAGCCGTGCGACGGCCTGTCGTTCACCCGCATGGTGCGCGGCACCAAGTCGCCGTCGCCCAAGGCCGTGGTGATCCTGATGCCGTCGCGTGAAATCACCCGCGAGTATGTCAAGGAAGCGACCGAGGCCGGCGTCCACGACCTGATGATCAAGCCGTTGGCGCCCAAGACGGTGCGGGCGCGTATCGAGCATCACCTGACCAACCCGGTGCCTTTCCGCATGGTTGACGACCGCCTGATCCCGGTTCGCCGGGCGCCGGCACCTGCGGCACAGGCGGCCCGGCCCGGCATGGTCTAAAGCGGGTTCCGGGGCTGGATTTTCCCGTCGGGTGACACCACCTCCTTCAAAGGTGCCACCTGACGGGAGTATGAACCATGAACGGCCGGGGCGATCCTCATAATCCGCCGGCCGGGCGTGCGGCCGCCGTGGCTCTGTGCATGGGCGCGGCGTTGTCCAGGAGTGTGCGCGGGCGGGCCATCGCCCCGCCACGGTGAAGCGATGGACGAAATCCTTCCGCCTTCACCGCTGCCTCCTGGAGTTCGTTTCATGACCACCAATCCGCTCGGCCTCGACGGCTTTGAGTTCATCGAGTTCGCCTCGCCCACGCCGGGCGTACTCGAACCCCTGTTCGAGTCGCTGGGCTTTACGCGCGTCGCCGTCCATCGCTCCAAGGACGTGGCCCTGTACCGTCAGGGCGACATCAACTTTATCCTCAACAATGAACCGGGCAGCGATGCCGCCTATTTCGCCGAGGAACACGGTCCTTCGGCCTGCGGCATGGCGTTTCGGGTGGAGGACTCCCACCGCGCCTACGCTCTGGCGCTGGAGCGCGGGGCGCGGCCGGTTGAGGTTCCCACCGGCCCCATGGAACTGCGCCTGCCGGCCATCCGGGGCATCGGCGGTGCGCCGCTGTATCTGATTGATCGGTATGAGGACGGCACCTCGATCTACGACATCGACTTCCGGTTTCTCGATGGCATCGAGCGCCGGCCCAAGGGGCTCGGCTTTTCGGTCATCGATCATCTGACCCACAACGTCTATCGCGGCCGTATGGACTATTGGGCCAAGTTCTACGAGGGCATTTTCAATTTCCGCGAACTGCGCTACTTCGATATCAAGGGCGAGTACACGGGCCTCAAGTCACGCGCCATGACCGCCCCGGACGGCAAGATCCGCATCCCCCTCAATGAGGAAGCGGCCGGCGGCAGCGGCCAGATCGAAGAGTTCCTGATGCAATACAACGGCGAGGGCATCCAGCACATCGCCTTGCTGACCGATGACCTGCCGGCCGCCATCGATGCCCTCAGGGCCAAGGGCGTGCCCATGATGACGCCGCCGCCCGACACCTACTACGACATGCTGGAGGACCGCCTGCCCGGCCACGGCGAGCCCGTGGATGTGCTGAAGGCGCGCGGCATTTTGGTTGACGGCTCGACGGCGCAGGGTGATCCGCGCCTGTTGCTGCAAATCTTCTCCGGCGCCGTGATCGGGCCGATCTTTTTCGAGTTCATCCAGCGCAAGCGCGACGAGGGCTTCGGCGAGGGTAACTTTAAGGCCCTGTTCGAGTCGATCGAACGCGATCAAGTCCGGCGCGGCGTGATCTCGGGGACGCAAAAATAGGGAAAACCTCATGCAGATCAATGGAATCCACCACGTCGCCTATCGTTGTCGCGACGCGCGCGAAACCGTCGAGTGGTACGGCAAGCACCTGAACATGGGCTTCGTGCTGGCCATCGCCGAGGACCGCGTGCCCTCGACCCAGGAACCCGACCCCTACATGCACATCTTCCTCGATGCCGGGGGCGGCAACATCCTGGCCTTCTTCGAGATCCCCAATTCACCGCCCCAGGCGCGCGACCCCAACACCCCGGAATGGGTCCAGCACATCGCCTTCAAGATCGGCTCCCTCGACGAATTGATGGACACCAAGGCGAAGCTGGAGGCCGAGGGTGTCACCGTGCTCGGGCCGACCGACCATAGTTTGTTCAAGTCCATCTACTTCTTCGATCCCAACGGCCACCGGGTGGAACTCGCCGCCGACACCAGCACGCCGGACATGATGGCCCGCCTGGACGCCGTGAAGTGGGACATGATCGAGGAATGGTCGCGCACCAAAAAGGCGCCGCGCCATGCCGACTGGCTGCACAAATAAGGAACCTCTTGGCGCGGGTTCCAGGCGTGCCTTAGTGTCCGTTGGAAGGTTCCAACGGACGAAGGGCGAATGACCGCGACGAACGCCGTGCAGGTGCGCACCCTGGCCCTGGCCGACCTGACCGAGGCCGACCTTGAGGCCAGTCGCGCCGTGCTGTCCGACGCCGAACGGCAGCGCGCCGACCGTTTTGTCTTTCCAGCCAGCCGCTCGGAATACATTGCGGCGCACGGGCTGGTGCGTCAGATGCTGGGCGACTTGGTGGGCTGCGCTCCGGCCGATCTGGTGTTTGCCGTCGCAAAGGAAGGCGGCAAGCCGTTTCTGACCGATCCGCCGGGCGCGGGGATCGACTTCAGCCTCAGCCACGCGACCGGCATGGTGGCCTGCGCCGTGGGCTTCGGCTGCGCCGTGGGCATCGACCTGGAACCCCTGGATCGGCGGGTCAGCCTGGGCATCGCGCGACGCTTCTTCGCGGCGGACGAATATGCCTGGCTGACCGGCCTTGCCGAGGACGCGCAACCCGCCGCGTTCCTGCACCTGTGGACCCTCAAGGAAGCCGTTGCCAAGGCCGTGGGGCTGGGCATCCAACTGGGCTTCGACGCCTTCTCCGTGCGCCCCGACCCGCCCCGCCTGGAGGTCCCGCCGCCCGGCTCCGGAACCGGCTGGCGCCTTGAGCAATGGCAGCCAGGGCCGGGCCATGTGGCGGCGCTGGCTGTGCTGGAACGACTGTAGCTTCCGCTTCGCGGACGGGTTGCCACCACCTCCGCATTCTTTGGCCCGCCCGGAGCGATGCTCCGGACCTCATTCATTTTGCAGGGAAAAAGCCGCGCGCAGCGCAATACCCCTGGGGGATTGAATGCCTGCGGCGCAAAACAAGCGCAGGCCCCCCTCATGGGTTACAAGGGCCAATGGCCCTTGGCGGGTCCGGGCAGCGCCCGGCTTCCTTCCTTCACCCTTGCCGCCTCAAGGCCCTCAGCGTCGTTGTCGGAGTGATGACATCCGGGTCAACGCGCAACTCCAGCAGCGCCGGGCCACCACAGGCGCGGGCCTCCGCAAAGGCCCCCTCGAAGTCCTCGGTGCGCTCGACCACGGCACCGAACGCGCCGTAGGCTCTGGCCAGGGCGGCGAAGTCGGGGTTGGTCAGGGTGGTGCCGTGGACGCGGCCGGGATAGGCGCGTTCCTGGTGCATGCGGATGGTGCCGTACATGCCGTTGTTGATCACGATCACGATGATCGGCAGGGCGTAGTGAACGGCGGTGGCGAACTCTTGCCCGTTCATCAAAAAGCATCCGTCGCCGGCCAGGGCCACCACCGTGCGGCCGGGATGCAGGCGGGCCGCCGCGACGGCGGCGGGGGTGCCATAGCCCATGGTGCCGTTGGTCGGGGCAAGCTGCGTGCGCCAGGTGGTCCACTGGTTGAACCGGTGGTGCCAGATGGCGTAGTTGCCGGCCCCGTTGGTCAGGATGGCGTCGGGTGGCAGGGCGCTGCGCAGGTGCTTGATGACGGCGCCGAGGTCCAGCGCGCCCCCCGATGGGGCCGGAGTGTTCCAGGCCTGATAGTCGGCGTGGGCCGCCGCCGTCCAGTCCGCCCACCGGCTGCCATCGACTGCGGGCAGTGCCGCCAGTTGCGCCAGAAACCCTTCCGGCGCGGCGTTGATCGCCAGGGCCGGGGTGTAGACGCGGCCCAATTCCTCGGCGTCGGCATGGACGTGGACCAGGGTCTGGCGCGGCGTCGGCAGGTCGATGAGGGTGTAGCCGCCGGTGGTCATCTCGCCCAGGCGCGGCCCGACGACGATCAGAAGGTCGCTGTCGGCGATGCGCTTGGCCAGAGCCGGATTGATGCCGATGCCGACGTCGCCGGCATAGATCGGCAGGGTGTTGTCCACATAATCCTGACAGCGGAAGGACACTCCGACCGGCAGCCGGTTGGCGGTGGCAAAGGATTCGAGATCGGCCTTGGCACGGGCCGACCAGGGGCCGCCGCCAGCGATCACGAACGGCCGGTGCGCCGCCGCCAGCAGGGCGCGGAC
>LAEA01000075.1 GCA_000961745.1 Rhodospirillaceae bacterium BRH_c57 | reverse complement strand
GTGGACGAGCCCCACGCCCTGCGCCTGGACGTGGTCCGGGCCTTGGAGGTGGTCGGCCGCCCCCTGACCTGGACCGACCGGGCGCGCGGGGTGCAGGAGGCGGCGGCGCAGATGTTCGGCGACGTGGTGCTGGCCCGCAAGGACGCCCCGACCAGCTACCATCTGGCCGTCACGGTCGATGACGCGTTGCAGGGTGTCACCCTGGTGACCCGCGGCGAGGACCTGTTTGAGGCCACCCACGTTCATCGCCTGTTGCAGGCCCTGCTCGACCTGCCGACCCCGCAGTACCACCACCACGGCCTGCTGACCGGACCCGACGGCAAACGCTTCGCCAAACGCGACAAGAGCCTGACGCTGCGGGCGCTGCGGGAGAGTGGGGTGTCTGTCAGGGAAGTTTTAGCGATGCTGGGGGTGGGATGAGAGAAGGGAAGCAGGGAACACAGAGGAGGCACAGAGAACAGAGAGGCCGTGCTGACGACCGCGCGCAGCGCATTAAAACCCTACAAGGGGAACTATCGCCTGCGGCGCCACCTACTCCGTTCTCTCGGTGACCTCTGTGTCTCCAACTTCGCTTCACGTCCGGCTAAATCCGCTCGCTGAGCCAGATGGCCAGCTTGGTGCCGGACTTGATGGCGCCGTGGAGCAAGGGATAGCCGGGGGCCTGTTCGGCGCCGTTGGCGTAGCCGTGGTCGCGGTGCTCCAGTTCCTCGGCGCGGAACTGTTCGATGGTGGCGCGCAGGTCAGCCTCGTCGTCGCCAAGCTTTTCAGCCTGGTCGGCGTAGTGCTCGTCGATGGCTTCCTCGACCGCGACGGTGCAGGCCATGGCGGCCTTTTCGCCCAGCAACGCGGTGCCGGCGCCAAGGGCGAATCCGGCGACGTGCCAGAACGGCTGCAACAGCGTCGGGCGGCCCTGGCGGTCGGCAATCAGCTTTTCGAAGTGGTCGCGGTGGACGATTTCCTGGTCGAGCATGTGGCGCAAGGTCTTGGCATGGACGCCCTTGCCCATCACCGCCATCTGCCCCTGATAGATGCGCACCGCGCCGTATTCCCCGGCGTGATCGACCCGCACGATACGGTCGAGCAGTTGCTCGCGCGTCATGTCGCCGGGGATGCGGTCTTCGGCCGTTGTGGTTTTGCTCATCGCTGCCGACTCCGGTTGCCGAAAAAGGCGGCTGCGGCCCATGCCGCCAACCCGCTGCTGAGAAGGAGATTGTATCCGGCCAGGCTGACCCCGAACAGGGTCCATGCCACCTGATCGCAGGCCGGGCGCTGGGGCGTCGTCAGGGCGCGCTGGAGGTCCATCGCGTCGATGCGGTCCAGGGACGTCGCCTCGCACACCGCGCTGGCCCACCAGTGCTGCTCCACGCCGACGTGATAGAAACTGATGCCGACGTTGGACAGGAAGGCGATCAGGACCAGCCCGACGCCCAGGCGGCGCAGGCCGGGCGAGGTCGGCAGCCCGAGCATGGCCGCCGCCACCACGCCGGCCGCCACATAAGGCACCCGCGAATACAGGCACAGCACGCAGGGCTCCAGGCCGAATACGTACTGCCCGGTCAGCGCGGCGGCCAGGGCGCCAGCGCAGACGACCAGAACGGCGGCGAAGAACGGCCGGCCGGGGCGGAGGAAGTTCCCCATCATGCTATCCTACAACCAGCGCAGGGCGATGAAGCCGCCCAGCAGCAGCACGAAGAAGGCCGCCGTCAGCTTGCCCAGGTGCTGTTCGATGAAAGTGCGAATCGGCGGCCCAAACTTCCACAGCAGGGCCGCGACGATGAAGAACCGCAAGCCGCGTGACAACACCGAGGCGATCCCGAACACCACAATGTCCAGGCTGGTGACGCCGCTGGCGATGGTGATGACCTTGTAGGGGAACGGCGTGACGCCGGCCCCGAACACGATCCACGCCCCCCATTCGTTGTACATCGCCTGAAAGGCTGCAAATTTGTCGAGGTAGCCGTAGAAGGCCAGGATCGGCTGGGCCACCAGATCATAAAGGCCATACCCGATGGCGTAGCCGGCAAAGCCGCCGATCACGCTGGCAACCGTGCACACCAGGGCGAAGAACCATGCCCGGTGCGGCGCGGCCAGCACCATGGGGATGAGCAGGACGTCGGGCGGAATGGGAAAGATCGAGCTTTCCACAAAGGAAACCACGGCCAGCACCCACACGGCGTTGCGGCGGGCGGCCTGCGCCATGGTCCAGTCATAGGTCTTGCGCAGCACGGGGAAGACGTCTCCGAAGGCCAGTGTTCCTGGGATTTAGCAGGTTCGGCCGGCGCCGTCCATCGCCCCTCCGGCGTCGTTCTTTTTGGCAACTGCACAGATGCCGAAACGGGGGCTTGGCGAAACGGCCACAAGGCGTTATCTGTAGGCGTCTCGCTGCGGGCGTGGCGGAATTGGTAGACGCGCCGGACTCAAAATCCGGTTCTGGTGACAGAGTGTCGGTTCGAGTCCGACCGCCCGCACCACCCTTGTCCTGTGCACATTTCCGGAATGCCATGACCGACGATGCCCTGACCGAACCTTTGTTCGTGCTGACCATCACCTGCCCCGATACCATGGGCGTGGTGGCCGCGGTGTCCGGTTTTCTGTTCGAGAACGAGGCGTTCATCACCGAATCGGCCCACTACAGCGATCCCTACACCGGACGCTTCTTCCTGCGCACGGTGTTCCGCGCCGGCGGGCCGCATTTCCCAGCCATCGGCAAGCTGGAGGCCGGGTTCGCCTTGATCGGCGACCGTTTCGACATGACGTGGAAATTCCACGACGGACGCCGTCGGCCGCGCGTGGCGATCCTGGTGTCGCGCTTCGGGCATTGCCTGAACGACCTGCTGCACGACTGGCGCACCGGCCAGTTGCTGATCGACATTCCCGCCGTGATCTCCAATCACGAGGACATGCGCAGTCTGGTCGAGTGGCACGGCATCCCGTATCATCACCTGCCGGTCACCAAGGCGACCAAGGAGGCCCAGGAGGCCGAGATGCTGTCGCTGATCGACAGCTTCGACACCGATCTGGTGGTGCTGGCCCGTTACATGCAAATCCTGTCGCAGGACGCTTCGGCGCTGTTGAGCGGGCGGTGCATCAACATCCACCACTCCTTCCTGCCCGGCTTCAAGGGCGCGACACCCTATCAGCAGGCCCACCGGCGTGGCGTCAAGCTGATCGGCGCGACCGCCCACTACGTCACCGCCGACCTCGACGAAGGCCCGATCATCGAACAGGCCGTGGACCGGGTCGACCACACCTACAAGGTCGATGACCTGGTGCGCACCGGCCGCCACATCGAAAGCACCGTGCTGTCGCGCGCCGTGCGCTGGCATGTGGAACAGCGGGTGATGATCAACGGCACCAAGACGGTGGTGTTCCGGTAAAACCCGCCGTCTGATGATCTGACCCACCAGAGAAAAGCGGGCTGCCGCCCGCGCCCGCTCGGGGGGAGCCCCGAATTCCTTTTATTTCTTCAAAAAACACAAGAGAGGTCTGGAGTTCACTCCAGGCTGGCGGCGGCCATCCGCGACAGCGGACCAGCGGTGTAAATTAAAGGAAATCCGCTTTAAACCAGCCGCACGCTTGGGCGGCCGTCGCGCTCGAACCACGTCTTGACCATGATCGCCACGACGATGGCCAGCACCGATCCCATGATCGCGTCGGACAGGAAATGCACCGTGGTGGCAACCCGCGAGGCCGCGACGAGCAGCGCCATCACCACATAGGCCGCCCGATAGCGCGGATAGACGAACCACAGGGCGATCATCACCGACCAAATGACCTGCGAATGACCGGAGGGGTAGGAGTTGGCGCCGCTGAAAGGCTGGAACCCGTACAGGCCCTGGTCGAACAGATACCGGGGACGCAGGCGGCCGAAGGTGAATTTCAGGGCCTGCACCACGACCCCGGACGCCGCGAGGCTGGCCAGCACATACAGCCACGAGCGGGCGCGCAGGCGCCACGTTTCATGCGCCGTGGTGGTCAGGGCCAGCCCGGCCAGCACCGCACACACCGCCCAGGCGCCGATCACCAGCACGTACCACATCCCGCCGAGGCCAAGGTCGGTGAGCACCTTGAAGAAGCCGAAGATGTGGGGGTCCAGGTCGGCCTTCAGCCACAGGGCCAACGGCTTGTCGATGAACAGCACCCCGACCACCGACAACACCGCCGCATAGACGACGGCGGCCAGCAACGGCCGGGTCCGCGTCCATGTGGCGTGACGGCGGGCCAGTCGCCCCGTGTGCTCGAGAACGTCAGGCATGAGGCTATTCCGGAACGTAGAGGGTCATGCGGACAGGCTTGCCACGCGAGTAGTTGAGGCCTTCGACCACCTCGGCGGGGCGCACCGCAAAGCCACGCTCGGCGGCGGCGGCGATGAAGGCGTCCGTGGCAGCGGCTTCGATGGCCGCCACACCGACCCGGCCCGAGGCCAGGGCTTCGGCGGCGGCGACTCCGGTATCGGCCAACACGGTGTCGGTGCCCATCAGGAACACCAGACTCGGTTCGTGGAAGCCGACGGCGGCCAGGGCGGCTCCAGGGGCATGGACGTCGGCGGCATGGGCGACGCGCTGACTGACCCACAGGTCGGACAGGCCGGGCAACACGCCGGCAAACACGCTGGCGTGCAGGATGACGGCACCGACCATGCCAGCCATCAGCGCATTGAGGTAGCGGCGCCGGAAGGCGTGCCACAGCCCGCCGACCACGGCGACCAGGGCACCCAGCGCGGCCAGAACCGGCCACACGCCCACCCCGTCGCCGTGCAGCACCGGCACCGCGATCATGACACCAGCCAGGGCCACGCCGATCACGCCCCACACCGTATACCACAGCCGCGCCGGCAGCCGGGCAAGCCGCTCATAGGTGCCGTCGCGTACCGCGAACAGGGTGACCGCGATCAGCAGCGCCAGGGCCGGATAGAGCGGCAAGGTGTAGTGCGGCAGCTTGGTCGGGATCAGCTCGAACATCACCCACGACGGCACCAGCCACGCCAGGGCGAATCGCACGCCGGGCAGGGCGCGTTCCCGCCACGCCCGCGCCAGGGCCGGCCATAGGAACAGCGAGGCCGGCCACAGCAGCAGGCTGACCAGCAGGGCGTGGTAGCCGGGCGGCGCACCGTGGCTTTCGTGGCCGCCGATCAGCTTGGGAATGAGGTCGCCGCGCACCGCCTCGGTCAAAAACGCGCCGCCGGTCTGCTCCGACACCGCCAGGAACCACGGCGTTACCACGGCGGCGGTCAGGATCACCCCCATCACCGGGCGCAGGCCGTTGAGCCAGCCGAACGACCGGTCGGCCGCCGCCAGGGCCAGGCCGGTGATCACCACGATCATCGGCGTGACCGGGCCCTTGACCAGAATCGACATCCCCAGGGCCAGCCAGAACACCAGCGGCACCCAACTGGGGGCGGCGGTCCCGCCCCGGCCCTGCATGTAGACGAGGCCGAGGCCGGTCAGCACCACCGTGGTCAGGCCGAGCAACATGGCGTCGGTCTTGGCCAGATGCGCCTCGACCACGGCAATCAAGGCAGTGCCCAGGATGGCCGCGCCGACCAGCGCGATGCGGCGGTCGAACAGCGCCACGCCCAAGCGGAAGGTGAACAGCACCGCCAGCAGCACACCGAGCACGGACGGCACCCGATAGGGCCAGACGCGGGTGTCGGCCGGGTGGCTGAATACCTCGACCGCAACGGTCTGAAGCCAATAGATGCCAACCGGCTTCTTGGCCCGCAGTTCGTCGAGGAAGCGCACCACCACGTAGTCGTCGGTCTCGGCCATCTGACGAGTCGCCTGAATGAAGCGCGCCTCGTCACGATCCATGGGCGGCAGAGCGTCCAGCCCAGGCAGGGCGACAGCCAGAACCAGAAGGGTCAGCAGGAGATAGGGGCGAAAGCCATTGACCAGGGATTGCACGCGGCGCGCTCACTTCAGGGGCGGGAGGCCCTGTTCTACACGACATCGGCACGTCCTGGAACCGTCAGGCGTTGTTTGAACATGAGCGACGCCAACTATGTCCGCCGCATCCTGCTGACCATCGCGCTGATCGCCCTGGCCCTGGCGGCGTGGCGGCTGGCCGGGCTTCTCATGCTGGTGTTCGGGGGGCTGTTGCTGGCCGTCGTGCTGAGGCGACTGGCGTTGCTTCTCGGGCGCCTCGTCAGGCTGCCGCAGCCGTGGCCGCTGTATCTGCTGATCGCCGTGCTGATCGGCCTGATCGGCGGCGGACTGTGGATGTTTGGTGGCCAGATCACCGGGCAGGCCCAGGCCCTTCAGGACACCATCGGCAAGGCCATGAGCAACTTCGAGGACGTCCTGAGCGAACGCGGCATGAGCGGCATTCTGTCGGGCGTCGAGGATATGGACTGGATGGCCAGCGGCATGGTCTCACGGCTGACCGGCGCCGCGTCGCTGGCCGTGGAAGCGCTCTACAGCGTGCTGGTCATCGCCTTTGTCGGGCTGTACGTCGCGGTCCACCCGCGCGTGTACCAGCGCGGCCTGCTGCTTTTGTTGCCAGCCAGCCGCCAGACCCAGGCCGAGCGCGCCCTGGCGGCCACCGGTGAGGCTTTATGGAGCTGGATGGTCGGACAGGCCATTGCCATGGCCCTGGTCGGCGTGCTGACCTGGGGTGCCCTGATGGTACTCGGCATCCCGATGGCAGGGACCCTCGCGATCCTCGCCGCGCTGCTGGAGTTCGTGCCCATCGTCGGGCCGCTCATCGCCGCCGTCCCCGCCCTGCTCATCGCCCTGACCCAGGGGATTGACACCATGCTGTGGGTGGCGCTGGCGTACCTTGTCATCCAGTCGGCGGAAAGCTACATCATTACGCCGCTGGCCGAACGCTGGGCCGTGGCCCTGCCGCCTGGCGTCGCCATCGTCGCCATCACAGCGTTCTTCTCCCTGTTCGGCTTCGTCGGAATGCTGTTCGCCATGCCCTTTGCCGTCGCCGTCACCGTCATGCTCAGGGTCCTGTACGTACGCGAAGCCCTGGGCAACACGCCATCCGACGACAGCAAGATGCCGGGGTAAGCCGACAGAAACACTCCACGTCGAAGCAGATGCCTACGATTGCAGTTGACGGGGCACGGTCTTCACCGGCGCCTGCCGATCCGGAAGTGGCGATCAAGGCGAGCAGCCCGGTTACGGCGGCGGTTGTGACGCCAAGCGCGGGCTCCCTTCTCGTAGAATTGGCCCACTTTGCAGGTGAGCATGGTCCGACACGTCAAAAACCCCGCAGTTGGCGCTGCGGGGTTTCGTCGTTATGGGGGTTTATTTGTGGCGCCGCCTTCTCATTGGGGCGTGCAGGCCAGCGTTCTTTCGCTTACGCGAAAGACCGGACCTCCTGTATGCCTACTGGGAGACAGGGGTCCGGGGAGTTGGTTGCGGGGGCCAGATTTGAACTGACGACCTTCAGGTTATGAGCCTGACGAGCTACCGGGCTGCTCCACCCCGCGGGGGTTTTGGTTCCCGGAGGGGGAGTTGTAAATAGGGTTATAATCCACTTTGTGCGCTTGGAAGACCTGGCGGCGACCTACTCTCCCACGCCTTAAGACGCAGTACCATTGGCGCAG
>LAEA01000202.1 GCA_000961745.1 Rhodospirillaceae bacterium BRH_c57 | reverse complement strand
TGGCGCTGCTGGGGCTGGGCCTGCTGCCCGGCCTGCTGGCAGCGGCCACGGCGATCGCCCTCCGGGGTTGAGCACCGCGCTTCCGCTTGCCCCTTGGGCGATGGGGGATTAGGGTGCTCCAAAGGCTGTATTGACACCGCAAAGAGAGCCCAGTGGACGACTCCCCCAACTCTGACCCCACCCCTGCCCCCAACCCTGCACCAGGGGCCCGCCCCCTGCTGTCGCGCCCGGCCGTTCTGTCAGGGATGATAATCCTCGTCGTGCTTGCCGCGCTCGGGCTGACGTTCGTCATCTGGGAAGGGGATGCGGAGGACGCTTCTCCGGCCCCCGCCCCAACTGCCGAGCAGACCGCTGGAGAAACCGCCGGGCAGACTGCGCCGCCCCCCGAGACTCCAGCCCCGGCGCCCGCCCCGGCGCCGCAGGGACCGGCCTTTGACGTCGTGCGCATCGACCCACAGGGCAACACGGTCATCGCCGGCCGGGCCGCGCCCGACAGCACGGTGGTCATTCTGGACGATGGCCAAGAAATTGGCCGGGTTACCGCCGACGGCCGGGGCGAGTGGGTGTTCCTTCCCGACCAACCGCTGCCGCCGGGCAGCCGCGAACTGACCCTAAGCTCGGTCGGCCCCGATGGCACGGAAACCCCGTCCGAAGAGGTCGTGGTGCTGGTCGTGCCCGAAGACGCCAGCGGCCGTACCCTGGCCCTGCGCGCCGGGCGTGACGGCGCCCCCAGCCAGTTGATCCAGGGCGCCGGACCGCTGGCCGAACAGGGCGCGTTGGCCCTCGACGTGGTGGACTACGACGAGACTGGCCACCTGACGGTCAGCGGCCGGGCCGAGCCGGGCGCCGTGGTGCAGATCTACCTCGACAACGATTTCGTCGGTCGGACCACAGCCGAGGCCGAAACCGGCGCGTGGACCGTGTCGCCCGACACCCCTGCCACCGTGGGCACCCACACCCTGCGAGCCGACATGCTGGCCGATGACGGTTCGGTCGAGACCCGCGTTGAGGTCCCGTTCGAGCGGACCGAACCGGCCGTTCCCGACGGCATCCGCGTGGTCGTCCAGCCGGGCAACAACCTGTGGCTCCTGGCCCACCGCGCCTATGGCGAAGGCCGCTCGTTCACCGTCATCTACGACGCCAACAAAGGCCACATCCGCAACCCGGACCTGATCTATCCCGGCCAGGTGTTCATCCTGCCAAACACCCCGCCGGCCCGCTGAGGGGCGGAGCACGTGGTTGGAAATCGGGTTTCTGTAGTTTTGAACCACAGAGACACAGCGGTTTACAGTTTGTGTGAACCACCGCCTGATCTCGTGCATCTTGGGCTGCCGCCCAAACCCGCTCGGGGATAAATCCCCGAGCCCCTTTTTCTTCTTCAAGAAAAAAAGGGAGGTCTGGAGCGGTGCTCCAGGCTGGCGGCAGCCTCCGCGTTAGCGGACCGCATTAGCCTCAGGCATTGCCCGGCAACCGCGCCGTGGACACCAGTATCGCACGGATCCCGTCCGCTTCGGCGGCGCCGGCGATGCCTTCGTCTTCCATGCGTTCGGTCAGGCGCAAGGCGCGGTCCAGGGAGATGCCCAGGGCGTCCTGGAGGGCGCGCGGGGTGACGGTTCCGGCCTGCATGGCAAGCGCCAGGGCGCGGGCGTAAAGGCTGGGTTCGGGCGCGATGACAGGAACCACGGCGGCAGCGGACGGCGGCACGATTTCGGGCACCTCGTCGTCGTCATCGGCCGTGCGGCGGGCGTCTTCGGCCCATTCGATGCCGGCCATGAAGGCGAAGGCGGCCAGGGTGGCCAGCGTCTCGTCCTCCTGCCCGGTGCCATAGGCGATGGTGCCGTCGGGCTTTCCGGGGTTGAACTCCACGTCCCACTCCGTCGCCCCGTCCGGCCATTGGTGGCGGGCCATGCGATAGGGCTTGTCGTGGATGGCGCACCACAGGTTGAACTCACCTGCGGTCATCGGGTCCTTGACCTCAAGCGGCCGGCGCTGCGGGAACTTTTCGACGGCCATGGAGTCGCTTTCCTCAGTTCTTCAGGCGGTAGGCGCAGACCAACAACTTCTCAACGTCGCCGATGCGGTCGAACAGCGGCAGGACGAGGCGTTCCCAGGTCTGCGTGTCGCCGTCGAAATCGGCCGTATAGACGCGGGCCTGCGGCAGATGATCCTTGACCACGCGGTCATACTCGGCCTTGAGGGTGGCGGCCTGCTCGGTCGGCAGGTTGCTGATCGGCTTGCCCACGGTGTCGGCCCCAAAGGCGTTGGAGAACGACCGCCCGTAGTAGGCATAGATGAAATCATCGCCATCGACCGACACGTCGAGGACCACCAGATTGTCGATCCACGGCCGCAAATGGGCCGGGTCGAGGTCGGCTGCCATGGGCAGACGCTCATTGCGGCACAGGCCCAGCCAGAACTGGTACAGGTCCTTGAGCTGCGGATGGCGCAGGATCAAAACTAGACGGCTCATGGCCGGTGGCCCCCCTAAGGCACGCGCTGTTCGACCTAAGGTGTACGCCAGAGGGGCCTGGGCTTCAAGATGTGCCGTTGGTTGCAAGCGCCTGCTCGACGGCGGCGACCACCGTTTCAAAGGGCAACATGGCCGATCCGTGGCGGCTGGGCACCATCTGGGCCGGCTTGAGAATCTCCAGATCCTGCCACTTTCCGCCCGGCAGGTCGTCTGCCTCGTCCTTGAGCATCCGGCGCATGGCATCGCGCACGGCCCGCAGGTCGTCAAGTGTGCTGCCCGGCGCGGCATGGACGACGATGCCGGCCGCCGCCTCGGTCAGGGCGCAGGCACGCACCGTCCAGCCGATCCCGGCCACCGCCCCGGCGGCGTCCAGGCGCACGTCGAAGGTGATCTGGCTGCCGCATAGGGGGCTGCGTTTGCGCACGCTGGCATGGGCCGCGCCCTCGGGAAGCGGCCGGTCCTCCTTGATGGTCGCGCCCCATTCCTTGAGGCGCTGGGAATAGAGGTCCATGAGTTTGGGGTCGAGCATGGGTCCGTAGCATCCGGGCTGAGGTGGCGTCAAAGATCGGCCTTCCGCCCGCCGCTGTCCAGCCTCACGGCACTTCGGACGTTTCCGGCGTCGCCCCGTGACAGCCACTCTCGGACCCAAGCCCGGAGTCCATGAACGGTACCAGGGCGGCCAGCGGCCCGGCCAGCAGCCCCACGCCCACCCCGACGGCACCGCGCAGTATCGCCCCGCCCATCTGCGGCTCGACGGAGGGATTGGTCAGCGGGCCGCTGACCTGCACCGGGCCACTGAACGACAGCACCTGGGGTTTGGCCGGATCGATGTTCAGCATCAGGTCGAGGCGTTCCGCCGCAAGGTCCAGGTTGCCCTTTCCCTGGGCGCGCCCGGTGTCGGCATCGATCACCAGGGCGGGGATATGGGCGATGCCGTCCCGCACGTCGAAGGTGGCTGCGGCACAGCGGATTTGGGTTCCCTGACGCGCGCCGCCGTCTGGCAGCAGCAGGCCGAACACGTCACTGAAGGCGATGCCGATGTGATCCACGACGTCCCTGGTCAGCAGGGCGTCGGAGACCAGCACGGCGGCCTCGCCCTGCGCCGAACCGAGGACATCGACCAAGCTGTCTCCACGCCCCGAAAGGTCGAACCGACCGCCGACGACGCCCTCGGCGTGCTCGCCCTGGCCCATGGAGACGCGGAACGCCGCCCGTTCCACCGTCCCGCGCACCGCCAGTTCAGGCGTGCCGTTGGCCGCGACCAACAGCACCCGGCCGGCGGCCTCTCCGCCGTGCGGCAGGGTGAACTCCAGCGGGTCTACGGTCATGCGGCCGTCGCTGACCGACAGGTGAGCCAGCAAGGCACCAAGCGGGACCGGCCCGCCGACAGCGTCCTCGGCAGTCAGCCGAACCTGTAGAGACAGCCCCTCCAGGGCACTCGCCAGCAGGGGTACGTCGTGAATGATCCGGTCACTGCCCTGCCTGTCGCCCGTGTCCAGCCCGCCACCGCCCGCCAGCACCATCGCATCCTTCACCCGCAGGTGCTGTGACGCCACCTCAACCTCGATATCGGGCGTCGGGCCAGGGCGGACCGTCACCCGGCCCGCCACGTCGCTCTCCCCGATCACGCCCGAGGCGTCGGTGTACTCCCACACCTGGCCCTGAGTACGCAGCCGGCCGCTGAGGTCGAACGGCGGAGAGTTTGGAAAAGGCACCCCGACCAGCGCCCCGACGCGGGCCAGGCTCGGCCCCTGCCCGGCCAAATGCATGTCCAGACCCCTTACCGCAGGCAGCCCGGACACCGTGCCATTGACCGTCAGGTGCAGGTCGCCGCTGCGGAGATCGGCCCGCAGCGGATAGGCATCATCGCCCATAATCTCCAGCGGGGCGCCGCCGACCAGCGAGACGGTGATGGGCGTGCCGTCCCACGTTCCCTTGGCATCGACAGCCAACTGGCCGTCGCGCGTCTCGATGGCGGCGGTGAGGGTCGTGGCGGTTTCTTCGTTGCGGTACACCGCCTCTCCCCCGCTGACCCGCAGGCGGTTGAAACCAAGCCCGCCAGCGGGGCCATCCTCGAGTCGGGGCCACGTCACGCCGCCACTACGGGCGCGCACCAGGACCACGCGCGGACTGCCCAGGGCGAGGACGGTGGGCTCAATCTCGAACCGCCACAACGCGGCGCGGTCGAACTCCATGCGGACCTCTGCGGCGCGCAGGAAGGTGGGCTCGGCAGCCCACGGCGGATTGGCGATGCGCAGGTCGCCGACCTCGATGGCTGGGCCATCCTCGAACAGGTCCAGGGCGGCCGGCCCACCGACCTCCACCCGACGGCCCAGGCGGGCCTCTAGCCGGTCTTCGACGAGGCCGGGCAGCCACAAGCCGGGGAACAGCAGGGCCACGGCCAGCACTGGGACAGCCAGCGCAACCACCGCCAGCACCGCCGCCGCCGTAACCGCCAAGACGCGTGCCATGTCGCTCCTCCCAGCCACGAGGTGCCTGCACACCTACGCGGCCCGGAATTGCACGGTTTCCGGTTCTTATGATCGTGGGGCGTCCTGAAGTTCCGCTACCGCTGCGGCGACGGCGCGGACCTCGGACCTCACCGGGCCGATGTTGGGCGCATCGGCCAGGGTCGTAAACCAATGCTCGGGCGCCGTGCGGGCACGCCGGTTGTTCCAGGTCAGCCCGCGCAGCACGGCCTCGGCCTCGGGTGACAGGCGGTCGGGGGCGTCGCGCCCGTTGAGGGTGCCCCACATGCCGGTCCAGCAGCGCGCCACCGACCATGGGTTATATCCCCCGCCGCCCAGCACGATCAGGCGCGGCGCCATCGGCCGCAGGTGCTCGACCACCCGCCACAAGGCGCCGTTGGACAGCATCAGGCCCGATTGCGGATCGTCGGCCAGGGCATCGCATCCGCCCTGGATCATGATCGCGGCCGGGGCCAGGGTCTCAACCAGGGGCAGGATCACCGTTTCGGTCAGGAACGCCATCTCGCAATCATTGAGGCCGCGCGGCACCGGCAGGTTGAGCGCCGCCCCGCCCGCCCGATCATCGACCAGCCCGGTGCGCGGCCAGCGGTTGGCCTCGTGGATGGAGATGGTGAATACCCGGTCGTCATCGTGAAAGGCGTCCTGCACGCCGTCGCCGTGGTGAGCGTCAATGTCCAGGTACAGCACCGGCCCAATCCCGGCATCGAGCAAGGCCAGCAGCCCGAGCACCGGATCGTTGAAATAACAAAACCCGCTCGCCCGGTCGGGCCGCCCGTGGTGGGTGCCGCCGGCCGGGTGATAGACCACGCCACCGTCCCGCACCAGCCCGGCCGCCTGAATCGTTCCGCCCGCCGCCGTGGCGGGCCGGCGGAACACCTCGGGATAGATCGGATTGCCGTTGATGCCAATGTTGTGGCGGGCCGCGACGTCGGGCGTCACGGCCTGCTCGGCCTCGGCCCGCAGGAGCGCGGCGACGTAGTCCGGGCTGTGGAAACGGTGAAGCTGCGGCGGCGTGGCGCGCAGGCTTTCCACGAACTGCGCGTCGGGCAGCCAGCCCAGCGCCCGGCACAGGTCCATGCAGGCCGACACCCGTGGAATGTGCAGCGGATGGCTCCGGCCGTAACTGGAGTCCCGATAGATCTCATGGCCAATGAAAACCGGCACCGAAAGCGGCATGGATTTTTTCCCCGCGACCTCATTTACACGACAAGCGATCTACGGACTGTGGCATTGCGGCGGATCATGGGGCACCATGGCCGTGCAACTCCAGGCATGTGATCCAGTGGACCGGGGCGCCCGTAAGGAAGATATGATGGTCGGCGTGATGGTGGAAGACGAACGGGCCGCGTTGGCAGGCCACCTGAGGGCCGTCGCCGAACGGCGGGACAAGGCGGCCTTTGCCGCGCTGTTCGCGTTCTATGCGCCGCGTGTGAAGGGCTACCTCATCCGCCAGGGCTGCCAGCCGGCCCAGGCCGAGGATCTGGCGCAGGAGGTCATGGCGGCGGTATGGCGCAAGGCCGGGCTCTATGACCCCGCCAAGGCCGAAGCGTCAACCTGGGTGTTTACGATCGCCCGAAACCTGCGCATCGACGCCATCCGGCGGGAGCGCTATCCGCAGGTGGAGCTGGACGACGGCGCCCGCGAATTGCCCGATGATCGCCCTGCGGCCGACGATGTGGTGTCCACCGGGCAGCGGGCGAGGCTGGTTCAGCGGGCCATCGCCACCCTGCCGCCGGATCAGGCCGAGGTCATCCGGCAGTCGTTCTTCCAGGACAAGGCGCACACCGCCATCGCCGAGGACCTCGGCCTGCCGCTGGGCACCGTGAAGTCGAGAATGAGACTGGCCATGATAAAAATACGCGCCGCCTTGGGAGAGCAGGAGCCATGAGCGTCACCCACCATCCTTCCGACGCCGTGCTGGTCGCCTATGGCGCCGGCAGCCTCGGTGAAGGCCTCGCCCTGGTGGTGGCCGGACATCTGGCCTTCTGCCCCCGCTGCCGTGATCGCATCGCCAGCATCGAAGCCGTCGGAGGCGCACTGCTGGAAGAGATCGAGCCCCAGGCCCCGGAGGCCGCCATGGACCCCGGCGCCCTGGATGCCATGCTGGCCCGCCTGGACACCCTGCCGGCCGATGTGCCGCTGCCGCCCCCGGCCG
>LAEA01000185.1 GCA_000961745.1 Rhodospirillaceae bacterium BRH_c57 | reverse complement strand
GGGCTCTGCCCAGGCCCGCCAAGGGCCGAGCGGCCCTTGGATCCCATGAGGGGGGATCCCATGAAGGGGTTCGCCCTTTTCTTGCGCCGCAGGCAGAGGATGGCGGTATTCAATGCGCTGCGCGCGGCTTTCTTCTGAGGCCAACACCTGAGGTCCAGGAGACTGAGTCTCCTGGCGGGTGCGGGCAGAGCCCGCCTTCCTTTACCAAAGTTGTCACCTATGGGGGTGGGCCGCGTGCTGCGTCTTCCGCTCAGGACGTGGGTACCCGCACGATCACGGTGGTGCCTTCGCCGGGCACCGACACCAGTTCGATGGTGCCGCCGTGCAGGGCGACGAAGCTTTTCACCAGGGCGAGGCCGAGGCCCGGTCCGGCGCTGCGCGGGCTGCGGGAGAAACGGTCGAAGGCGGTCGATTGCTCGGCCTCGGACATGCCGACGCCGGTGTCGGCCACGGTGAAGGCGATGGTTCCGTCCTGCCCGGAGGTGGGCTCCGGCTGGGCCGCCAGGATGATCTGGCCGCCATCGGGGGTGAACGTGATGGCGTTGAGCAACAGGTGATAAAGCACCTGCTTGAGGCGCTTCTCGTCGGCCGCCAGGGAACCGATGTTGGGCGGGCAGTCGAAGTTCAAGGTCAGGTTCTTGCGCCGCGTCGCTTCGCGCGTCAGGGCCAGGACCGAGGCCAAAAGGCCATGCACGTCCACCTGTTCGCGGCTGAGGGTCATTTCGCCGTTTTCGATGCTGACCAGATCGGCGATGTCGTCGATCAACCCCCCGAGGGCCTGCGCCGTCTCGGCAATGCCACGGGCGTATTCCTTCTGCCGGGCGTTGAGCGGGCCGTAGTACTCGTCGGCCAGAATCTCGGCAAAGCCCAGGACGGTGGTCAGCGGCGTGCGCAGTTCATAGGATACGTTGGCCATGAAGGCCGATTTCATGTGGTCGGCCGCCGCCAGTCCCTCGGCCCGTTCGCGCAAGGCCCGTTCGACCCGCGCCGTGTCGGACATGTCGAGGATGGTGAACAGCACCCCGCCATCGGGCAGCGGCACGCCGACCATGTCGAGGATGGCGCCGTCGCGCCGCTCGATGCGCTGGCTGCGCACGGTGCGTTGCTGCGGCGGCGCGGCCAACTGGCTGCGCATGGCGTCCCAGCACGGACTGTCGCCGAACCCCTCGGGCAGGCCGGTGATCATGTCGGCAACGCCGGGTTCCTCGGCCAGGGTGCTGTCGTCAAGGCCCCACAGCCGGGCGAAGGCCGGGTTGTGCAGGCGCAGCTTGCCCTCCGGCCCGAACACGGCGACCGCCTCGTGCAGGTGGTCGAGGGTCTGGCGCTGCACGGCGATCAGGGTGTTGCGCGACGCCTCCAGGGCCAGGCGGTCGGTGACGTCCTCGTAGGTCGCCATCAGGCCGCCCAGGGGATGGGGCGACAGCACCCGGCGCAGGGTCTTTCCATCGGGCAGGTGGAGCAGGTCCTCCATGCTGTCGAGCAAGGTCTTGAAGCGGCCCAGTTCGACGTCCTTGAAGGCCGGATAGTCGGCCACCTCGGGCAGCAGGCGGCGCGACCGCAGGGCCTCCAGCACGGCGCCGTAGGTCGGCTGGTCGTCCAGCCACTCGCTGTCCAGGCGCCACAGCCGGGCAAAGGCGGTGTTGTAGAAGCGCAGCCGGGTGTCGCGGCCGAAAATGGCGATGGCCGTGCCCAGCCGTTCGAGCACCTTGGCGTGGCTGGCCACCTCCCGGTCGAGGGTGGTGCGCAGGGCCTCCTGCGGGGTCGAGTCCTGGGCGATGCCGACGGTGATGAGGGTGTTGCCAAGCGCCTCCCCGGCGGTCGGCACCTCGGTCACCTCAAGCAACCGGCGACTGCCGCCGACCACCACGTGAAAGGCGGCGCTGCGTTCGGTTCCAGCGGCGCGGGCGGCACTGGCCAGGGCCCGCATCTCGCGCGCCGTCATGCCTTCGGCCAGTTCCAGGTCCCTCCCGTCGTCCCTCCCATCGGCGCCTCCTTTGGTATCGGCGGTGTTCCCGGTGGCGGTGGCGTGAAAGGCGCGGTTGGCGTGGATGACGCGTAGGGTATCATCGCGCAGCCACACCGGCAGAGGCAAGGCGTCCAGGGCGGCGCGCAGGCGGTTGCGCTCGGCGGCGACGGTGGCGGCTTCGGCGGCCAGGCTTTCGAGGGCGGCTTCCTCGGCCGTGACGTCGCGCAGCCACAACAGGTCAGCCAGCGGGCGGCCGTTGTCGGCCACCGCGCGTTGCCCGGTCACCCGGATAAAGCGCCGGCCTCCCCCAGCACTGGCAGCCGTCGCGGACGGCGGGTCGTTGGGGCCGTCGAGGGTGTCGTTGTGCAGGGTGACGACTTCCTCGAAGCCCTCGCCATCGGCCCGCAGGGCGGCAGCGGCGCCGCGCAGGATGTCCGCGTCGGCCGGGCGGAAGGCGGCCAGAATGTCCTCGAAGGTGGAGTCGCGCCCGCCGTACAGGGCCAGCAGGACGGCCAGGCGGCGCGAACAAATCTCGCTCCCGGTGCCGAGGGAGGCTTCGGGGGCGTCCTCCTCGACGCGGTCATGGAACCAGGCGAACCAGCCGTCGGGCGCGGTGGACAGGGCCTCTTCCAGCGCGATGGTGCGGTCTTCGGCCCATTCGGCGGCATCCTCGGCGCGGCGGCGCCGTCGCCAATGCCACCACAACCCCAGGGCCAACGGTGGCACCAGGACGATGATCGCGGCGGCGATCGAAAACGCCTGCTCCGGGTCCAGCTCCAACATGGCGCGAGAGTGACCCGCCGACGCCGGATTGGCAAGGGCCTGAACGCAAAGGCAAACGCCGGGCCGCCACCCATGGGCGGTAACTTATGGAAGACCTGGGCGCCGTTCAGGCTCGCAAAGAGCCCGAGCGGTGTGGGCGGCTGGCATAGCTCCCAAGGTTCTGGAGCCAGTGGCTTACAGGCGCTAACGTAAGGCCGGGCTCTGCCCGGACCCGCCAGGAGACTCAGTCTCCTGGACCTCAGGAAATGGCTTCGGTAAAAAGCCGCGCGCAGCGCAAAAAATAAGGCTGGTGCTGTCTGCCTGCGGCGCAAGTGAAGGCACAATAAAACTCATGGGATCAAAGGGCCAATGGCCCTTTGCGGGTGTGGGCAGAGCCCACTTGTGGCTAAGTTAGCGCCTATCAGCCCGTGGCTCTTGGCAGGCGCGGGCAGAGCCGTCGTCCTTCCAGTGGTTCAGGTTAGCTTTTCTTGGCCTTGCGGCGCACGGCGGCGGGCAGGCGGACGGTGAACAGGGCGCCGCGCACCGTGCCATCGGTGGCGCGGACGTTGCCGGCCGTGATGGTGCCGCGATGGGCCTCGACGATTTGTTGGGAGATGGACAGCCCGAGGCCCGAGTGGGTGCCGAATTTCTCGCCCAGCGGCCGTTCGGTGTAGAAGCGGTTGAAGACGTCGCGTTCCTTGCCGGCCGGGATGCCAGGGCCTTGGTCCTCGACCTCGATGACCACTTCGCCGCCTTCGCGGCGGCCGCGCAGGGTGATGACTCCGCCTTCGGGGGAGAAGCTGAGCGCGTTGCCGATCAGGTTGCGGATGACCTGCACCAGCCGGTCTTCCAGGCCCCGGATGACCAGGGTGTCGCCCTCCGGCCCGCCGCCATCTTCCGGGACATCGAGGTCGAAGGTCACGGCGCGGTCCTGCCCGGCCAGGGCATAGACGTCGGCCAGGGTTTCGAGCATTGGCCGCACCGTGACCTCGCCGGTTTCGGCCCGCGACAGTTCGGCGTCCAGGCGCGAGGCGTCGGAAATGTCCGAGATCAGGCGGTCCAGGCGGCTGACGTCATCCTTGACGATGGCCAGCAGGCGGCGCTGCTTGTCCGGGTCGTCCAGGCGCACGATGGTTTCCACCGCGCTGCGCAGAGAGGTGAGGGGGTTCTTGATCTCGTGGGCGACGTCGGCAGCGAAGCGTTCGGTGGCGTCCATGCGCTGGCGCAGGGCCTCGGTCATGGCGCGCAGGGAGACAGACAGTTCGCCGATTTCATCCTGGCGGCGCGACAGGTCGGGAATGACCTGCCGGCGGTTCTGGCCCGACCGCACCTGTTCGGCCGCCGCGGCCAGCCGGCGAATCGGCCGGGCGATGGTGCCGGCCAGATAGAACGACACCAGCACGGTCACGAACAGGGTGCCCAGGAACAGCTTGAGGATGGCCAGCCGGACCTCGAACAGGCTTTGTTCGATGTCGGCGTCGGATCGCGACACCATCACCGCGCCGACCACCTGCTTGTAGTATTGCACCGGTACGGCGGCCGACAAAAGTTTGCGGTCGCGGTCAACCTGGCGGACGGCGGTGGCCGGCACGGCGACCTCGATGGCTTCGACCACCTCGTCATAGTCCGATGCCGTCTGCTCGACGCGCTCCACGTAGCGCGGCAGCGACCGGCCCAGGGACAACGCCCGCTTCACCCAGTCGTAGGCATTGCGCAGGGTGCCGACCAGAGATACCGGCTCGGGCGGCGGCAGGTCGGCCACCTGGACCATGCCGCCCGGCCCCATCAGGCGGCGGCTGTCGGCGACCAGCAGGCCGTTGGGGTCGAACAGCCGGGCCCGCACGCCGCCCAGTTCGG
Organism: Rhodospirillaceae bacterium BRH_c57; assembly: GCA_000961745.1. Classification (GTDB taxonomy): domain Bacteria; phylum Pseudomonadota; class Alphaproteobacteria; order Rhodospirillales; family Rhodospirillaceae; genus Cauispirillum. The sequence continues at coordinate 3,445 of LAEA01000185.1, read as the reverse complement.
CCAGCCGCCGGATCATGGCGCGCGAGGCCTCGGGCTGGAGGCGGTGGCTGGTCACCGGCAGGCGCAGGTTTTCGAAGGTTTCCATCTCGGCGGTAACCGCGCCTTCACCGATGGCCGCGGCCACCAGATCGGCTTGCACGCGCAGGCCGTCCAGCTCGTTGGTGATGAGCGCGCCCTCGTACTGGTCGAGGTACAAAAGCCCGGCCAGCAGCAGCAGGGGGGCGATCAGGTTGACCGCCAGGATGCGCCCGGTCAGCGGCGAGAACGTGCGTTCCTGGCGCGTGGCCTGGCGCGTGGCCTGGCGCGTATCCTGACGTTCGGCCTGACGGTCTTTCTGGGCGGTGTCTACCCTTCCACCGTCAACGGTCGGGTCCCCCGCCGCCGGCTGGGGGCGCCGGGCCGGGGATGTGCCGCCATCCAGGGGAGCCTGCCGCGCGATGTCCATGATCTCAGGTGCCGCCGTCCTTGTAGCGATAGCCGACGCCGTACAGCGTCTCGATCTGCGAGAAGCTGTTGTCCACCTCGCGGAACTTCTTGCGCAGGCGCTTGATGTGGCTGTCGATGGTGCGGTCATCCACGTAGATGTGTTCGCCATAGGCGATGTCGATCAACTGGTCGCGGCTCTTGACGTGGCCGGGGCGCTGGGCGAGGGCCTGTAGGATGAGGAACTCGGTTACCGTCAGGTCCACCTGACCGCTTTTCCAGGTCACCAGGTGGCGGGCCGGGTCGAGCATCAGGTCGCCGCGCAGCATGGCCGTCTCGGACGCCGGCTTGCCGCCGTTGGCGACCTCGTCGCGGGCCTCCATGCGGCGCAGCAGGGTGCGGATGCGTTCCAGCAGCAGGCGTTGGGAAAAGGGTTTCTTGATATAGTCGTCGGCGCCCATGCGCAGGCCCAGCAACTCGTCCACCTCGTCGTCCTTGGACGTCAGGAAGATGACCGGCATGTCGGTGGTCTTGCGCAGGTTTTGCAACAGCTCCATGCCATCCATGCGGGGCATCTTGATGTCCAGGATGGCGAGGTCGGGCGGCGCCTCGGTCAGGCCCTTCAGGGCCTCTGATCCGTCGTGGTAGCAGCGCACCTTGAAGCCCTCGGACTCCAGAAGGATCGATACCGACGTGGTGATGTTGCGGTCATCATCGACCAGGGCAATCGTATGGCTCACCGGGTCCTCCTTGTTCGCCCCCTCCGCAGATACCATGGGGGCTGATGTCCCGCTTTGGCAACGCTTCGCCAAAGACCGGGGCACAAACTATAAACCTGCCGCCCCCAAGGCCAAAGGCTTTGGAGGCGGCAGGTCAAGACACACGTGTTTTGTGGCGAATCTTTGGGGATTAGTGGGGGGGATTAGTGGGGGGGATTAGTGCCGGGGGATTAGTGCCCGTGTTTCATCCCGCCCCCACCCATGGCGGCTCCACCCATGGCACCCCCGCCCATGGCACCGGGTCCCTGGACATGGATCGGCACGGTGAGGATGCCGGCCTTTTCGAACTCCAGGGCGACGTCGAAGGTCTGGCCCTCCTGGAGGGGGGCCTTCAGGGTGATGAACATGACGTGCAGCCCGCCCGGCTTCAGGGTGACGGTCTGCCCGGCCGGCACGTCGATGGCTTCGACCTGGCGCATGCGCATTACGGTGCCTTCGTGGATGTGGGTGTGCAGCTCGGTCTTTTCGGACACCGGGGCGGATGCCGCGATCAAACGGTCGTCGGCCGCGCCGCTGTTGGTGATCTGCATGAAGCCGGCGCCGGCGCGGGCCATTCCGGCCGAGGCACGGGACCACGCGTCGGTCACGGCGATGTCGGCCGCCCAGGCGGGGGCGGACACGGAAAGGGCCACGGCAACGGCGGCCACGGTGGAAATCAGGCGGGTCATGGAAGGGTCCTCGGTCGTCAGGGGGGCATCGTCAGGGCGTTCGGGAAAACCTCAGACGACGGCCGGCGGCGAGCGGGCACGCGGCAGCCCCGGCCTCAGGCCCTGGGCGAGGAGAACGGTTGGTTGGTCGATACGCACCCCCGCCGCAGCCGGGGGAAACGGCTGTACGGGGGTGTTCGGGATGTCGGTCGTCGCGCCGGTGGCATAGGCCAGGCAGACGGAGCAGCCTGAGGCGGCGGCTGGTGCGTCCGGGCGGGCCGGGACGGTGGAGCCGGGCATCGGCACGCTGCGCAGACCATCGGCCGAGCACAGCACCAGACTGCGCGGCAGGCCATCGGCACCGGCGACAGGGACCGCCTGACCCAGCGGCACCAGAACCTGGACCAGCAACGCCAGAATGCCCCACCATGCCATGGCGGCGCGGCGGTCGTTGAGGCGGTGGCGGAGGGTTGGCGCGCACGGAGTCATGACGCCAAGGGTGCCCCGCCGGCCGGGATGTCGCAAGAGATTTTGTGTATCAGGCCGCCTGCTTGGCCACCCAGCCCTTGACGCCGGGGCCGGAGACGAAGCGTACGCCGGCCGCCAGCGCGGCTTCGACCAGGTCCACCGATCCCAGGCCGTGGCAATAGGCCTTCAGGCGGTTGGTTTCGGATCGCCTGACCAGATCGTCGAAATAGCTGCCCACCGCCTTCATCGGCCATGGCTTGTCGCGCAGGTGCAGGGCGATGCCGGTGTAGTTGGTGGTAGCATACAGCTTGAGGTTCTGCGACTTCGGCAGGATGCGGGCCGCATAGGTCAGGCAGAACGGATAGAGCAGGATGGCGACCTCGTCGAGGTATCCCATGGACTTCTCGTCGTCCATGTTGGTGGCCTCGAACAGGATGTTCGGGCCGAGGTCGCGGATGAACGTGCGGCAGCCCTCGGCAAAGGCCGTGGCCACCGCTGGAATGGCGAGCCCGGCGCCGTTCACGGGAATGATGATCTTGCGGGCGTCGTTGTTCTTGGCCATCAGGGCGGCGCGGACGCTGGCCATCTCCAGGGTCCGCAGCATCATCTTGATGAGCAGGGCCTCGTTGACCGTCCGCCCTTCGAGGCCCGCCCCCAGGAGGACGTCGTCGCTCAGGAAGCGGCCGTCAGGCAGGCGCGCGGTGGGGCGGCAGTACAACGTGTTGACGCGGCCTTCGCGGCCATCGAGAACCGGCTGGAAGTCCATCGAGAACGACAGGTCCTCGCTGCGCATGATCGACGGCGCCTCCGTGGGCGGAGAGCCGGCATCCCCCGCCTGGGTCGAAGCCGGAGTCGAAGTCGCAATGCCGTCCATCGGCGCCATGGTGAACCTTTTGGGCAGGAGGTGTAGCCGTTGTACGACTCTTGTCCAAACCGGGTTGCGATGCAAGAGGCGCTCGCGCGTGAAGTTGCTCGTTCGTCGGTGTGTTTACAATTGTTATGATTCGCCCGCGCGTCAGTCGCGCGAGCAGTGCTGTTATGATTCGCCCGCGCATCAGTCGCGCGAGCAGTGCTGTTATGATTCGCCCGCGCGTCAGTCGCGCGAGCAGTGCTGTTATGATTCGCCCG
>LAEA01000254.1 GCA_000961745.1 Rhodospirillaceae bacterium BRH_c57 | reverse complement strand
CCGTTGATCGACGATGCCCCCGCCGTGGCGGCCCAGGCCCTGGAGGCGGCGCAGGCCGGGGCGCGGGTGCTGGTGCTGCGCAACACGGTGTCGGCCGCCATCGCCACGCAACAGGCCCTGGAGGCCGCCGCCCCAAACTCTCGCCTTCTGTTCCGCTGCGCCGATTCCCCGCTGGCCTATCCCGACCTGCGCGTGCTGGAGGCCACATGGCGCCTGATCGAGGCCCGCGACGGCTGGACCCTGCCCGCCATGAACCGCGAACTGGTGGAGGGCGCCACCCATCCCGAAGTTCTGGCCGCTCTCGCCACGGACCTGGGAGATGCCTGGGCGGGCCATGCGGCGCGCATGGACGGCCTGCGCTATGCCCAGCAGGCGGTTGCCGCCCTGGGCTGCATTAATACGGCCGAGCCCTATTGCGCCGCAGGGTTCCCCGAGGGCGAAACCATCGCCACCCGCCTGGGCGCCCGCGATCGCAGCGTCGCCTTTGCCGACCCGCCGCCGTCGCTGTTCGCCCCGCACATCCCGCTCGACACCCTGACTATCCCCCACTGGATGGCCCAAGGCATTCCCGAAGACGCCCAACCCATCCTGCGCGCCATCCCGCCCGCTGGCCCGCCCACTGGCCCGCCCGGCACCCTGACGAGCAGCGGCCCCACCGTGCGCTTTGCCCTGGGAGAGCGAGGTTACATCTACGACCGCCTAGGCCTGCGCCCCGAAACGGAGTGAAGGATTTACGGACGCGATTGCCCCCGCAGCGTCCGGCACGTAAAGTCCCCAAAGCCTGCCGACGCTGTTGAACATCGTGAACCAAAGCCTCTCGCCCCAACTAAAGGGCGAAAGTCTGCCGACAATTAACAACCACGTAAACCGCGTATTTCCATGTAGTTCAATATGTTATACCCTAGAGGTTCCCCCGCCCACGCGGGGATAGACCTTCATCATCGACCGCAGGTCCGCCTCGGTCAGCGGTTCCCCCGCCCACGCGGCGATAGACCCCGAGGCGCAATCCGACGAGGCAGCCCTATACGGGTTCCCCCGCCCACACGGGGATAGACCCGTGTTGCAATTGTAGTCGTCGATATGGTCGAAGGTTCCCCCGCCCACGCGGGGATAGACCCGTGCGCGAAATCGCCAAGGCGTGGGAGGACACGGTTCCCCCGCCCACGCGGGGATAGACCCCGCGACTCTGTGTTGGCCCGCTACGCCTATGGGGTTCCCCCGCCCACGCGGGGATAGACCCGTGGTCTGGGACGACGTGCGGTTCCCGAACGAGATTCCCCCGCCCACGCGGGGATAGACCATTTGTAGTCAGCGGCCAGCCGTCTTACACTGCCAACAAGGTCGCCGGGACTGCCAGCCAAACGGATGTATGGCCCGGAGTTGCGGATTCGTCCTGCGCCGGCCCCCACCAGCGCCTCGGCAACGAGGGCTGGTAACGGGGGGAGGAGCGTTGCGTACTCCCCCAGGAACTCCTGGGCGACCTGGCGCTTGAACTCGATGCTGTAGGTCCGGTGCCGTGCCATGGCTTCCTCTCCTAGCCCGGCCAGCATGGTCAGTCTTCTGTACCCTGCGTGTCCACCCCGAGGGGTTCACTCCAACTTCTGGGGAAATTTCGGTCGGCATTGACATTCTGGATACGCGGAGCGGGATGCTCTGCTGCTTTGGCTCGGCTGCCTCGCGCACCTTGGCAGGCGGAGCCTGAGCGGAGACCTCTTGATGAGGGTCTGGGAGGCTCGGCGGTACGTGGAGCGGGGGGTCGGATTGCTGCTGGTGCTCCCCGGCCGGTTCGCGTGCCTCGGCGGGCGGTGGTAGAGCGTCGCCGTCCCAGGTTGAGGGCTCGCGGTAGGTTCTGGAGGCGCGGAGCAGCATGTCGCGCTGCTTCTGTTTCTGCTCGGCTGCTTCGCGTGCCTTGGCGGCCCGGTGGCGGAACCACCAGAAGGCCAACAACCCCGCAATGACCCAGCCCCAAAACTCCACGGATGCCCCCTTGAGGTGGTGCCCGTCATGACCCCGCGCGCTTCAGCAGAGAAGCATCATGATAGGTAACCTTTAGCCAATAGTTATCACAAAAACAACCAGAGCCTTCACCGCCTCGCGCGGCGCGGGTAGACTTCCGACGCCAGCGATTCGGGCCGGAATTCAAATAGTGTGAGCACCTACGGATGGAACGCCTCTTCGGCCATATCGGCGCAGCAATGACCGACCCCGTCACCGGAACGCTCGTCGCTCTCATCGTGGGCGCTTTCGTCCTCTTCCTGTTCCTTCTGTGGCGCAATGGCCCGCGTAGCGGCGCCCTGGGCCGGATGGCGCCCGGTGTGCTGACCAGCCTCGGCGTTCTGGGGACCTTCGCGGGGATCTTCGTCGGGCTGATGGAGTTCGACGTCAGCGCCATTGATAGGAGCGTGCCACTGCTGCTGGAGGGCATGAAGCTGGCCTTTTTGACCAGCTTGGTCGGCATTTCCACGGCCATTCTGTTCAAAGTCCTGCAGCCGTTCCTGACGCCGCAGGACGGCGCGGACGAGGAAGCCACCGGGTCTGACCTTCTGGTTGTCCTCAAGGACATCCGCGATGGGCAGCGCGATAGCCTGGAAAAACTGCGCCAATCGATCACTGGGGATGGCGACGGAAGCCTCAGCACCCAGCTTGCCAAGCTGCGCACCACCACGGGTGACGGCTTTGCCGACCTGCGGAAGGATTTCCAGACCTTTGCCGAGAAGATCGCCGAGGACAATTCCCAGGCCCTGATTGACGCCTTGCAGGAGGTCATCCGCGACTTCAACGCCAAGATCAACGAGCAGTTCGGCGAGAACTTCAAGCACCTCAACGAGGCGGTCGGCAAGCTTCTGGTGTGGCAAGAGAACTACCGTGTTCACGTCGAAACCCTGACCGATCGCTTTGAGCAGGCCGGCGCGGGCATTGCGGCCGTGGAGGCCGCCACGCGCGAGATCGCCGCCCAATCCAAGGCCGTACCCGAGGCCATGAGCGCCCTGGGCGACATGATGGAGGCCGCCCTCCAGCAACTCGACGACCTGGAAAGCCATCTCGAAGCCTTTGCCACGCTGCGGGAGAAGGCGGTCGATGCCTTTCCGGTCATCGAGCAGAACCTGGACCGCATCACCACCGGCATGAAAACCCAGGCCGACAGCATGGAACAGGCGGTCACCGCCCAAACCCAGGCTCAGAAACGCATCGCCGAGGAGCTGCGCGACGCCGTGGCCGCGCAGACCAAGACCTTCGCGTCGTTGCAGGACAGCTTCACCGGCCTGCAAAAGACCGCGACCGGCGCCATTGAGGAGATCAAGACCGGCACGGTTCTGGCGGTCAAGCAGGCCGGGACGGAACTGGAAGCTGCCGTGCAGCGCCAGGGTCAGGCGCTGACCGAGGCCGTGGACGCGGCGGGCCGTCACCTCTCCGCCGCCGGCGAGGAGCAGCACGAGGCCATGCGCCGCACCGCGCAGCAGGTTGAAAAGACCATGGAGCAGACCCTCAAGCACACCGGCGACGCGCTGAGCAAGCAAATCGAGGCGCTGGACGCCCAGATGCAGCAGGAGCTGACCCGCGCCATCGGGGAGATGGGCACCAAGCTGGGCTCGCTGTCGGACAAGTTCGTCCGTGACTATACCCCGCTGACCGAGAGCCTGCGCCGTCTGGTCGACACGGCGCGGGTCCTGCAGTCATGAAGCTGGGAGCGCGTCGGGGCGACGATGACGATCACTGGATCACGGTATCTGACCTGATGTCGGGTCTGATGGTGATTTTCCTGTTCATCGCCATCACCTACATCCGGCCACTGCTCAACGAGCGGGACACCGTGCGGTCCATTGCCGTGACCTTCCAGCAGAACGAAGTGGCCCTGGTCGATGCCCTGCGCGACGAGTTCCAGAACGATCTGGACCGCTGGAACGCCGAACTGGACCCGGAAACGCTGGTCGTCCGCTTCAAGGCGCCCGAGGTTCTGTTCGCCCCGGCGCGGGCTGAGCTGCGGCCGCAGTTCAAGGCCATCCTGGATGACTTCTTCCCAAGGTATCTGGCAGTCCTGGACCGTTTCCGCGACAACATCGAGGAAGTGCGCATTGAGGGCCACACGTCCTCGGACTGGGGCGACCTGCCGTACCAGGAAGCCTATTTCCGCAACATGAGCCTGTCGCAGGAACGCACCCGGACGGTGCTGGAATACGGGCTCGGCCTGCCGGGGGCGGTGCCCTACCGCGACTGGACCATTGGTCACATCACCGCCAACGGGCTGTCCTCCAGCCGTCTGGTCCGCGACGCCCAGGGCCGCGAACTGTCCGAAGGGTCCCGCCGCGTGGAGTTCCGGGTGCGCACCAACGCCAAGCAGGAAATCGTCCGCATCCTGGAAACGGTGGCGCAATGAAGCTCGACGTTTCCTTCCCGGCCCTGGAGGCCCTGATGCGCCGCATGGGCGCCCCGGAGGTCCGGTGGACGCCGGGGGCGAGCACGCTGGCGCCCCTCGACTTGGCAGCTCTGGCGGGACGCGGCATCGAGATTGATCTGAGCGAGGTCGAACCGACGGCCAACGGCCTGCTGACCTACCGAGGCGAGCAGGTGGTCCTCTACATCCGCGAGCCCCGCAAGAACTCCGACCGTGCGACGTTGCTGAACGCGCCGGAGAAGGGGCCGCGGTTCCATGTGGCGGATTGCGAGACCTTGCAGGACATGCGGCAGAAAGGCCGGTTCGAGCGGTACGTCGTCACCAACAACCACAGCGGCCTGTTCACCGTCATCGCCACCGACGCCCGGGGCCGTCCCGCCGGCGAGATCGATGCGCCGCTGAAGGTCTGCAAGAACTGCCTGAAGCATTTGGCCTACAAGGGGTACGGGCAGCGCGGGAACAAGGCCGAAATCTGGAACGCCTTCGCCCTGCCGGAGTTCTTCCAGGCCTATGAAAGCCACTTCCGCACCAAGCCCCGTTACACCGACAAGACTGCTCCACCACCCGGCTACGCCGAGGACTGGAAGCGCATCTCCGCCAAGTACCGCGCCTCGGTCGGCTGGCGGTGCGAACAGTGCGGCGTGACCCTGACGACCCACAAAAACCTCCTCCACACCCACCACCGCAACGCCGTCACTGGCGACAACCGCTGGACCAACCTCCAGGCCCTGTGCGTGGTCTGTCACTCCGAGCAGCCCGGCCACACGATGAGGGTGACGGCGGAGGAGAGGGCGGTGGTGGAAGAGAAGTCACTCGGTAAAGTTCAAGATGGTCGTCGCCTGCCTCACGGCGGCGAGAGCGATTTGTCCGAGGCCTGACCACAAGCCTGGACCACGCTGTCGCGCTCGGGATTGAGGGTAACGGCACCGACGGCCCGCCAGTCCCGGAGCTGGGGGTGGGCGCTCGGCGATGGGTCGGCGGGCGGCCTTGGTCTCCACCGGGTTTGCGCACGTTTCGTCGAGTTCGGCCAACGCTTGGGTCGCCGCTTGCCGCCCTGGACGAGGTCGTGGGGGTAAGTCCCGTTCTCGAGGCACCAGACGTTGCGGCTGGTCTCGTCCAGGGCGGCTGTTGCACCGACCGCCTCAAGTTGGGCCGGGACAGTGCGTCAGATCGACACTTTCATCAGGAGCAGTTTCGCCGGCGAAACTGCCACCGAGCAAGAAGGTCCCTGTCTCCGCTGTTATCGCGTCAGCAACCGATCAATGTCGGCCCTGATGGCTTCAAGCCTTTGACGGTCGTCGTGCTCTAGCGGGGCGTTGACTTTTGCCAGCGAGGACACATGACGTTGAAGCCCAAGAAGGGCCTTTGCAACAGGACGGGATGGTGTCCGGGAACTATCTGCGCCCTGTGCCGCTTCGAGCTTCTCGCGAAGAAGTCGGATCGCTGCTCGGGATGCTCCGCTTTTGGCACGGGTCCAAAGTGCTTCTTGGTGATCTGCCTGCGTGGCGTAGGCAATTTCTTCAAGAATGGACAGCGATGGCCTCTGATCGGTCCCAAGGGTCACATACTCGGACCGGACCAGCGCGGGTAGGGAGGCCACTTTGAAGATGCGCGAGACGGTGGCCTTGCTCTTGCCGATGATGCGCGCAATGTCGTCTTGGCTGTAATTTCGTTGCCCTTGCAGGGCGACAAGAGCGTCGGCCAGTTCCAAAGGATCAAGGTCCACACGTTGCAGGTTTTCTATGAGCGCGATCTCATCCGTTCGGCCTGTCGTGAAAATCGCCCAGATCGTCGTGCGGCCCAGCTTTTGGCACGCCCGAAGGCGCCGTTCACCGGACACCAGGACGGCAAGATCAGGTTCTTCCGGGTGGGCTGTCACTGTTATGGGATGGAGCAACCCGTGTTCTTCAATGCTCTTGGCAAGGGTCTCGATTTCAGGGTCGTCGAAATGCTTCCTCGGTTGATCGGGGTTGGGCTGCACATGGGCGATGTCAATCTCGATGATCTCGGGCAGATCGTCGGAAATACCCAAAACACGGTTCCGGCCGGTCGACAGGGGGAGCCGTTCATTGATGCCGTCGACAACTTCGGCGCCAATCATGTCTGCGGCCGCCCGATTGTGTTTACGCGCCATGGACATCTTCCTCGGATGCAAGCGGGTCAGCGTCTGTGCGGCGCCTGGCGTGGCTGATCAAGCTGTCCACGACCGCGTGGTAGGCTTCCATGCCTGCTGCGTTCGGAGCAAATTCTGCGGTTGGTCGTCCGGCAGCGGTGGATTGGGCATAAACCGTTGATCGGGCGACGGACGGGAACACCGTGATCTTGTCCCCCCAGGTGTCCTTGATCGCCTTCAGCACGTTTCGGTCTTCGGTTTGTCGAAGGTTGGCCATGGTGGGCAGGATGCCAAGCACTTCGAGGTTCCGATTGCCGCGCCGCCGGATCTTGCTGATGGTGTTGAACAGCAAAGGGATGCCGACCTGGGCGAGTAACTCGCATTGTACGGGAATGAGAGTCAGGTGCGATGCCGTCAGAGCATTGGTCGTCAGATAGCCAAATTGGGGCGGGCAGTCCAGAACGATGAAATCAAAGTCCTTCGATACGCTGCGCAAAGCTTCTTTCAGGACACGATCTGCCCCTGGTTCAGAAAGGAGTTCCATATCGGCCGAGGCCAGTGAAATACTCGATGGCACAAGGAAGAGGGGAACGCTTTCAGAGGCCGGAATAATGAACTCGGACAGGGAGAACTCGGGTTCTTCTGCGTCGAAGATCCCTTGGTGAGCATTAGTGCCCTCTGCGGGTTCATTTTTTTGGAATAGGGCGTAGTATAATGTTTTTTTCTCGCGATCGAGAGAGAATGGATTCTGTCCGACGTGGATCGTTAAGTTGGCCTGGGGATCAACGTCGATCATCAGAACACGGTACCCTTTTTTGGCAAGCCCGTAGCTGATGTTGACCGCAGTGGTCGTTTTTCCAACGCCGCCTTTTTGATTGGCTACAGAGAGAATCGTCGTCGTCAAAGATGGCTTTCCCGGCACAGGCGTTTTTTCCCGTAGCAGGACTTCCAGAACAGATGGAATGGGATCTGAACCGCATTCCCATCGGCTGATTTGAGCTTTTGTGTATCGACGATCTAGTTGGCTATTTAGCCAAGTTGCAAAGTCCGCTTGGTTTTCGTTGCGTGCTTGGCGGATCCCTTTGAGTTCTTCTGCAAGCACCTTACTCTCCACAGCAAACTCAGCGTGCGGAAAGGTTAGGGGCGGTTGCGGATTACTGCAACAAAAAAAAGCTACTCCATACGATGGTTGCTCAAAGAGGGGGGGCAGGGTGGTTCAGGAGTATTTTTCGTGTTCGAAAGAGATCGGGTGTCCTGTTCCGCCGAGGCCAATCGTTCTGAGTTCGGATGTTATCCCCATCTCGCGGCGGTTATCAGTAGTTAAAAATAAAGTTATATAAAGGGTTACAGGGCTTGAGAAAGGGCTCCGACTCGTTGTGCTTTCTGGAGTGTGGCAGGATGCTGCGGGAACGATCCCCCGCTGAGGCAGGAGTGATACCCCGTTGCGCCGGGAATGATCCCCCGTGATTGCGGGAATGATACCCCGTCTTATTCCCCAGGCAGCCCAGGAATGATACCCCGTTCTGACGGAGGGGAGGGGGGGCCGCCACAGGTGACGCGCGTTCAGACGATGGGGCACAGGTGTTGCCGTCTGCATCGGCAGGATGTCGTTTTGGCCTCGGCGAGGCGACTCCTGGAATTGCTTTTTTGAAGGAAGAGAAGGGGCTTAGGGACAGATGTTCCCCGTGGTCGACAGCGTAAACGACTAAAAACGCGGGGCCCGACGCACACGGCCTTTCGAGGGTAGGGGAGTGGTTTTTCCCGTTTTTGCCAGGATTCCGTCATAAGCCTTTGAGTCAGCGGCGTCTTCGCCACGCGGCTTCTTCAAGGGATTAACGGGGTATCATTCCTGCTGGTGGTCGAGAGATGGAGGCGTCGGCAACGGGGTATCGTTCCCGCTCCCTTCTTCAGGGTCGTCCTCACAAGCGGACTTCAAGCCTTTGAGCCAGCGCATTTTTAGAATTTCTTCGCCGAGTTGATTCCGCTCGATGCAGAAGTGGTATTCAGGGATGTCAGCCTTGGCGACGGCTTTCCGAATTGATTTCGCAAAGTCTCGCAGAATCATGGGGGAGCCTGATTTTTCGCGCAGGGTGGCCATTTTCATGGGCACCGTGATCGCTTGCCGACCAACGTACTTCCGGGCGATCCGGTAGAGAAAACGCTCATAACCCCCTGCAAGATCGAAATAGCTGGGGTGGATCGTAAAAATCCCTTTGCGGCTTTTTACGCTGTCGATCATCCAGTCGGGCAACAGAAAGCGCATTCCGCCAGAGGCAGACGCCGAGGGCTCCAGTTCCTCGAAGTCGTGTATCAGGCTGAATCGCTTGAAGCGTTTGAGCTTCTTGCCGTGCCAGATGTTTGTTTCGATCATGCAGGATTGAAGCCGGCCGATCGCCGCGCGCAACTCTTCGAAATCCCGTCCGCCGCTGCCCCGGCCAATCGCCGTGAGCAATGCCTTTGGTGCCACCAGAATCCCAGGCTTCTCCCATTCCCAACCGGGCGCCTGAAGATGTCCGCCCTCGACCTTGATCATCCTGGGGGCGGGTTCAGCCTTGCCGTCGCGTTGGTGCTTGAAGCGGGTGTTCACTTGCCCCAGGAGGTAGATGATGATGTCGTAATCCCAAATGGTCGGCTGCCCATAGCCTTGGTTTGGGATGATCCGCACGAACAGGTCGTCGAACCAGTATTCTATCGGCTCGGTGCGCGGGTTCTTCGACAAGCTGACAAGGGGGCGTTCCAGGGCGTCGCGCTGATCGCGAAAGGCGATGTCGGGCAAGGCGTCGAAAAGGACATCGAATTCAAGCTGCCGCCCGTCCGCCGTTTTCTTCACCATGGACCCGGTCCTTCGTTCGTAGGCTAACCCGTAATATGCATGAGGGGCGGCCGACTTCGTGCAGGAATCTGCTTTTCTGAAGGTTTTTTTGAGTGACGGCGGCGCCACGACCCAGGCCAAGGCACGAGAAGAAGCTCCTCCCGCTCCGCAAGGGAGGGGAGGCGTTCCCACGTGTAAGTATACACTTGTCCTGTAGGTGCCGGTCCATTCCACCGTTCCGGCCGCGCTGGTATTCAACGCCAAACAGCACTGTGGTTGTATAGACGGTCTAATTCGTGCCGTAAGCGCGCGCTGTCCATCATCTTTCCGCGACCGAGATGGTGCAGCCCCTGGCGCTGTCCCCATGGGCGACAAACGTCCCGCCGGTGGTTTCCTCCCAGGTGCCCGAGAACAAGCGGACTCCGGTGTTGAGGATGGCAACAACCGCGCCATCCGCGTCCACCTCCGCAACGGCCCAACCGACCGAGGCTTCCCCAATATCCAAAGCCAGGGACCAACGGCAGCGGGCGACGTCCTTGACGGAGATCTTCGGCGCGAGAATCGGCAAGGCAGAGCACTCCAGGTGGGTCATGGGCGCGTGGAATGCTGCCTTTGGTAGCGGCTATTGTAAATGCTGGCCTTTTTCGAGTGTGATCGTTTCCTCTTGATGATTTAATATCATTCACTATGATATTTTCTCGTCACCATTAATCAAATCTAATCGCACTCGGCGCCAACCGACCCGCGTCATCGTCGTTTCCGATAGATGGAGAGCTCCCATGGCACAGACCCAAACCAAGGTGCTGACCGCACATGTACCGCTTCCACTGGCGGAAAAGGTCGATCTGATGGCCCAACGGCTGGAGCGTTCGCGCGGCTGGATCATGAAGCAGGCGCTGTCGGCTTGGCTTGACCAGGAGGAAGAGCGCGAACGGCTGACCCGTGAAGCTCTGGCCGACGTGGACGCCGGCCGTGTCATCGACCACCAGGCTGTGCAGGCGTGGGCCGACAGCCTGAGCACCGACAGCCTCAGCACCGACACGTCGGCACCGACGCCGCGATGATGGACCTTAAGTGGACCAGCAAGGCGCTTTCTGACCTGTCACGCCTGTATGATTTCCTGGCCCCGGCGAACAAACCAGCCGCCGCACGGGCGGTGCAGGCGCTGACCAAGGCTCCGACCATTCTGCTGACCAACCCGCGCATCGGCGAACAACTCTTTGAGTTCGAGCCGCGTGAGGTCAGGCGGCTACTGGTCGGCCATTACGAGATGCGTTACGAAATCCAGGACTCGACCATTTACATGCTGCGCCTGTGGCACACCCGAGAGGGCCGCTGAAACATCGTTTCTTTCCAGATTTCCGCACCGGAGTGGCGCGCCGAGGGCGACGATTTTTCGGCTTGGTTCCAGCTTGGCCGCGAGGGCCATGACAGCAATTCCTTCCCGATCACGGACCTGTTCGGGGTGGGGCAGACCGAGTACGGTCTGCGTTTCCTCGTGGACCACGGCAGGTTCGGCGGCAAGTCCGCATGGAACGCGTTCTCCAAGACCATTGGCGACATCGGCCAGCTTCTGGGGGAGAGGGGCCGGGCCCACGAGGGCAAGGGGATATACTTCCGTCCGCTCGTTCTCCCGGCGCCCCTGATGGCGGATGCATGGGCGAACGAGGACTGGTCGGCTGCCCTGGAACCCCTGACTCAGGCCCTGGACAAGCTGGCCGAGGACGCGGCCGTGTTCAAAGATCTCGTTGACCGGGCGACCCCAAGGGAGAGGGTAGCTGTCGGCGCCGACTGAATCGCTGGCGCCAGACTGGCAACACTTTTCAGCGAAAGCGTCGCCTGACGATTGCCTTGTCCGACCTCGCCACTTCTCCTTGAATGCAGCATTCCCGCCTATCACCGGAAGCGGTTTACATCGACCGAAACCGCCGCGCCTGAGCGCGTGAGATTGGTACGCAGACGCCGCCCGGCCGCCGGATTTCGGCGCTCAGGGTGGATAGGCCGCTCGCCCTGACGGCGGTGATGTACTTGGCATTGACCAGGTACGACCGGTGGACGCGCCAGAACACGTCGGGGTCGAGGTTGGCCTCCAGGTCCTTTAGGGGTGTGCGAATGAGGAACTCGTGGGTGGACGTCCACACCGAGGTGTACTTGTCCCGCGCCTGAAAATAGCAGATGTCCCCAACCGGGATGAGGCGCAGCAAAGTCCCCTGCTGGGCGCGAACCCATTTCATCGGGCCGCCGCCCGCTGTCTGCCCCCAATTGGACAGGGTCTGAAACGTGGTGGAGGAATCGGGCGCCACAGGGGCCGAAAGCCTGTCCTTCAGGCGCGCGATGGTCTGCCGCAGCCGCTCCGGCGCCACTGGCTTGAGGAGATAGTCCACGGCCGCCCGCTCGAACGCGTCCACGGCGAACTGTTCATAGGCCGTGACGAACACCACTAGGCACGGCCGCTGCATGGCCGCAGCCACTTGCAGGCCGTCGCGGCCGGGCATCCGGATATCGAGGAAAGCGATGTCCACCGACGTGGTCCGTAACGCCTCCAGGGCGGCATCGCCGTCT
Source organism: Rhodospirillaceae bacterium BRH_c57 (assembly GCA_000961745.1). Taxonomy (GTDB): domain Bacteria; phylum Pseudomonadota; class Alphaproteobacteria; order Rhodospirillales; family Rhodospirillaceae; genus Cauispirillum. Next base: position 3,435 of record LAEA01000254.1, on the reverse strand, counting down.
TCGGCGACCGCCACCACCTCCAGTTCCGGCCATGCCTCGGCCAGTTGGCGGCGTAGGGCGTTGGCGGCGTGGGCCTCGTCCTCGGCGATCAGGGCGCGGAAGCGGGCGGTCATGCCGGGACCTCCAGCGTCGCCACCGTGCCGCCCTCCGGCCGCGCCTCAAGGCGCAGTTCGGCCGCCGGACCGTGCAGCGACCGCAGGCGGCTGCGTATGTTCTCCAGCCCGAAGCCCCCGACCGGGCCGGTGGAAAACAGGCCCATGCCGGTGTCGGAAACGGCAATGCGTAGATGGTCGCCGTCGAGCAGCGCGACCACGGAGAGTGATACCGGCCCAGGCTTGGGCTCGACCCCATGCTTGACGGCGTTTTCGACCAAAGGCTGGAGCAGCATCAAGGGAAATGGACGGTTTTCCAGGGTCCTGGGAACGTCGATCCGCCACGTCAGGCGCGGTCCGACGCGGATGGCGCAGATCTCCAGGTAGGCCCGCACCAGCGCCAGTTCGTCACCCAGGGTTCCCCCTTCGACCGCCCGGCTCTTCGACAGCGTGGCCCGCAGGTAGACCACCAGTGTGTCCAGGAGGGTGCGCGCCTGCGGGGCGTCGGTGTCGATCAGGTCGGACAGCGTAGCCAGGGTGTTGAACAGGAAATGCGGCTCGATCTGCGCCTGCAACATGCGCAGGCGGGCCTCCAGCTCGGCCCGCTCGGCCTCCCGCAGGTCGCGGGCCAGGGTGTTCCGGCGCCGGTTCAGGACAAAGGCCGCTGTCAGGATGGAGCCGAACAACAGGCATCCCGCGACAACCTTGAAAACCACCTCCCACGCCAGGGCGGTGGTCTCCGGGGCGATGAGTGCCAGCGCCACGCCGACGCTGGGAACGGTCCCGACTCCAATGGCCACGGCAAAGGCGGTGACACGGCGGACCGTGGACCATGCTCTGCCGACATGGTGGGTAATCTCCGCCGCCGTACAGATGAATACTCCGGCGCTTGCCGACAGGGCGATGTTGGCCGACAGCGGCCCGCCCACGCCGATCAGGCTGACAAACATGCCGATGACCACACCGATGGCCGCCGACAACACAATGGTAAGGGCCGGAGTCACGGAAAGGCCTCCTCCGTGAAGCCGCGCACCGTGAAGACGCTGCGGGGCCGCCGGTCGTCGGCGACATCCTTGGTATGCATCACCGTCACCCGGCCGGTTGCCGCGTCATCCTGAAAAACCACCGCCCGCACGATGTCCCCCTGCGCCCAGCCCCCCTGCGCCGATACCTGCGGTTCGGTGAACCAGCCGGTCTTCAGGCGCTTGCCGCTGGTCAGGAAATAGTCAGCGCGAATGGGCGCCAAGTCCACCGCGCTGATCCACACGTCGATGCGGGGATAGGTCGCCGTGGCGGTCAACGCCTCCAGATGCAGGATGCGCAAGGGGTGGTCGGCCAGCGGCCGAAACCGCTCCCCGACCGCCTCGGCGGCAGCCTCCATTGGCGGCCGGTCCAGCGCCGCCGCGTCCTCCACGGCGACGACGCGGTAAGACCCGTCCCAGTGCAGGCGGCCGACATCGCCGGTGTTGGCCTGCCCCAGCAGCCGTTGCAGGGGCGTGATGCGGAGGGGCCGCGCGCTGGTCGGGATGTGCAGCCACACCGCGTCATCGGTCATCAGCACGCGGCGGCCCCTCTCGGCGGGCGAGAGCATCTCGACCACGGACTCCGAGGCGTCGTTCAGGAACACCCGGTAGCCGTGCTCCCCCGACCGCTGGCCCGAGGGCACCTCGACCTCCAGGACGTCCACCGTCACCCGGACGTCTTTGCGCGGCATCCGGTAGGCGTCCACCCGCGCCAACAGATCGGGGGGCGGTTCGGCGGCCAAACCGGGGACAGCAGCCAGCAGAGCCAGGGCAATAAGGGCAAACCGATGCATGGCAGAGTCCTCAAGTGCGACGCAAAGCGTCGATGACACGCAGGCGTCCCAGGCGGGCCGTGGGTGCCCAGGCGGCGGCGGCACCGGCCAGGACCATAGCCGCGAAGACCGCGGCGTAGGCCGTCGCGTCAACCAGGATGATCAGCGGATAGGGCATGGTCCGGCCGGGCGGCGGCGGCATCTCGATACCGGCAAGGTTGATGCCCAGGGACAACGCGGCGGCCCCGGCCAGCCCCATGGCTCCGGCAAGGCCGCCGATCATGGCCCCCTCGATGGCGAAGTTGATGCGGATCCGCGTCCGGCCAATCCCCAGGGCGAGCATGGTGCCCATCTCCTGGATCCTTTCGGTGACGGCCATCAGCATGGTGTTGGTGGCCGACAACGCGACGACCAGCAGGATGATCACCCCCAGGACCGTGAAGATGTTGCCGTACAGCGTCACCACCTGCCCGTAGAAGGGCGTCAGTTCCCGCCATGTGCTGACCCGCTGGGCCGGAAACGCCTCGCCCAGCCATCCCGCCACCGACGCGACGGCGCCGTCCTGCCGCAGGACCACGACCAATCGCGAGGCGCCCTGCGTGTTCATCAGGACCTGCGCGGCCGACAGCCGGATCATGACCTGGCGGGCGTCCAGGTCCGGGATGCCGGTGGTGAACGTGCCCGCCACCGTGGCGTCGATGGCGTTGAGCACTCCGTCGACCGTGGTCGTCAGCAGGGTGACCGTGTCGCCGGGATCGACCCCGAGCTTGGCGGCAAGGCCGATGCCAAGCACGGCGTGGAAGCCGTCCGGCGCGTCCTCCAGCGGCAGCCCGGTTCCCTCCACCGCCGGAGCAAAGCCGGAGGACAGGCGGCCTTCCTTGACCGGCTCCACGCCGCTGCCCACGGCTGCCACGGTTACGGCGCCGGTCGACACCAGACCCTCGAACACCAGCCGCCGCAGGGTGAAGCGCACCTCCGGATGCCCTTCGGCAGCGCGCTCCAGGGCTACCAGATCATCGGGCGCGACAATCCCCGCGCCGTCCCCGACCTGCAGGTGGCCCAGGCCGCCGCGTATGGTGCTTTCCCGCAAGCCCTGGAAACTCGCTAGAATGAAGCCGATGGCCAACAGCAGGGCCAGCGCCCCTACGGCCATCACCGACACGGCCAGCAGGCTGCGCCGGCTGTTACGCCAGACGTTGCGCCAACTCAGGGCGAGCCACTTCATGCCGGCACCTTTTGGTTCACCAGGACACCGTCCTCAAGATCGAAGCGCCGGTCGGCGTAGCCCATGACGCGGGCGTCGTGGGTGGAGAAAACGAAGGTCGTCCCCAGCACCGCGTTGAGGGCGCGCATCAGCGCGAGAATATCTTCGGCGGTGCGGCCATCGAGGTTGGCCGTGGGCTCGTCGGCGAACACCACCGCCGGGCGGGCGACCAGCGCGCGGGCCACCGCCACCCGCTGCTGCTGACCGCCCGACAGGGCCGCCGGGCGGTGGTGGGCGCGATCCGCCAAGCCCACCCGGTCCAGCATGTCCGTGGCCAGACGGCG
>LAEA01000178.1 GCA_000961745.1 Rhodospirillaceae bacterium BRH_c57 | reverse complement strand
TGCCGTCGTCGCCCCGCCGCCGCCGGCCCCGGCCCCGGTCGTCACGCAGCCGTCCAGCTACATGGTGTTCTTTGACTTCGACCGTGCCGACCTGACGGACGAAAGCCGGAGCATCATCGCCCGCGCCGCCGCCGCCGCCCGTAATGGTCAGCAGGTCCGCGTCGAACTGACCGGCCACGCCGACCGTGCCGGTTCGGACCAGTACAACCTGCGCCTGTCGCAGCGCCGCGCCGAAGCCGTCAAGGCCGCCATGCTCCAACACGGCCTGCCGGCCAATGCGGTGGCGACCCTCGCCAAGGGCGAAAGCAACCCGCTGGTTGCCACTCCCGACGGCGTCCGCGAGCCGCAGAACCGCCGCGTGGAAATCATGCTGCCGTAAAGGCAGGCACCACCCGGTACCAAGACCCATGGCCCCTGGAGAAATCCAGGGGCCATTTGTCCAGTTGGGCGCCGACTGATGGAAGAACCGGGCTCTGCCCGGACCCGCCAGGAGCCTCGGGCTCCTGGACCTCGGGAGTTGAGAGCGGTAAGCCGCGCGCAGCGCATTGAATACCGACGCTTTCTGCCTCCGGCGCAAGAAAAGGGTGAACCCCCTCATGGGATCCAAGGGCCGCTCGGCCCTTGGCGGGTCTGGGCAGAGCCCGGCCTTTCCAGTGGCGCTTATGACCGGAAGCCCCTGCCTCAAAGCGCTGCCGGCCGCCCTCCGCAATGCGGGAGGGCGGCCGGCGTCTGTCTTCAGTTCTGCTCACGAGGCTTTTTTGACCTCCTCCGTCTCACGGGCCTTCTTGACCTCGATGCGGCGGGTGGTTTCCTTGGCGGTCGGCGACTTGGGCAGTTCGATGGTCAGGACGCCCTTGTCATAGGTCGCGATGACCTTGCCCTCGTCAACGGCATAGGGCAGCGGCACCGTGCGCAGGAACGAGCCATAGGACCGTTCACGCAGACGCCAACCTTCCTTTTCCTCTTCCTTTTCCGCCTTCTTGTGCCCCTGGATCATCAGGGTGTTGTCGGTCAGCCGGATGTCGATGTCCTTTTCGTCCATGCCCGGCAGATCGGCGGCGACCTCAAGGCCATGATCGGTTTCGCGCACATCCACACGCGGCACCGCATGGCCGATTTCAAGTGTCGGCGCGCCGCGCATCATGTCGTCGAACACCCGATCAATTTCCCGGTGCAGCGACCGGAAGACGTCGGTCCCCCAATCTCTGCTCATGTCCGTGGCCGGCATCATGTCCCGGCCGAACGGAAGCAGCGAACGCAGTGTCATGGCACGCTCCTTTCTCAGCCTGGGACGCCGCGCCGGGACGTGCTCCCGATGCACGGCGGAGCCCTTCTTGTTCGATGAATATTATAGCAAAAATCGGCCCTCCTGGCGATGGATCTCCCGGAGGATGGGCACGCAAAAAGGGGCCGGCACGCAAAGCGCCGGCCCCTTTTGCAACAGCACGTGGACCCGGTTTAGTCGGTCACGGCCTGCTCGGTTTCAGTGATCTCGGACTGGAGGGCCTGAAGGACCTCCTTGCCGCTGTCGCCGGTCATTTCGACGAAGGTGTCACGGGCGGACATGGCCCGTTCGCGGAAGGCGGCACGCTCTTCCTCGGACAGTTCGATCACTTCGATATCAGGCTTGGCCTCCTTGATCTTGGCCAGACGCTCCTCGGCGTACTGGTCCTGGACCTTGAAGATGTAGTCGACCAGTTCTGTCGTCACCTCGTCGAGCATGGCACGCCGTTCGTCAGGCAAGCCCTGGTAGAAGGTCTGGTTGGCGACCACCGACGTGGTGAACTGCTGCTGTCCGGCGAAGATCATGTAGTCCTGGACTTCGTAGAACTTCATTTCCTCGATGGCGAAGATCGGGTTGACCTGACCGTCGATCTGGCCGAGTTGCAGGCCGCCGTAAACCTCGCCATAGGGCATCGGGGTCGGGCTGGCACCCATGGAGCGATAGGCCTCGGTCAGGATGGGCGACGTCATGACGCGCATCTTGAAACCGGCCATGTCCTCGGGCGAGCGGATCGCCTTATTGGCGGTCCACACCATTTCGCCCTCGGGGAACATGGTGACGAGCTTGAGGTTCTTGTCCTTCAGCGCCGGGGCCAAGTCGTTGTAGACCACGTCGCCCTCGGTCAGGACCTGCTTATTGACCTCGTTGTTCTGGCTGAGGATGTAGGGCAGGTTGAACACGCCCATTTCCGGCACCATGGTCGCCAAGTGGCCCGGCGAGGCGAAGGTGAACTGCAACGACCCGTTGGCGGTCAGTTCGGTCAGGTCCTGCGAGGTGCCGAGCGCGCCGTAGGGATAGACCTGCACGGTGACATCGCCGTCGGTGCGCTGCTCGACCAGTTCCTTGAACTTCTGGGCATACATGTCCTGCACGCTGCCCTCGATCTCCTCCAGGGCGAACCGCCAGGTTTCAGCCTGGGCGCCCGTGGACAGGGCCGTTCCGCCCACCAGCAGGGCCGCCGTGGCGACCACCGCCGTCCCAAACCTGCGCAAAACGCCCGCATTCGTTCCCGAACTGATCATTGTCGAAGTCTCCGTCGTTGATTTCGGTCTGGATCGCGTTCCACCAATGCTAGGCAACTTCATCATTGATACGCAAGGAATAATTGGCCGGAGCATGTGTATGTCCGTGATCAGAATGTCTGCCTGGAAATAATTCAAAGCATCCAATCGTGATGTCGCGGGGCCGCACACGTGATATGCCGCGCCCCTGAGTCGCGGCAGCCCTCTAATGCTTTCATGGCACAGCAGGGTCAATCATTGCCCGCATCATAAGGCGTTGACCTGTATTGTCGTTGACCTCTACGGTACCTCACTTTATCGTTTTAGATCCTGGGGCGCTTGAAAGTTTCGGAAAACGCCCCCGGTTGCAGGGGGCAACGCGTCTTCGGTCGCAATGGTTGCGTCTTTCTTGGGCAGGCAGCGGAGGCAGGGACCGATGGGAAGGCCCGAACTGGGCGCAGGAGGGGGGCCGGGCGCAGGAGGGGGGATTGGCGCCGCCGCGATGCGCGTGGTCAGCGGCCTCGACAGGCTGATCGCCCGCGTCGAGTCGCTCATCCTGGCCTATGGCGTGCTGCTGATGTTCCTCAACACGTTCGGCAACGTCATCGGCCGCTACGTGTTCGGCCGCAGCCTGTATTTCACCGAGGAACTGAACCAGTTCCTGATCGTCCTGGTAACCTTCGTCGGGCTGGGCTACGCCACCCGGCATGGCCGCCACATCCGCATGTCGGCCCTGTACGACACCCTCGGCGACCGCCTGCGCAAGGCCCTGATGATCGTCATTTGCGTGGTGACGGCGGCGGTGATGTTGTGGCTCGCCTGGATCTCGTTCGGCTACGTACAGTCGGTGGCGAGCGGTGGGCGGGTGACCTCGGCCCTGCGGGTGCCGCTGTACCTGACCTACATCTGGGTGCCGGTGGGTTTCCTGATTACCGGCATCCAGTACATGCTGACCGTGCTGCGCAACTTGCGCGACGACGGCGTATGGATCTCGTGGGAGCAGCAGGACGGCTACGAGGAGATCGGCGACACCACGGCCCAGGCCGGCGAAGACCGCATGTGAGGGGGGAACATCCGCCATGACCATCGCCCTGCTGGGAACCATGATCGGCCTTCTGGTCCTGGGCTTCCCCATGATGATCCCGCTGATCGTCGCCACCATCGTCGGGTTCGTGGTGTTCTTTCCCGGAATGCCGACCGAAAACATCATCCAGCAGATGATCGGCGGGGTCCGGCCGACCGCCCTGATCGCCGTGCCGATGTTCATTTTCGCGGCCGACATCGTGACCAAGGGCAAGACGGCCGACCGCCTGCTTGATCTGGTGATGGCCTTCGTCGGCCATGTGAAGGGCGGGCTGGCCGTGACCTCGGCGGTGACCTGCACGCTGTTCGGGGCGGTGTCGGGGTCCACCCAGGCCACCGTGGTGGCCATCGGCGGGCCGCTGCGGCCGCGCATGTTGGCGGCCGGCTACAAGGACAGCTTCGTCATGGCGCTGACCATCAACGCCAGCGACATCGCCTTCCTCATTCCACCGTCCATCGGCATGATCATCTACGGCGTGATCTCGGGCACCTCCATCGCCGAACTGTTCATCGCCGGCATCGGGCCGGGCCTCATCATCCTGGCGATGTTTGCGGCCTATTCCATCTGGTTCGCCTACCGCGAGGGCATCCCCACCCTGCCCAAATCGACCTGGGCGGAGCGCCGCACGGCGATCAAGAAGGCCATCTGGCCGCTCGGCTTCCCGGTCATCATCATCGGCGGCATCTACGGCGGCATCTTCAGCCCGACCGAGGCGGCGGCGGTGTCGGTGGCCTACGCCCTGTTCCTGGAGGTGGTGGTATTCCGCGAGGTGTCCCTGCGCGAGATCCCCGACATCGCCATGTCCACCGGCCTGATTACCGCTGTAGTGTTCATCCTGGTCGGCGCCGGGGCGGCGTTTTCCTGGGTCATCAGCTTTGCCATGATCCCGCAGGGCATCATCGCCGGGCTGGGCCTGGACGACGCCGGGCCATACATGGTCCTGATCGCCATCTCCATCGCCTTCTTCGTGGGCTGCATGTTCGTCGATCCCATCGTGGTCATCCTGGTCCTGACCCCGATCTTCGCGCCGTTGGTCCAGAACGCCGGCCTGGACCCGGTGCTGGTCGGCACCCTCATCACCCTGCAAGTCGCCATCGGGTCGGCCACGCCGCCGTTCGGGTGCGACATCTTCACCGCCATCGCCATCTTCCGGCGGCCTTACATTGAGGTTATTCGCGGATCGCCGCCGTTCATCCTGATGCTGCTGCTGGCCTCGGCCATGCTCATCGCCTTCCCGCAGACCGCCCTGTTCCTGCGCGATCTGGCTTTCGACTGAGAGACGCGACCATGAAGTTCAACACCATCGTCGTCGCCGTGGACGGCTCCACCCACGGCATGAAAGCCCTGGAACTGGCCGCCGATCTGGCCGTGGCGGTGGATGCGGTGCTGCACGTCGTATCCGTCTACCGCCACCACAGCGTCTATGAGAGCACCCATTCCCTGGTCCGTGGACGCGAGGTGGTGCCCCATCCCGACAGTTCCATGAAGGCGCTGGCCCGCGAGATCTGCGAGGACCACGCCCGCCGGGCCAAGGAACTGGGCGTTCCAGACCCGGTCATCGCTGTGCGGCGCGGGGCGCCGGCGCGCGGCATCGTGGACTACGTCGAGGAGGTCAAGGCCGATTGCGTGGTGGTCGGCAGCCAGGGCCTGGGCGACAGCGGCGGCCTGTTCCTGGGCAGCGTGTCCCAGAAGGTCGCAACGCAGGCCCGCTGCACTTGCATCACCGTCAAATGACAGAATGGCCGCCTACCACTTCTGAACGAATGAATATCCCCCATCGATTATGCCTTCCTGTCGTCACAAAGGGCGGGTACGTCTTTTCTGAGCAGACATGAAAGGAAGTTTACCGATGGCACGCAAAAGCCGTCGTCAGCGTGAAGGCAGCATGCGGTTCTGGTTCGGGCTGACCAAGCTGGGCGTCATTCTGGGCCTTGTGGGGGCCGTCGCTTGGTTCGCCTACGAAACCGGCCGCCAGTTGTCCGCCGACGAAATCGCCGAATTGAACGGCCGAATCGAGACGTTCGAGGTCACCGAGGCCCAGCGTCAGGACGAACTCAACCGCCTTCAGGTGACCCAGGCCGCCGCCGAGGAAAAGGCCGAGGAGTTCCGCCAGCGCTACGAGGACGTCGCCCCCGAAGGCGTGCGTGCGATCATCGCCCAGGCCCGCACCAAGCTGGACGAGGGCCTGTCCCCCGACCGCCTGGCCTTCGTCATCAGCCAGGCCGAGGAACCGCGCGCCTGCTCGCCGACCGAAACGCGCCGCTTCATCGCCCGCACCGAAAACTACGACGGTGCCAACACCTGGGTGCGGTTCAACGACGTGCTGACCGTGACCGGCGCCGGCAAAGCCGCCTCGGACGGCCGGGCCGAGTGGTTCAACCCGGAAAACGACGTCACCCTGACCTTCTCGCCCCTGGGCGGCAAGGCACAGGACATTTCTGGCCGTCTGCCGTTGCAGCACGCCATGGTGTTCAAGGGCCGCGAATACCGCTTCACCGCCTCGCCCGGCTCGCGCGGCTTCATCGAAGTGACCGCCGACTGGTGCTCCTACTCGGCGGCCGGAGAAGCCGAGGCGCATATGCGCTGAGGTTGGTCCGCTAACACGGAGGGCTGCCGCCAGCCTGGAACTGCGCTCCAGACCTCCTTGTTTTCTTGAAGAAGAAAAAGGGGTTTGGGGCTTGCCCCAAGCCATCGGGCGGCAGCCCGTTCGCGTCAGCGAAAGAGGATCCCGCCATATCCTCTTGCCAGCACGTTCCCCGCTGTGCTTGCTAAGACCATGGCCGAGACGGACCCCCATGCCCTGAAGCGCCTCATCATCGACAAGGCCCATGAGGCCGGTTTCGATGCCGTGGCCTTCACCCGCGCCGCCCTCCCTCCCGCCGTGGGGGCGGGGCTGTCGGCGTATGTGGCGGCCGGGCGGCATGGCGAGATGGGCTGGATGGCCGATACCCTGGAGCGCCGCGTCACCCCCACCGCCATGTGGCCGGACGCCGTGACCGCCATCGTGCTGGGCATGAACTATGCCCCGGACGCCGACCCCCTGCCCCTGCTGGACGCCGGGGACCGGGCCTATGTCAGCGTCTACGCCCGCCACCGCGACTACCACGATCTGGTCAAGAAGCGCCTCAAGCAGGTGGCCCGCTGGCTGGCCGAAGTTTCCGGGGTGGAGGTAAAGGTGTTCGTCGATACCGCCCCGGTCCTCGAAAAGCCGCTGGCCGCGCAGGCCGGGCTGGGCTGGCAGGGCAAGCATACCAATCTGGTGTCGCGGCAGTTCGGGTCGTGGCTGTTCCTGGGCGAGATCCTGACCACCCTCGACGTGCCCCCCGACGCGCCGGAAACCGACCATTGCGGATCGTGCCGCCGATGCCTGGACATCTGCCCGACCGAGGCCTTCACCGCCGAGCGCGAGATCGACCCCCGGCGCTGCATCTCCTACCTGACCATCGAGCACAAGGGCCCCATCCCGGCCGCCCTGCGCACGCGCCTTGGCAACAGGGTCTACGGCTGCGACGATTGCCTTGCGGTGTGCCCCTGGAACCGTTTCGCCCAGACCTGCGCCCACGACGCCCTGCGGCCGCGCGCCGACCTCGATGCCGGGCCGGATCTGGCCGAAATGGCCGGGCTGGATGATGCGGCGTTCCGGGCCTTGTTTTCCGGCAGCCCGGTCAAGCGCATCGGCCGCGACCGCTTTGTGCGCAACGTGTTGAACGCCCTGGGCAATTCCGGGCAGCCCGCCTTGGCCCCAGCGGCCGAGCGGCTGCTCGACGACCCCGCGCCGGTGGTGCGCG
>LAEA01000111.1 GCA_000961745.1 Rhodospirillaceae bacterium BRH_c57 | reverse complement strand
CCGTCAGCATCCCCGACGCGCCGCTCAAGGTCGGTGCCACCGCCACCGTCACCATCACGGCCGGAGAGGCCGGACTGTCGCTGAACACCGGCACCGTCAACGGCGTCGCGGTCACCGGCTTCACCGACGCGGGCGGCGGCACCTACACGGCCACCTACACGGTTCTGGCAGGCCATACCGACCGCGCCGCCGGAGACGCCATCCCGGTCAACTTCATCCTGGCCGATGCCGCCGGCAACACCTCCCCGGCCTACACCACGGCGATCACCCAGGCATCTGACGCCGTCGACGCCAATGTGCCGACGGTCACCGCCGTCAGCATCCCCGACGCGCCGCTCAAGGTCGGTGCCACCGCCACCGTCACCATCACGGCCGGAGAGGCCGGACTGTCGCTGAACACCGGCACCGTCAACGGCGTCGCGGTCACCGGCTTCACCGACGCGGGCGGCGGCACCTACACGGCCACCTACACGGTTCTGGCAGGCCATACCGACCGCGCCGCCGGAGACGCCATCCCGGTCAACTTCATCCTGGCCGATGCCGCCGGCAACACCTCCCCGGCCTACACCACGGCGATCACCCAGGCATCTGACGCCGTCGACGCCAATGTGCCGACGGTCACCGCCGTCAGCATCCCCGACGCGCCGCTCAAGGTCGGTGCCACCGCCACCGTCACCATCACGGCCGGAGAGGCCGGACTGTCGCTGAACACCGGCACCGTCAACGGCGTCGCGGTCACCGGCTTCACCGACGCGGGCGGCGGCACCTACACGGCCACCTACACGGTGCTGGCAGGCCATACCGACCGCGCCGCCGGAGACGCCATCCCGGTCAACTTCATCCTGGCCGATGCCGCCGGCAACACCTCCCCGGCCTACACCACGGCGATCACCCAGGCATCTGACGCCGTCGACGCCAATGTGCCGACGGTCACCGCCGTCAGCATCCCCGACGCGCCGCTCAAGGTCGGTGCCACCGCCACCGTCACCATCACGGCCGGAGAGGCCGGACTGTCGCTGAACACCGGCACCGTCAACGGCGTCGCGGTCACCGGCTTCACCGACGCGGGCGGCGGCACCTACACGGCCACCTACACGGTTCTGGCAGGCCATACCGACCGCGCCGCCGGAGACGCCATCCCGGTCAACTTCATCCTGGCCGATGCCGTCGGAAACACCTCCCCCGCCTACACCACGGCGATCACCCAGGCATCTGATGCCATCGACGCCACGCTTCCGACGCTTGACGTGGGCAACTCGCTTCCCACCAACAACGCCATGAGCGTGGCGGTCGGCAGCAACGTCGTCATCGACTTCAGCGAAAACGTCACTTTTGGCGCGGCCGGCACGGTCATCCTCTACAACGAAACCACCAACGCCGCCGCGCTGACCTTCGACGTCAGCACGGCGGTGGCCGGCGTGGTGACCGTCGGCGGAAGCACGGCGACGGTCGCGGGCGACAAGCTGACCATTGATCCGGCGGCGAACCTCGCCAGCGAGACGCGGTTCCGGGTGGAGGTCAGCGTCGGCGCCCTCACCGACGCCGCCGGCAACGCCGTCGCCGCCGTAGGCGACGGCACGCTGGAGTTCACCACCGAGAACCCCGACGCCATCTATTTGGCCGGCGCCGGCTTCAACACCGCCAACGGCGCCAACACGGTCGGCGCCAAGCAGGCCCAGGCCGGCACTGACGACAGCATCGTCGTCACCGACCACGCCTACATCGCCGGCTCCACCATCGACGGCGTCGGCGGCACCAACAGGGTGACGCTCGCCGGCGCCACCCAGGCCGACCTGACGGTCGCGACGGCGATCCAGAACGTCAGTGCGCTCACCGTCTCGGGCGCCGGTGCGTGGTCGGTGACCATGAACGAGGCCAACGGTTGGGGCGACTTCACGTCGATCACCGGCAACGGGTCAACGACGCTGGTGGTCAACACCGACGCCGCCATCGACATGACGGCCAAGACCCTCTCGGGCCTGCGCAGCCTGAGCGCCGACACCAACGGCGGCGCCATCACCCTGACTGGCGCCCAGGTCGGCATGGTCAGCACCGCCGGCGGCAGCATCAGCGCCACGGGCGGTGCCTCGGCGCTCAACATCACCGGCGCCTCGGCCAACGGATCGGCCCTGAGCTACAGCAACATCTCCTCCGTCACCATGACGGACGCCGGGGACACCACCTACATCGCCGAGCCGGCCGCCCTTCTGATCGGCGGCACCTACGCCACCACCAGCACCGACGGCACCGACATCTTCCAGGCGTCCGGCACCAGCCTCAGCGTCGTCAACGCCACCCTCACCAACTGGGACACCCTGAGCAACGCCCAGGCCGGCGCCGCCTCCACCACGCTGACGGCGGCGCAGCTTGCCGCGCTGACCACCGTCGCCCATGCCGACGCCACCGGAACCGACGCCGTCGTCGTCACCGGCGCGAGCGTGGATGCGACCGGCAAGACCTTCACCAACATCGACACCCTGACCGTCTCCACGGCCGGTGCGGCGCTGACGGTCAATGACGCCGTGCTGTCCCAGGTGAGCACCCTGACCGCCACCGGCGGCGGCACCGAAAAGCTGGTCACCAGCGCCCAGACCCTGGACGTCTCCGGCTTGGCGGGGATGACGGGCTTTGAGGTTCTGGAGACCGCGTTTGCGGGCGACGCCACCCTCACCATCGGCGCCACCACCAGCGCCACCACCTTCACGGCGGTCGCCACCCACGCCAACACCCTGCGCACGACCCACACGGCACTGGATGCCACCGCGCTCACCTTGAACAACATCAACCGGTTTGCCACCACCAACACGACCGGCACGACGTTCACCGGCACGGCCGCCTCCGAGGTCTTCGTGGGCGGCACCGGGGCCGACACCATCACCAGCGGCACCGGCGCCGACACCATCACCGGCGGGGCCGGCAACGACCTGTTCATCGACGTCCACCAGGACACCATCACCGACTTCGCGGCCGGCGACGTCATCCGGGTCACCGGCGTCAACGACCTGGAGGCCACCCACCTGTCCTTCAGCGGTGGCGTGCTCAAGATCGACCAGAACAAGGACGGCGACTTCGACGACGCCACCGACGTGACGGTCACGCTGACCGGCATCTCCGGCGGCACTTTCGCGGTGGTCAACAGCGGTGGCAACAGCGCCATCACCCATACCGCGCCGGTGGTCTCGAACGGCGGCACGGCGACACCGACCGCAACCGAGGAAGGCACCCAGGACGGCGCCACCGTCACCACGACGACCACCACCACATCCACCGGACAAGCCGTGAAGACCACGGTCATTCAGCCCATCCCGGCCACCCGCGAGGACGACCCCACCACGCCCAACAGCGCGCTTGCCGACGTCACCCTGGCTCAGGACACGGACACCACCGGCGGCGGCACGACAACCACAACCCTGCGCGCCAGCCTTCCAGCGGGCGTCGGCCTCACGTCAGAGGGGGCGGCAACGCGCCTGAACAAGCAGGATGCGCTCGCAGACCTGATTGCCCGCATCGAACAGAAGACACAGGACGGCTCGCAGCCGCGCCAGGAGATGACCGACATCGGCCAGACCTTCCTGACCGGGCTGTCCGACGACAGCGAACTGGTGGTCAGGACCGTCACGCCCACGATGGCCACAGGCACCACCAGCGCCGGGGGTCCCATCGTCATCTCGGGCGCCAGCGCGGCAGCGGGCGGCAACCGGCAAGAGGCGCTGGTCATCGACGTCTCCGGGCTGCCAAGCGGCACCGTGCTGCAGCTTGATGATGTGGATTTCGCCGCCATCGTCGGCGCGGCGCGGGTGATCGGCGGCGCGGGCCGCAACATCGTGACCGGCGACGACAAGGTTCAGTACATCGTGCTCGGCGCCGACGACGACATCCTGCACGGCGGGGCGGGCGACGACACCATCGGCTCGGAAGGCGGCCGGGACATCCTGCATGGCGACGCCGGCAACGACACGGTATTTGGGGGCGCCGACCACGACTTCATCGTCGGCGGCACGGGTGACGACACCTTGCGCGGCGACAGCGGCATGGACGCCCTGAGATTTGACGCCGCTTATGCCACGGCGGTGATCACCCGCAACGCCACCGAGCGCACCCTGACCGTGACCAGCGCCGACGGCGCCGACAGCATCTCGACGGCCGAGATCCTGGTGTTCTCCGACCGCGTGGACCTGGCCCTCGCCCCGGTCCTGACCGCCGGCGGGTTCGACGCGGCGGCCTACCTGTCGGCCAACCCCGACGTCGCGGCGGCGGTGGCCAGGGAGGAGTTCTCTTCCGCGCTGCACCATTTCGGTTTGTACGGCGAGGCGGAGAACCGCGCCCCCAACCCGCTGTTCGACGGCATCTGGTATCTGGTCCGCAATCCCGACGTGGCCGCCGCCGTCACCGCCGGGCAGATGACCGTCTGGCAGCACTACACTCAGTGGGGCTGGGCCGAGGGCCGCGACGCCGGTCCGTTCTTCGACCAGAGCCGCTACCTGGAGGACAACCCCGACGTGGCGGCGGCCGGGGTTGACCCGCTGACCCACTACCTGCACTTCGGCTGGGCCGAGGGCCGCGCCGCCTATCAGGCCGACGCGACCGTCTTCGGGTGAGGCGGAACCGGTCAGGATAACAGTGATAGTTCAGTCAGAAATTGCCGTAGGCGCTGGTTTATGAAACCTCGTTCTTGGGTTCCGAGATGCGGTGCCAACGGGACAATTCCGTCACCAGGACGGCATCGATATGTCGGGCCTGGGCGAGGGCCATGACCTTCCGGCGTTCAATCCGCCCGATCTCGCGTAGTGCCAAAGCGAGTCGCCGGAAGTGGTTTACATCGACCGAAACCGACGGGCCTGGGCGCGTGAGATTGGTACGCTGACGCCGCCCGGCCGCCGGATTTCAGCGCTCAGGGTCGACAGGCCGTTGGGCCTGACGGCGGTGATGTACTTCGCATTGACCAGGTACGACCGGTGGACGCGCCAGAAGACGCCGGGGTCGAGGTTGGCCTCCAGGTCCTTCAGAGGGGTGCGAATGAGGAACTCGTGGGTGGGCGTCCATACCGAGGTGTACTTGTCCCGCGCCTGGAAATAACAGATGTCCTCGACCGGGATGAGGCGCAACGCAGTCCCCTGCTGGGCGCGGACCCATTTCATCGGGCCGCCGCCCGCTGCCTTCCCCCAGTTGGACAAGGCCTGCATGGTGGTGGCGAAATCGGGCGCCACAGGGGCCGAAAGCCTGTCCTTCAGACGCGCGATGGTCTGCCGCAGCCGCTCCGGCGCCACCGGCTTGAGAAGGTAGTCCACGGCCGCCCGCTCGAACGCGTCCACGGCGAACTGTTCATACGCCGTGACGAACACCACCAGGCACGGCCGCTGCATGGCCGCCGCCACCTGGAGGCCGTCGCGGCCGGGCATCCTGATATCGAGGAAGGCGATGTCCACCGACGTGGTCCGTAACGCCTCCAGGGCGGCATCGCCGTCTTCGGCGACCGCCACCACCTCCAGTTCCGGCCAAGCCTCGGCCAGTTGGCGGCGCAGGGCGTTGGCGGCGTGGGCCTCGTCATCGGCGATCAGGGCCCGGCTTTTTAACAAGCGGACGGGGGCGGTCATGCCGGAATCTCCAGTGTCGCCACCGTGCCGCCCTCCGGCCGGGCGTTGAGGCACAACTCGGCCGCCGCGCCGTGGAGCGACCGCAGGCGGCTGCGTATGTTCTCCAGCCCGAAGCCCCCGACCGGGCCGGAGGACAACAGGCCCATGCCGGTGTCGGAAACGGTGATGCGCAAGCGGCCGCCGTCCAGACGTGCGTCCACGGAGAGTGATACCGGCCCAGGCTTGGGCTCGACCCCATGCTTGACGGCGTTCTCGACCAAAGGCTGGAGCAGCATCAGGGGAAAGGGTTGGTTTTCCAGGGCCTTGGAAATGTCGATCCGCCACGTCAGGCGCGGCCCGATGCGGATGGCGCATATTTCCAGGTAGGCCCGCACCAGCGCCAGTTCGTCGCCCAGGGTTCCCCCTCCGACCGCCCGGCTCTTCGACAGGGTGGCCCGCAGGTAGATCACCAATTTGTCCAGGAGAGTGCGCGCCTGCGGGGTGTCGGTGTCGATCAGGTCGGACAGCGTGGCCAGGGTGTTGAACAGGAAATGCGGCTCGATCTGTGCCTGCAACATGCGCAGGCGGGCCTCCAGCTCGGCCCGCTCGGCCTCCCGCAGATCGCGGGCCAGGGTATTCCGGCGCCGGTTCAGGACAAAGGCCGCCGTCAGGATGGAGCCGAATAACAGGCACGCCGCGACAACCTTAAGAACCACCTCCCACGCCAGGGCGGTGGTCTCCGGGGCGATGAGCGCCAACGCCACGCCGACGCTGGGAACGGTCCCGACACCAATGGCTACGGCAAACGCGGCGACGCGGCGGGCCGTCGACCAGTTTCTGCCGATGTGGTGAGCAATCTCCGCCGCCGCGCAGATGAATACCCCGGCACTCGCCGACAGGGCGATGTTGGCCGACAGCGGTCCGCCCACGCCGATCAGGCTGACAAACATCCCGATGACAACGCCGATGGCCGCCGATACCACGATGGTAAAGACCGGCGTCACGGAAAGACCTCCTCCGTGAAGCCGCGCACCGTGAAGACGCTGCGGGGCCGCCGGTCGTCGGTGACGTCCTTGGTATGCATCACCGTCACCCGGCCGGTCGCCGCGTCATCCTGAAAAACCACCGCCCGCACGATGTCCCCCTGCGCCGATACCTGCGGCTCTGTAAACCAGCCGGTCTTCAGGCGCTTGCCGCTGGTCAGGAAATAGTCGGCGCGAACGGGCGCTGAGTCCACCGCGCTGATCCACACGTCGATGCGGGGATAGGTCGCCGTGGCGGTCAACGCCTCCAGATGCAGGATGCGCAAGGGGTGGTCGGTCAGGGGCCGGAACCGCTCCGCGACCGCCTCGGCGGCAGCCTCCATTGGCGGCCGGTCCAGTGCCGCGGCGTCCTCCACGGCGACGACGCGGTAGGACCCGTCCCAGTGCAGGCGCCCGACGTCGCCGGTGTTGGCCTGCCCCAGCAGCCTTTGCAAAGGCGTGATGCGGAGGGGCCGTGCGCTGGTCGGAATGTGCAGCCACACCGCATCGTCGGTCATCAACACGCGGCGGCCCCTCTCGACAGGCGACAGCATCTCGACCACGGACTCCGAGGCGTTGTTCAGGAACACCCGGTAGCCGTGCTCCCCCGACCGCTGGCCCGAGGGCACCTCGACCTCCAGGACATCCACCGTCACCCGGACGTCCTTGCGCGGTATCCGGTAAGCGTCCACCCGCGCCAACAGGTCGGGGGGCGGTTCGGCGGCCAAACCGGGGACAGCAACCAGCAGAGCCAGGGCGAAAAGGGCAAACCGAAGCATGGCAGAGTCCTCAAGTGCGACGCAAAGCGTCGATGACACGCAGGCGTCCCAGGCGGGCCGTGGGTGCCCAGGCGGCGGCGGCACCGGCCAGGACCATGGCCGCGAAGACCCCGGCGTAGGCCGTTGCGTCAACCAGGATGATCAGCGGATAGGGCATGGTCCGGCCGGGCGGCGGCGGCATCTCGATACCGGCAAGGTTGATGCCCAGGGACAACGCGGCGGCCCCGGCCAGCCCCATGGCTCCGGCAAGGCCGCCGATCATGGCCCCCTCGATGGCGAAGTTGATGCGGATCCGCGCCCGACCGATCCCCAGGGCGAGCATGGTGCCCATCTCCTGGATCCTCTCGGTGACGGCCATCAGCATGGTGTTGGTGGCCGACAACGCGACGACCAGCAGGATGATCACCCCCAGAACCGTGAAGATGTTTCCGTACAACGTCACCACCTGCCCGTAGAAGGGCGCCAACTCCCGCCATGTGCTGACCCGCTGGGCCGGAAAGGCCGCGCCCAGCAACCCCGCCACCGACGCGACGGCACCGTCCTGCCGCAGCACCACGACCAGCCGCGAGGCGCCTTGCGTGTTCATCAGGACCTGCGCCGCCGACAGCCGGACCATGACCTGGCGGGCGTCCAGGTCCGGGATGCCGGTGGTAAACGTGCCCGCCACCGTGGCGTCGATGGCGTTGAGCACCCCGTCAACGGTGGTCGTCAACAGGGTGACCGTGTCGCCGGGGCCAACCCCCAGCTTGGCGGCAAGGCCGACCCCAAGCACGGCATGGAAGCCGTCAGGCCCGTCCTCCAACGGCAGGCCGGTTCCCTCCACCGCCGGAGCGAAGCCGGACGACAGGCGGCTTTCCTTGATCGGCTCCACGCCGCTGCCCACGGCCGCCACAGTCACGGCGCCGGTCGATACCAACCCCTCGAACACCAGCCGCCGCAGGGTGAAGCGCACCTCAGGATGGCCTTCGGCGGCGTGCTCCAGGGCCGCCAGATCATCGGGCGCGACAATCCCCGCGCCGTCCCCAACCTGGAGATGGCCCAGGCCGCCGCGTATGGTGCTTTCCCGCAGGCCCTGGAAGCTCGCCAGGATGAAGCCGATGGCCATCAGCAGGGCCAGCGCCCCCACAGCCATCACCGACACGGCCAGCAGGCTGCGCCGGCTGTTGCGCCAGACGTTGCGCCAACTCAGGGCGAGCCACTTCATGCCGGCACCTTTTGGTTCACCATCGCCCCGTCCTCAAGATCAATGCGCCGGTCGGCGTACCCCATGACGCGGGCATCGTGGGTGGAGAAGACGAAGGTCGTCCCCAGGGCCGCGTTGAGAGAGCGCATCAGCGCAAGAATGTCTTCGGCGGTGCGGCCATCGAGGTTGGCCGTAGGCTCGTCGGCGAACACCACCGCCGGGCCGGCGACCAGCGCACGGGCCACCGCCACCCGCTGCTGCTGACCGCCCGACAGGGCCGCCGGGCGGTGGTGGGCGCGATCCGCCAAGCCCACCCGGTCCAGCATGTCCGTGGCCAGACGGCGCCGCGCGTCAGCCGGCAGACGGCGCGGCCACAGCGGCATCTCCACGTTCTCCAGGGCCGACAGGACCGGGATGAGGTTGAAGGACTGGAAGACGAAGCCGACATCCTCGCCCAGGCGGCCGCAGCCCGGTCGTCCGGCGAAGACGACCTCGCCCGCGTCCGGCGCGTCCAGACCGGCCAGAACATGCAACAGCGTGGACTTTCCGCTGCCCGATGGACCGCACAGGGCGACGAAGCCCCCCGCCTCGATGTCCAGGGACACGTCGCGCAACGCCGTCACCGGGCGGTCGCCGAGGCGGAAGGTCTTGGTCAGCCCCCGCGCACTGATGGCGGCGGCCATCTCAGCGCTCCTCGTCCCAGAGGGCATCGGCGACCGCCGTGTCCTCGGCACGGGCCAGGGTCATCAGGGCGTCGGCCTCGGCTGCGTCGCGGGTGGCCGCAAAGACCGCCAGCCAGGCGTACACCTTGGCCTTGGTGCCGGCTGGAACGGCCTGAAAGGACGGCAGGTTTTTGGCCTGGGTTAGATCGCGCTCGGCCATGAGACGGCGTCCGAACGAACCGGGAAGTGCGGCATTGGTCAGGCCGCTGACCATCAGAATGTCCAGGCGCCCGTCGTGCTCGGCGGTGACCTCCGCCCGATCAAGGCGCTCCAACGCTGCGTCGAGCAGTTCGATGCCCTGATTGACGTTGGTCAGCTTGGTGAACGGAAAGAAGGCATCGCGGGCGATCATCGTCCTGACGCTACCCAGGTAGGCGGTCGCCACGGGGTGCGCAGGGTGCCCCTTCAGAAAGGCTTCGAGCACGTCTCTGGCTTTTTCCGGTTCTATCTGTCCGTCGCGGGCCTGGGCATAGGTGTCCCGAACGGCCTGGAAGGTCGGGGATGCCTCGGCAGGGGCTGCGCCGGACATCAGGATGATCATGATGAATGCCAGGACATGGCGGATCATGCCGGTCTCCTTCAAAAGGTGATGCTGGTGGCGAGCGTGATCGCGCCAACGGCGGGAACCTCGCCGAACTCACTGCCGGTGCGCCCGACGTTCGCGCTGGCATCAAGCCAGACCCGCGCAGCAGGACCCACAGGGATGGTTACCCGCAGGCCCAGGGCGGTGCTGAAATCGACCATGTTGACCAGACCCCTGACTTCGCCGTCCCAGCCATTGAACGGCCGCGACAACCGCAAGAAGGCGTAGTCGCGCATCGCCCCATCTGGCGACAGGACCCGTGCGTCGTGGCGCAGGTTGCCGTCCACCGCCGCCGCTGGCACGCCAAGTCCAGCGCCCAAGGCGTGGAAGCGCATCAGCGACCGCAGACGGGACCACTCCGCGCCCGAAAGTTTGGCGCCGTCGTGGATCCATTCCGCAACCACGTTCAGGCCGCTTTCGTGCGTCCATTGTCCGCCGACGACCCAGCGGGGATACACGCGGCCACTCTTGCGCCGCCATGCACCGACAGGCTCGTCTCCGGCCCTGAAGAAGGCTGGCTGGTTGTCGAGAAGGGAGCGGTGGACGGGATGGGCGCTGCCCTGGCGGAAGAAGGCCGAGCCATGCAGTTCCAGCGCCACGCCGACGACTGTAGAAAAGCCGCCGCCGACGCCGAGCGACTGTTTCTCCGGCTTCTGGACAACCCCCAGCAGCCGGGTTGCCTCAACCTGACGTTCAGCCAGGGCGATGACCTGAAGCTGCCTGTCTTCGTCCTGGCGATAGTCGGCGACGATCAGGCTGTACCCGGCCTCGCCGGTCGAATAGTCCAAAGCGGCGAGAACTGATGCCTCGCGCTCGTGATAGCGGTCCTCAAGGTCACCCAGGCGCCGCGACTGACCTAGAAAATCAAGGGGCTGCGCGGCATAGCCGACATCCCAGCCGCGCGGCGTCTTGCCGACGGTCAGACTCCAGGCATCATCGAGATGGATGCTGCGGGACAGCCTGGTCAGTCGCAAGGAACGCCGGTCATCACCACCCTCACGGACGGTCTGCCGGGCCGTAACTTCCCAGGTGACGCCGCCCGCCCGCCCGCCACACATCGCGACGGCCGCCACCGAGCTGCCGTCATCTGCAAGTCCCGTAAGCGGGACCATGTCCCCTTGCCGCGCCACGTCTACGGTCGCTGCGCCAACAACCTCGCACCGGTCAACGGATGCCGCGCGACCCGGGACGGGGTGCAGCAGGAGGCAGAGGGCGAGGGCGGCGAGGAAGGCGTGTCGTGACATGGACATCCGGGGACAGGATTAACGTCGATCCCTGTATGGCCCGTGTTGCCGAAAGCCCGCCACCGCCGTGCGATGAGCAGTTGAATTTAAGGAGCGAATGGGCACCCTGAGAAAGAAAGTCAGGTGCGATGAGGGTTTGGCCATTCACTTGCGGCATCAGGGCTATTAGAATTTACACCGTAAGCGCGTCTCCTCCCCCATCTGCTTCGCCCGCCAGGGCGTGGTCCTGGACCGCTCGGTCATGGCCGACTGGGTGGGACGGCCTGACCGTGGTGCTGTCCAACGGGCTCGCCGACCTGGACACCAACATGATTGAACGGAAATCCGCCCGGTCGCTTTGGTGAGAAAGAACGCCCTCTTCGCCGGGTCCAAAGGCGGCGCCGATCACTGGGCCCTGGTCGGTTCTCTCATCCAGACGGCCAAGCTCAACGACATCGACCCCTTCGAATACCTCAAGGACGTCCTTGAGACCCTGCCCTGGAACTGGAAGCCCGCCGTCAACGGCTGGTCAGAGTGGTGAAGGAGCCACGCTTACGGCTTTCAGAACTGGAAACAGGACCTGTTTTCTCGTATGCCGAATACGGACAATGAGCCTGAAGCAAGGCAGGACCCTAAAACGCAATGCAAGGGGGCATCATGACCGACTGGATAGCAGGCTATGTGGCGGATATCGGCGAACTCAACCCCCCTGCGGTTGAAGCTGGCCTTCCTGAATGCCGGACTGGTTTGTCCCGAAGCCGTCACGGCCTGCGAACTGGGCTCCGGTCAAGGCATGAGCGCCAACCTTCATGCGGCGGCCACCGTGGCGGGAACGGGCGCACGGCTGTATGACGAGGCCTTCGCCAACTTCGCCGCCCGTGACGACCTGCCGGAGTTCGGTTACATCGGGCTGCATGGCATCTGGAGCTGGATTTCCGATGACAACCGCATCTGTTCCTGCCGGCTCTAAGCCAGGGCAAGAAGCCGCCCGCCGAATGGGCTCAGATGACGTGGCAGATCCCCGCCGCCCAAGGACAAAAAAGCGTCCACGAGGGCAAGACGCTTGAAACGCCCGAAGAAGACCTTGCCGACTTCACCGCCCAGGCCACGGCCTTCGCGGAAAAGCAGTTGCCCATCCTGAAGGTACTGCACATCGTCTGAAACCTCTCCCGAGAGGAACCTGCTGGACGCCGGGGCTGAGTATCTGGATGTCTGAAGGCATGAACCTGGCAGAAGCATGAACATTCTTTTCATCCACCAGAACTTCCCCGGCCAGTTCAAGTTCCTGGCTCCGGCCCTGGCGGGGCAGGGGCATCGCGTGGTGGCGATGACCATGCGAAAGACCGCGCCCGTCCAGTGGCAGGGCGTGAGGATCGTGCGCTATGGCTCCAAGCGGGGCAGCACGCCGGGCATTCATCCCTGGGTCAGGGACTTCGAGGCCAAGGTGCTTCGGGGCGATGCTTGTTTCCGCGCCGCCCTGGCCCTGAAGGCCAAGGGCTTTGCGCCCGACATCATCGTCGCCCATCCCGGATGGGGCGAGAGCCTGTTCCTCAAGGACGTGTGGCCTCGGGCGCGGCTGGGCCTCTATGCCGAGTTCTTCTATCGCCCTACCGGTGCCGACACGGACTTCGATCCGGAGTTTCCCAATCCCGATCCCGGTCATGTCTGCCGCCTGCGCCTAAAGAATCTCAACACCCTGATGCACTTCGAAACCGCCGACGCCGCCCTCTCGCCCACCCGATGGCAGGCCAGCACCTTCCCCGAACCGTTCCGCAGCAAGATCACCGTGATTCACGACGGCATTAACACGGCGGCGGTCGCCCCGGAATCCGCCGTCACCGTGACGGTGAATACTCCGGACGGTCCCATTCTGCTGACCCGCGACGACGAGGTCATCACTTTCGTCAACCGCAACCTGGAGCCCTATCGCGGGTATCACGTCTTCATGCGCGCCCTGCCCGATATCCTGCGCCGGCGGCCCAAGGCGCGGGTGCTGATCGTCGGCGGCACCGATGTCAGCTATGGGGCGCAGCCTCCCGAGGGACAGACCTGGAAGGACGTCTTCCTGCGCGAGGTACATGCCGAACTGGACCTCAGTCGGGTGCATTTCCTGGGTACGATGCCCTATGACGCGTTCATTCCGGTTTTGCAGCTTTCCACCGTCCACGTCTACCTGACCTATCCCTTCGTTCTGAGCTGGAGCCTGCTGGAAGCCATGAGCGCCGGATGCGCCATCGTGGCCAGCGACACCAAACCCCTGCACGAGGCCATCACCCACGACGTCACTGGCCGCCTGGTGGACTTCTTCGACGTGGCCGGCTTGACCGACAGCGTGGTCCACCTGCTGGAAGACCCGGAGGCGCGGGCCCACCTGGGCCAGGCGGCACGGGCCTTTGCCCAGCTTCATTACGATCTGGAAACGGTGTGCCTACCAAAGCAGTTGGAGTGGGTGCGCCACTTGGCGGGGCAGTGAAGAACCGGCCCCGCCGGGCCCTTCTGGCCTGGGAAATGGGGGAAGGCCTGGGTCATGCCGCCCGCCTGCTGATGATCGCACGACGCCGCGCCAGATGCTTGGCCGGGCATTCCTGCTGATCCACCACGGGGGCATCGGGTCCCTGGAAGACGCCGCTCTGGCGGGTCGGGCCGCAGGTTCTTCTGCCGCGCCACCTGGAGCAGGTCTTGAACACTCGACGGGCCCTTGCCGTCCTGCCGGAAAGCCTTACCGTGCGGCTCGGCCTGTCGGAAGATGGCGGCCCGCCTGACGGCACGGCGGGGAACCGCCTGAGACGGACGGTTCAAGGCGCGGGAGCGGGGGGAGAGGGACAATGAAGCGGATCGGCATCACCTGGCCCGTGGGAGATCAGGACAGCGCGGGCGGGCACGCCCTCAACCTGGCCCTTCAGATGGCCCGCAAGGGACTGCGCCCAACCCTGCTGAGCCCCCCGCAGGCGCTGGAGGCAGACCCCTTGCACCGTCGCCTGCTGGCCCCGGCCATCGAGGAACACGCCGCCACCCGGACTTCTGTTACCCGCAACCGGGGGCGGTGCCTGCCCTTTCCAGTGCTGCACCACCTGGGCGACCGGCTGACTTTTCCGGCCTCGGCAGAAGACATGCCGGGCAGCCCGAATATCGGTGTGGCGGAGTTCGAGCAGACCGACATTGCGGCCGAGGCCATCCGGCGGGCGGCGGACTGGCCGCTGATCGCCACCGCGTCGTCGTGGAGCACCCGCGTGCTGCGCGACCGGGGCCTGAGCAACGTGCTCACCTGCCCTCAGGGTATCGACCCCGCCTTGTTCCACCCGGCCCCGCGTCCGGGCCTGCTGCCGGGGCGCTTCGTGGTGTTTTCGGGCGGCGGACCCGGCCACCGCTGCGGCCACGACATTCTGGCTGCCGCCTTCCGTGCCTTCCACCAACGCCACCCCGAGGCCCTGCTGGTCTGCGCCTGGGACAATCCACCGGCGGACCTCCCGCCGGACGCCGTGCTGTTCCTCGGCCCGCTGTCCAGCGGCCAGAGGGCGGGCATTCTGCGCGACTGCGACCTGGCGGTCTTTCCCAGCCGCTGCGAAGGCAGCACCAATCCGGCGGCCATGGAGGCCATGGCCTGTGGCCTGCCTACCATTCTGGCCGGCAACACCGGCCATCTCGATCTTCTGGGGGATCATGTCTACGTGCTGCGTCACCAGGGCGTGGTGATCGGGCCAAACGGCGCATCCGGCCACGAAGGCTGGGGGGAGTGCGCCCTGGAGGAGGTGTTGGAGACCCTGGAACGGGTCCATCGGCGGCGCGGCGAAGCCACCGAAAAAGGACAGGCGGCGGCCCGCTTCATGCGGAAATGGACCTGGGAGGCCCAGACCAGCCGCCTGCTGGCGGCCGTCGACAGGGCGGTCGCCGGCACCGCCGTGCCGCCTCCAAGCGTGGAGGAAGACTACGGCTGGGGCCTGAACCTGCACCGCGCCGCGCGGCTGGCCGAGGCGGAACGGGTCTACGACCACGTTCTTGACCGTGCCCCAGATCACATGGCGGCCCGCGGCGATCGTGGCAATGTCCGCCGCGATCAGGGGGACATTGCCGGGGCCGTGGCCGACTTTCAGGCCATCCTGGCGGCCCGGCCGGATCACCCCAGAGCCCTGCACAGTCTTGGCAACATCCTGCGCCGCAGCGATCGCCTGACCGAGGCGGCGGCCTGTCTGCGGCGGGCGGCGGCGAGCACGGACCGGCCGTCGGTGCACTGGGACTTGGCCTTCACCCTCCTGCTGATGGGGCGCTATGCCGAGGCCTGGCCGCACTTCGAGCGTCGCCACGCGGCGCTTGGCCTGCGGACACCTGGTCCGGCAAAGCCACGTTGGGACGGGCAGCCGGTGACGGACGGAACGTTGCTGGTCCTTGATGAGCAGGGGCTGGGCGACACCTTGCAGTTCCTCCGCTTCCTGCCGCGCATTCCGGTCGGGGACGGGGGCCGGGTGGTTTTTGCCGGAAAGCCGGCCACCCTGCCTGTGGCGCGGCGGTTTCTGGCAGCGGACGCCGTCTTCAATTGGGACGGGTCCTTGCCACGCAGCCAAGCCTGGGTGCCCCTGATGTCACTTCCGGAACGATTCGGCGTTACCCGCCCGGAGGATGTTCCCCCGCCCTCCCCCTTCTCCCTGACCGACCATGAGCGGGTGGCACGTTGGCGGCCGGTAGTGCGTGGGGCCGACGACCGGCCGGTGGTCGGCCTGTGCTGGCGCGGCAACCCGGATTTTTCCGGGGACGCGCTGCGGTCGCCGGGACTTGCGGCGCTGCGGCCAATTCTGGATGTTGATGGGCTGCGGTTCGTCTCCCTGCAAGTCGGGCCGGGGCGGCGCGAGATCACCGAACTGACGCTGACCGACCGGCTATCCGACGTGGGTGGTGCGGTCGAGGCCGCTGGGGCTGGCATCCTCGACACCCTGGCGGTGCTGGAGAGTTGTGACTTCGTGGTGTCCTCCTGCACGTCGGTGGTGCATATGGCGGGACTGACCGGGCGACCGGGGCGGGTGCTGTTGAGCCACCGGCCCGACTGGCGCTGGATGACCGACCGCACCGACACCCCGTGGTATCCGTCGTTGCGCCTCATTCGCCAGCCCACCCTTGGCGACTGGGCCTCGGTGGCGAGGCAGGCGGCGAAAGACCTGGCACAGTGGCGGGATCGCTAAGAAGCGGAGCGGCAGCCTTTTATGTAGACGGGCTGTGCAGACGGGAGGCCGGCATCCCCATCAAGCACAATCCACAAATATGCGCTTTTTCATTGTTCTCCTGAAAACAAATGTAAACGGGGGATAGGGAAGCATGCGCCGAGAAGTATTTATGATATGAAAGAATGAACTTCCGAGGCGGATCGAGCGGATGGCAGTGGAGACGCAGCATGAAAGTGCCCTGACCCCTAAATAGTCCACTACCGCATTTGGCCTATGTCTCGCCTGCGAGCCACCCCACGAATCGGTTCGGAGTTCGCTGGTCAACTATACTCTGTATGTTTCCTTGTACGGAATTCGTCATGATAAGCTAATGCGGCATCCTGCGCATATTTGATTCATAGTTCGCAACTATTTATTTTTGCTCTTCAATAAATTTATTGATGAGTAATAATGTATAATGCGCGCTATTGACCAAATTTTTTTGGGGGCGTAAATGCAGTTTTCTTATAAGGTCGGAAATTTCTCGTCTGGGTACATTACACTCCTGGTCGATATTCCTGCTGTTCCTCCCAGCCTCGATAGCACTGCCAGCGATGCCGCACCCATTACCGTGCAAATCAACGGTAGTGAATGGCAAGTTGTCAATGCAGGCGTGAGCAGCGGTGCGGCGACCGCCCTGCTTGATGCCGCTGGCACCGTGCTTTCAACCAGTACGCATGGGGTCGGCTTTGCCTGGACGGGCCATGCAACGGCGGCCAACTTCACAGGCGGGGATCTCGCTGACTTTCTGCTGGGTGGAAGTGTGGGCGATACGCTCGTGGGCGGGGCCGGCAACGATTCCGTGAGCGGCGGAGCTGGTAACGACTCTCTCTGGGGGGATGACGGTAACGACAGCTTGAAGGGCGATGCAGGTAACGACCAATTATTCGGCGGGGCCGGCAACGACACCCTGAGCGGCGGCGCTGACAACGACACGCTTTCGGGTGGCGATGGCGGCGACAGCTTGAAGGGCGACGCCGGGAACGACCAATTATTCGGCGAGGCCGGCAACGACACCCTGAGCGGCGGAGATGATAACGACACGCTTTCGGGTGGCGATGGCGACGACAGCTTAAAGGGCGATGCAGGTAACGACGTCCTCTATGGCGGTGCGGACAACGATACCGTTTATGGCGGTATAGGGGACGACAGCCTGTACGGCGACGACGGAAACGACTTCCTCTATGGCGACGCCGGGAGCGACCAATTATTCGGCGGGGCCGGCACCGATACCCTGAGCGGCGGTGCCGACAACGACATCCTCTATGGCGAGGCCGGTGATGACCTGCTCCTCGGTGGCGCGGGGACAGACACACTGTCCGGTGGGGACGGCAGCGACACTTTCAGCGGGACTGCCACGGAGTTCGATGGCGACACCATCGCGGACTTCGCGATCGGCGACACCATTACGGTGACGGGGGCCGACCTGAGCGACATCAACGGAGCGACCGCCAGCGGCACGATCACGCTCGGGGTCGGCCAGACCTTGACCCTGACAGGCATTTCGACCGCCAGCGGCACATTCGCGGCAACCCTTGCCGGCGGCACGACGACGATTACCCTGGTTGCGCCAGCGGGCGGTGACGGTGGTGGTGGGGGCGGTGAATCGGCAGCCCCCGCACCTGCCCCGACCGAGGACGGTGCCACGGTCAGCCGCACCACCACCACCGGACCGACTGGGCAGCCGCAGCAGACCACGGTGATCCAGCCGGTTCCGGCCGGCCGGACCGACGACCCCACCACTCCCAACGCCGACCGGGCCGACGTGACCTTGGTCACCGATGCCGGGTCCACCACGCCAGCTCTGCGCGCCAGCCTGCCAACCGGGTTCGGTCTGCGGGTGGAAGGAGCGTCCACACGCCAGAACAAGACCGACGCCCTGGCCGACCTGATCGCCCGCATCGAGCAGAAGACCACCGAGGGATCTTCCCAGCGCACCGAAATGACCGGCATCGGGCAGTCGTTCCTGAACGCGCTGTCCGCCGACTCCCAGCTTATCGTCAAGACGGTGACCCCGAGCGTGGCGACCGGCAGCGGCGCCCCCGGAACGCCGTTGGTGATCACCGGCGAGCAGGCCGCCGGCCACCAGTCCGCCCTGGTGATCGACACCAGTGGCTTGCCCAGCGGCACCATGCTGCAACTGAACGGGGTGGACTTCGCCGCCATCATCGGGGCCGCCCACATCACCGGCGGGGCGGGCCGCAACGTGGTGACCGGCGACGACGCGGCGCAATACATCGTGCTCGGCGCCGAGGACGACGTGCTGCGCGGTGGTGCTGGCGACGATACCATCGGTTCAGAAGGCGGGCGTGACATCCTGCACGGCGATGCCGGCAACGACACGGTGTTTGGCGGCGACGGCCAGGACTTCCTGGTTGGCGGAACCGGTGATGACATCCTGCGCGGCGACAACGGCATGGATGCCGTGTTCTTTTCCGGCACCCATGTGTCCCACACCATCACGCGGGGCGGTGACCGCACCCTGACCGTCACCGACCGCACGTTCGTCAACGGTACCGATCAGCTTTCGACTGTCGAGGTTCTGGTGTTCTCCGACCGTGTTGATCTGGCTGCCGCGCCCGATCTGACGGCGGCGGGATTTGACGAAGGAGCCTACTTGGCGGCCAACGCCGATGTGGCGGCGGCGGTGCAAGGCGGAAGCTTTGCCACGGGCCTTCAGCACTTCAGGCTGCACGGCGAGAGCGAGAACCGCTCCCCCAACGCCCTGTTCGACGGCGAATGGTATCTGACCCATAACGCCGACGTGGCCACAGCCGTGGCCGCTGAGCAGATGACCGCTTGGCAGCACTACAGCCAGTGGGGATGGAAAGAGGGCCGTGATACCGGCCCGTTCTTCGACCAGAGCCGCTATCTGGAGGAAAATGCCGACGTGGCGGCGGCATCGGACTTGGACCCTCTGAGCCACTTCCTGCAATGGGGCTGGGGCGAAGGCCGCGCCGCTTACCAAGCCGACACCACGGCGTTCGGCTAGGGAGGGGACGACAGAGAGCGGGCAGAACGCTACGCCGCCTTATGGTGGAGTGGCTCAGAAAAAGTGGAGAGCCTTCTGATATGATCCCGGCAATCAGGAGGCCAGCATGGCACGAGTGAAACAGCAGAAGATCACGGAAGATTTCAAACGTGAGGTGGTCCGCCTGCTGGCCAGCAGCGGGAGCTGTTAAAAAAAAGGCCACGGTGCCGGTGCCTCGTTTGTGCCAGACGCTGGGGGTCAGCATCAGCGGCTACCATGCCTGGAAAAAGCGTCCGGCAAGTCGCCGTCAACGCGCTGACCTTCTGCTGCTGGCCCATGTGCGCGCAAGCTTTGCGCGGTCCCGCCAAACCTATGGGTCGCGGCGCATCCGCCACGACCTTCAGGACGACGGGCTGACCGTGAGGCGCCACCGCATTGCCCGGCTGATGCAGGACAATGGCTTGAAAGGCTTGCAGAAAGCGCGCTTCAAGAAAACCACGGACAGCGCCCATGACCGGCCGATCGCTCCCAACTTGCTGGACCAGGACTTCTCGACAAACGGGCCGAACGAGAAGTGGGGTGTCGACATCACCTATATCTGGACCACCGAAGGCTGGCTGTATCTGGCCATCGTCCTGGACCTGTTTTCGCGGCGCATCATCGGCTGGGCCGTCAGCGACCGCATCACCAAAGACCTTGCCGTCACCGCCTTGAAACGCGCCATCGCCCTGCGCACCCCACCCCCTGGGGTCTTCCACCATTCCGACCGCGGCAGCCAGTACTGCTCGGACGACTACCGGAAAATCCTGGAGGCACACGACTTCCTGGCGTCCATGAGCGGCAAGGGGAATTGCTACGACAAGGGGTCATCGCAGAATCTTCCCGAAATCGTACGCTAAGCGGTCAGCCGCCTCCTTTTGGTCCTTTTAACATATGCGTAAATTGATAACCGGGGTGCCTGACTCCCATGCCAGATGCATCCCTGTTTAAGCCGGGCCGTGGCCCTTGGCGTTGTAGCGGAGGATGGTGTTTGGCAGTGCCTGGCGCTCTGTTCCCGCCAGACCCGCCGTGCCCGTGTCTATATTACCGGGCCCGTCCGGAGATGGCGGCTTGGCGCTGGCGGACATCGTCGGGCCACATGCTCTTAATGTAGCTCAGGACGGCCTGGATCTCGTCATCGGTCAGCACCGAACGGAACACTGGCATGTCGGTCTCGTACGTGGTCGGGAGCTTTGCGCCCACGCCGTTCTTGATGATGTCGAACAGAACGTCGTCCGGATGGTGCCAAGTGTGGCCTGTTGCATCGTGGGGCGGCGCAGGAAGGCGGCCATCGTCCCGACGGGTTCGCCACTCAGGCTGACCCTCCAGGCGCGCTCCATGGCAGGATGCGCACTGGCTTGCGTAAACAGATTTTCCCGCCGTAACCAACTTCGGATCGGCGAGATCTGCCTGAACGTTGCGTCCGGCCGGCACCAGGACGTCGGTCGCCACCGCCACGACCACTGCTGCTGCGCTGATCCCGGCGACCGCCAGCCCCTTCATCGGTGCCGACCGTGCATGAAGAGGTGCATCAGCGGACAGAGCAGCAAGACCGCCCACGGCAACGCCGCAAGTGTGTGCGCCGGGTGGGCAACGGACAGGTACAACGCACCTCCCGCCACAGCCGTCAGGACGATCAAGCCTTTCCAGGTCCTGTACCAGCGTACCGGAGGTGCCTCTGGAACAGTGGGCGTCGGTTCGTGGCGCGTCATGATGCCCTCACTGTTGCAGCTTCAAGGTGCGGAGACGCAGGGCGTTACCGATGACCGAAACAGAACTCAGCGCCATGGCGGCGGCAGCGATGATCGGCGAGAGGGTCCAGCCGAACATCGGGTAGAACAC
>LAEA01000041.1 GCA_000961745.1 Rhodospirillaceae bacterium BRH_c57 | reverse complement strand
GCGTTCGGCCTCGCCCCGCGCCTGCGCGCGGCCGGGGCCGAGGTGACGGTGCTAGACACGACTTGGCAGCCGGCCGCCGACGGCCCGTCCGTGTCCAATGTGGTGCGGCTCCATGATGTTTACGCCCCGGCACATCCCTATATGCCCTTGCGGTCCTTGTGCGTGCATCATTGGCTGAGCCGCCAGCGTTTTGACCATGTGATCTTCTGTGCTCCTATCAGCGCTGCCTATTACGCCACTGTGGCCCAGGGTCTAGGTACCGACCATGGTGGGACGGGACTATGGGTGCTGGCCGCAGAGTGCCATGGTCGCTTCCTGCAGCGGGCGGCGCGCTTTCCCGCCGGCCGAACGGACATCGAGTTGGACTTCCTAGAGCGTCAGGCGGTGGCGCGGGCCACCGGTCTTGTGGTGTCCACCGCCGAGGTTGGTGAATGGATGGCCGCCGCTGGCTGGACCTTGCCCGCCCGCTTCGTGCTATGGGGCGTCGAGGCTCCGGCCGAGGCGCTTCTTGCCGTCCTGGAACCGCCTGCCGAGGCGCTTCTTGCCCCGGCGGCGGGCGTGCGGGTTTCGGTCTGTATGCCAACATACAACCGACCAGATTACCTGCGTGAGGCTCTGGGCTCGCTGATGGCCCAGACCTGCGAGGATTTCCAGGTGGTGGTGGTGGACGACGGCAGTACCGATCCGGGTGTTGCCGCCGTGCTGGACGAGTTGCGCCCGGTGTTTGCCGCCCGTGGTTGGACGGCCTTGCGCCAGGACAATGCCGGTCCCGCCGTGGCCCGCCGCACGGCACGGGCGGCGGCAACTGGCACACATCTGCTGTTCATGGACGACGACAACCTCGCCCTGCCGCACGAGATCGAGCGGTTCGTGGCTGCCTCCCGATCGGGGGCTGATATCATCGCGTGCATCCCCGGCCAGCATTCGCAGTGCGATTTTGGCCCGGAACCGGCAGCATTCCTTGACGGGCTGGACCCGGCACAGGGGTCGGTAGGCGTGGACTGGACGCCGGTCGGGGCGAGCCCCGCGCTGGCCATGTTGGTCAACTGCCTGGGTGACACCAATTCTTTGGTGCGGGCAGAGGTCTACGACGCACTTGGAGGTCATCGCGGTACGCGCGATTTTCTGCACGAGGACTATGACTTTTTCGTGCGTGCCATGTTTGCGGGCTACCGGTTGGAGGTCCTGCCCGAGGTGCTGTTCCTCTATCGCCGCCATGACGGGTCGCGGGTGTTCGGGGAAAAGTTGTTTGGCAGCCTGCTGACGGCGCTTGATCCCTTCCTGGAGCGCATTCCCACCGACATGCATCCATTGTTCCTGATGCTACGCCATGACTGGCACCGCCGTCACGCAGCGGTGGCCGAGCAGCGCCGTGCGTTGGATGCGCCCTGATCGGTCAGGAGGAAGGGGAGGGGGCCGCGCCGCAGTGCTCCTGCCAGATGTTCAGGAACGTTTTATCCAGCATTCGGGCCAGCAGCCCTTCGTCGAACAGGAAACCTGCCTTGAGCCGGCTCCGCATCTCGTTTCGCAACTCCGCTTGCCGCGCGCTGTCCATGGCCAGGGCCACGGCGATGGATACGTAGTCCTCCGGCGTGTTGGCAATCAGGTCGGCCAAGTGGCATTGCTTCAGCAGGTGCGGGCCAAAGCTTCCGGCATCCTGCGCGGGCTTGAGTGCTACGAAGGGCACCCCCATCCAGGCCGTAAGGACTGCCGTCGTGCCGCCGCCATAGGGAAAAGGCTCAAGGACAACATCGAGCGTGTTCAGGGCCGACATGAAGTCCTTCAGCGAGAGGCGGGGCTGGAAAATCAGGCGGTCGCGCTGCACGCCCGCAGCCTCCATGACCGGCACGACGGCCGACTCGACGGCGGTGGTGTCGGGTACGCCAGCGAATACCTTCAGCCGGGCGTCCGGCAGGCGGCGCATGATCTCCACCCACGCCCGCAGGGCTTCGGGCGAGTTTTTGAGCGGCTTGTTAACGCATCCCAAGGTCAGGTGGCCGCACTCAAGGTGCGGCGGCGGCACCACGTCGGGCGCGGAGGACGGCGGGCGGAACAGCAGTGGCAAGGGCAGGCACCGTTCCGTGGAGTAGGGGGCATCCATGGGATTGCACAGGCGGTAGTCCATGCGCGTCAATCCCGTGGTGCCGGGATAGCCGATCATCGACACCTGTACCGGCGCGGGCTTCCTCACAAAGATTGGCAGCCCGTTCCCGGCGGTGTGTCCGGACAGATCAACCAGGATGTCGATACGGTCATCTTGGACAAGGCGTGCCCCGTCGGCGGCGGTCAGATTGGGAATGTGGCGCCACTGGTCGGCCTTGCTCCGCAACCGTTCCGTCGCTTTGTCCATGGGACGAAGAGTGTAGTACAAGGTCACATGGAACTGGGAACGGTCGAGGTGGTCAAGATAGGGCTCGAAGAACATCGTCACGGCGTGTTCGCAGAAGTCCCCTGAAACAAAGCCGATGCGCACCTGACGGTCGGCATCGGCCGCCGTCACAGGAGGCAGGGGAAGCGCCGCGATGAGGGCTTCCTGTATTTCGCCGTATCGCCGGTGTTCGGCGAACAACTCCTCCGGCGTTAAATGCGAGGAGTGACGCAGCGCGAACAACAGATTGCTGTGGAACCACGCGATGGTCGGGTCATGCTCATGCGCCTTGCGATACCACTTCAGGGCCTCGGGGAGGTTGCCGCGTTTGTCATAGAGGTAGGCAAGAGCATTGCAAGGCTTGTGGGTTTGACCGCCAAGTGCGTCGGCGTGAAGCAGGATGCTTTCCGTCTGATCGCTGAAGTCGCGCGCCTCGATCAGCGCCTGCCCCGTCATGGTCATGACGCGCGCGTGGTCGCCGTTCGCCACTGCCGAGGCAATCAGTTGGGGAAGGATTGCAGGCAGACGGCCCCGTCTTTCAAAGTATAAAGCAAGATCGCACACAGGGTCTGGGGCGAGGGGGTCGGCAAGGTGGGCGGCTAATAACTTCTGCTCCCCCGCAGCGCCTTTCCATCGGCCGGTGGTCATGTCAACCAGTTGCCGGGCCAGGGCGGCGCCTGGATCCCGCGCAATAACCTCGTTTTTTATGGCGTCGGCTTCGGTTTGCCGACCGCTCAATCGCAAGGCGATGGACAGACGGACGACCGCATCGTCCGACTCCGGGGAAAGTTCAAAAACGCGTTGGTAGGCCGAAACGGCGGTGTCCCAATCTTCTATTGAAAAGGCTGACTGACCAAGGCTTTCCCATCCTTCGGTCATGCGCGGTTTGAGATCTACGGCGGCCCGGAACGCCTCGACGGCTGCCTGATGGTCGCCCAGTCCGGTGCAGGCCAAGCCGAGATTGAAGTGCTGATCCGCCTTCCTGGGGGCAAGGCCGCAGGCTTTTGAAAGGGCCTCCACGGCGCCCGCGAAGTCGTTGGCCATGGCCAACGTGTTGCCCAGTTCAAAGTGGAGATCGCTGCTGCGCGGTGCCTGGGCCACGGCTTTCCTGAAGGCATCGATGCTGGCGGCATAGTCCTTCTGGGCGGCAGCGACCCTGCCGAGCAGGGCGAGGGCATCAACAGACGTGGGGTTCTTTTTCAGCGCGCTGTCCAGGGTAAACCGTGCCGCTTTGTATTGGCCGGACTGCGCAAGGCGCGTTGCAAGCTGAATCTGACCTTGAACTGATGCCACGCGCAACACTCCAGATTGTTACTTCATCACCTAGCCTCTTCTATAGAAGGGGACGGTTGAAAGTAGGTTAACAGATGCAGGGGATTGAAGCGGCTTGCGTTTTAAGCAACCCGCAAGTGACGCTCAATTGCCGCTCCTGCCGCTCGGGGCGAATCCCTTGTTGTCCCGGAAATTCCGGTCGAGTCATGAAAAAAAAAGCGGCGGGGCTGGTGGGCCTCGCCGCTGCGATGGATCACTTCTTCAGGAAAAGCGTTGGGTCGATGTTCAGGATGGGCGCGAACCCCGTCATGCTGGGCCGGGCAAAGGTTTGAAGGGCTACCGCGTTGATCGAATTGGACATGCCCCCCGACTGGATCGACTGTGCGTCGCTGATCGCCAAGTGGCGGTCGATCATGCGCCCAACCATAGCGGGGCTCTTGAAGTCTTCGATATCGAACTTGGATTTCAGAATCTCGACCTGCCGATCAATATCGACAGTTGAGAACGAATCCGGGAGGTTGGCGGCTGAGCGGACAACGGAGTAAAGCCGCTCGTCCCCGAGAATTTGATAGAAGGTTGTGATTTCCGGTGCCTTGCGTTGGAAATACAAAGCCTCCTGGACGGCCGGGCTGGCGGATCCGGCGCTGTTTTCAAAGCTGCGGGTGACGAACTTGTCCACCAACTTCTCGACCCACGCGGAACTCTTGAAGTTCTCCGTGCCCTTGTTGGCATAGTCGAAGAAGCTGGTCAGTTCCTTGTAGCGCGTATCGACCATCCGCTTGACAAGCGAATTAGGGTCGCTGCCGTCCTCAGACATCAGCTTTTTAAACAGTCCCTTCGCAAAGGCGTTATCACCGAGGCCAAAGGCCGTGGTGGCCGTCTGCCACAAGCGATAGTCGTCCATCAGTTCGTCGAGCGATTCGACTTCGCCGATTTTTTCACGCAGGTACTCGACATCCCGTTGAACGTCAGGCTGCTTGGCATACGTTTCGCGGAGCGAATCCAGGCGACTGTTGATGGTCTTGAACGCGGTGAACGACGATCCACCAAATCCGGCCACGATCTGCGAGAGCATGACTTTATCTCCTGTTCAAAAGCAAATCTCAGCGCAAACCGAACTGGTCTGTGATGGTCCATTTGCGTGAAATCAACAGACTAGAACATATCCCTGATCGAATTTGTCCGAACCCGTTCCGGTTAGTCTGCCTCGCCTGGAGGCGGGGTCCGGTCTGCATCCACGGGTGGATGTTCCAGGAGAACTTGTTCATAATCGATGACATCACGGATCTGACGAAGGGCCTGATAATAGTTGTCTTGTGCGACGGCGCCGGCTGCGGCTGTCAACTTGCCGAGCATTTCCTTGTTGGTCAGGGCCTGCGCAAGATCATCGAGCAGGCTTTGAAAGCGCGCTTTATAGGCCTCGGCGTTGTCCGGGTCCAACAGCATGAGTTGGGCCGCGAAGTAGGTCCGCTTGGCCGGCGTGGTGGCGTCTTCTTGCTGCATGACCTCCGGCTCACGGAGGATTTGGGCGAAATTCTTGACGATGAATTCCGTCGCCCGCGGCCCGTTCTGAATGACGGCACCGTTGATGATCGCTTTTTCATGCGGCTTGAGCTTGATCTTGAGGGCCATGGCGGCCGCTCCTCATGCAAATGCCGATCCATTGAAAAGAAAAGTGGCGCCGCCTTTACGGGCGACGCCACAAGTCGTTCAGGCTTAACGGAACAGTGACAGCAGAACCTGCGGCGCCTGGTTGGCGATCGACATGGCCTGCGCACCCAGCTGCTGCTGGACCTGCAGAGCCGACAGACGAGCCGATTCTTCGGTCATGTCCGCATCGACCAATGCACCCGTACCTGCCTTCAGGGCATGTTCAGACGACTTGGCGAACTTCTGGTACGCCTGAAGCGCCTGCTTGTCCGCACCGAGGCCTTCGGCAGCCGTCTTGAGCTCGCCCAGGGCGGTCTTAGCGGTGGCCATGTCCGTCACAGCAGTCATGCTGGTGAGGTCCTGGGCCGTTACGGTGTGGGAGTTCCCCGCCATATCAACCGTGACAGAGTAGCTATCGCCACCAATCAGGTTGACATCATTGAAGAGGTTGGCAGTGACAAGGCTGCTTGCGGCAGATTCAAGCCCCGAGATTTCAGCAGCCAACGCCGTCTTAGCGTCACCCGTGGCCGACTCCATTTCAGCAGCCTTGTCGCTGATGGAGGTGTAAATCACCCGCAGGTTCTCGATGGTGTCGAGCGCCTGCTGAGTAGCAGCCAGGGCGACATTCTGGGTTTCCCCAAGCACGCCGTAACCACTGCTTTCGGCCCGCATGGTGGCGGCAACAGACCACCGGGCAGCGTTGTCACCGGCATCATTCACCTTGAGGCCGGTGGAAACCCGGTTCTGAGTAACGCCCAGGCCCTTGTTGGTGTCCTGGAGGCTACGCAGGGCGGTCATGGCAGAGTTGTTGGTCAGAATCGAAGACATATCGATAATCCTTTCTAGGACAGGGAAGGTACCTTTTGTACCTCCTTAGGCAGACTGATACTACGATTGCGCCGGAAAGGAGTCAACGTATAACGGTGCTCGTCTCGGGGTTTTTCGGTCGCTGGAAGGAAGGGCTGTTTGGTGGGCACGCCGCTGAATCTTACGTGGTCATTAACCCTCGTTCCAGTATCATGCTTGTCACATATGAAGGCATTAGGAGGGTGACGGGTAATGAAGGGACTGGACGTCTACAAGAAGGCTCAGGCGGCGACCGCGCATACAGATCTGCGGCAGGTGGAATCGGATGCACTGCTGAAAGTTGCGCGGCAGATGGAAAGCGCCTACGGGGGGCCGTCCGGGCCGCTGTTTGAAGCACTGCTGCGCAACATTCAACTCTGGAATATTTTTGCTCACGAGTGCACGGTCGAGGGAAACCCGCTTCCCCAGGCTCTGAAGACTCAGATCGTCTCCCTGGCCGCTTGGGCCATCGGCCAGAGTGAAAAGGCGATTGCCCACGAAGCCGGAGTTGAAGGGCTGGTTGAAATTAATCGTGTGGTCGCCAAGGGGTTGTCGACAAGACCCGTTGAACCACTGATCGGCGGCCTGTCGGCGAATGGCGCGGAACAAGCGTGACGGTTTGGCCGCTTGGGCCAAACAGACTCATAGAACTCTCCTGCAACGCCGAGCCCTGAAGAGGGGCCCGGCGTTGTGCGTCGGACCCCATCACTAGGCCAAGCTCGTCGGCGTCAGAGGTAGTTGCTCAGGTTCATGCTCTGCATCCGGGCCACGATCTGGTAGCTGCTTTCCAGGCGGGCCAGCAAATCCTGAAGGCGAGCCGACAGTTCAAAACCGTCCACCCCTTCGACGTCCAGTACCTGATTGTTGAGGGTCGCCTTGAAGTCCTTATGGGACTCCCCCAGGGCCGTCATGCGTTCCTGCACCACACCCAGTTCAGCCTGTATGCTGATGATGCCGGTGAGTGAGTCGCGGATCACGGAGCTCATTTTTTCGGCAACCTGCTGGAATGGCCCTGGCGCGTCAATGTCCAGGTCGGCGGCCAGCAGCAGGGCGGCGACCTTCAGGTTGTCGCGAATGCCGGGCTCATCGGCCCGCACGCCATGGCCGACAAACAGGCTGTCGTCCACCTTGGCCCGCACTGAATCCCGCGCCGTGGTTTGTATTGGAGCTGGGCCATCGCTGGCCCATAGGCCGGTCGTGGCATTATACGCATACATATGCGGGGGCTGGCCGGCGGTGGGGGCGTCGGCAATGACGCGGGTGCCTTCTTCGGGCTTGGTGAAGTTCCAGCCGGTGCCGTTGAAGGTGGCCAGCATTCCTTCCATGCCAGCCCATACGCCAATGCCTGGGCCTGGCGCTTCGACCATGTAGGTGTCGCCCTTGCCCGGGGTCAACGCGGTGGGGTCGGTTGCCGGCCCCTTGACCTGCACCACCGACGAGTCGCCGACGTACCAGTCAACCACCGTGCCGCTGCTGATGGCCAGCCCGGTTGCGGTGGCCGCAGCACCATCGGGAATGCGTGGCGCTTCGTAGTCGAAAAAGTCATTTCCCGCCGCCACGGCCGACGCCCCGGTCATCTCCCGGTTTACCAGGGTGGTCAGGGCGGTGTTCAAGACGCCGTCGAAGCTGCCCCCGTTGCCCTGCTCGAAATAGTAGGTGTCGGTCGTCGGCGAGGCGGGCAGGGGGGCCGTCCCGGCGATCATGGTGATGGTCGAGGTGGTGCCGTCGGGCATTTCAAAGGACAGCGCCACGCGCTCGCCCAAGGCTACGGCGGTGGTGTCAACCGTGCCTTCGAGGGTGTTGACGGCAGGCTCGGTTACCGAGGGGGCGGTGACCGAACCGACCGGACCGGTAATCTCGGACAGGCGCATCCCGAACATGCCGCCGGTATGAGTGACCGTCACCACGTTGGCCGCCTCGGCCGTGGCCACACGGCCCTTGCCTGCGGCGCCCGTGTCGGCGGTCAGGCGCAGGGCGACCACGTCCTTCAAGCCCATGCGGCCGCCGCTTCCGTTTATCATGCTCTCGGTGTCTGCCACCGGCTTGGTGCTGACGTCAGCGCCGCTGAACAGGTAGCGGTTGCCCTGGCTCGTGTTCAGGACCGAAATGCTGGTGCTCAGAATGGACTGTGCCTGGACACGGCTGTGCCTGATAGCCTCCTTAAAGCCGGGCGCATAGACACCCATGGTCGTTTCGACAAGGGACTCGGAGCCCTGCTGGATGGAGCCCAGTCCGGCTTGGGTGGTGGTCAGGCGCATGCCGACGGTGGAGATGGAGCCCTGATAACCCTCCAGGCGCGTCATGCGGTGGCGCAGTTCCTGGGCCACCGTGGCGTTGGCGCCTAGCCCGCC
Organism: Rhodospirillaceae bacterium BRH_c57; assembly: GCA_000961745.1. Classification (GTDB taxonomy): domain Bacteria; phylum Pseudomonadota; class Alphaproteobacteria; order Rhodospirillales; family Rhodospirillaceae; genus Cauispirillum. The sequence goes on along the minus strand of LAEA01000041.1, from coordinate 5,478 downwards.
GTGGGTGGTTGCCTTGAAGCCACTGGCAAGCTGGTTTTGAGCCTCCATGAGGCTGCTGCGCAGGGTCGAAATATCCGACCGTACCCGCAGGTTCTGGCCCAGGGTGGTGGTGTTGGTGTAGGTGCCGGGCGTGAAGAAGCTGCTGCTCATGATTTTCTACTCCTCAGCGCCCGGATCAGCGCTTCAAGCTCAACAGGGTGTCGAACATGGCGTCCACGGTCGAAACCACCTTGGCACAGGCGGCATAAGAGGACTGTAGCATGATCAACTGGGCCATTTCGTCATCGACGTTCACGCCGCTCTGGCTCATGAAGCGTTCTTCCAGAAGCTGGGTGCGGGTGCTTTGGTCGATGGCTTGTTCCTTGGTCGTGGCGGACTGTAGTCCCTGGAACGAGGTCAGGGCGCGGGACATGTCCAGCACGGTACCCTTGTAGGAGGTGCTCTGGCCGCCCAGGGCCGTGTCACGCGAAAACGACATGCTGTATTCGGTCAACCGGTCGAGCAGCAGGCCAGGCCGTGCCGGATCGCCCAGCGAGGATTCCGTGCCGTCGTCGCGGGTGTAGCGCACCAGCAGGGTGTTGTCGGCCGTCAGGTCGGTGTTGACGGAAATACGCCCGGCATAACCCCGCCGGGCCCAGGTGTCGTCCCCGATGGCTGCCGTATAGTCCTTGGGCGTGCCGATCAGCGGGCTGCCGTCCTTGAACACGTTGAGTTGCGGCCCGTCGTTGGGCGATGTGGACAGGGTGTGGAAGGTCAGCGACCGGATCAGGTTGCGCGAGCCGGTCGGCACGGTCAGTTGCCCGGCCACGGCCGAATGGATCACGCCGCCGGCGCCGGTCGGGACGGCCGGGGACAGGGTTCCCATGGCCGTGATCATCGCGGCGGCCGGGTCGGCGGCGTTGCGATCGACGAACACCGTATTGTCGGGGTCCGGCACGCGGGCCTTCATGCTGTCGGTGATGGGCGCGGTGACGAAATAGGCCGTCACCGTGCGCGGCCCGCCCGCCGTCAGGTAGGTCAGGGCGAAGCGGTCGCCATCGGCCGGGGGCGTGGGCAGCGTGTGGGTATAGTCGGTGCCGGTCACGTCGGTGACGGTGTCCGACAGCGCCACGGTCAGCGAGTGGGCCAGTTCGTCGAGCTGGTTCTGGGCCTGGACCAGCACCTCGTCGCGCATTTCGAGAAGGCCGGCGATCTTGCCCTCGCGCGGCGGGGCGTTTTTCAGCAGGTCGGCCCGCGTGCCGCCGGGACTGACCAGAACCAGGGTGCCGACGCCCCGCAACTCGTCATCGGCGGAATAAAGCTGTTCGGCCCCGATGTGGTGCTGGCCGTCGAACTCCAGGCGCGAGGCGCGGTCGGCCACCAGCGTGTAGCCGCCCGAGGTGAAAACCGTCATTGAGCCGTCGCTCCGCAGGATGGTGCGGATGTCGAGGTTTTCGGCCACCGTCTTGAGGTGCAGGTCGCGGCGATCTTCGAGGTCGGCGGTGGTTTGGCCGCCGGTGGTGCGGTTGGCGATCTCGCGGTTGAGATCCTCGATGGCCTTGAGGGCGCCGTTGACGTCGTCGATGGTCGCGGCGATCGACTGCTCGGCCCGGCTGCGCAGGCCCTGGATGGTGGTGGTCATCTGGTTGAGCTGGCGCGCCACCGTGTCGGCCCGCGTCAGCACCGCCGCGCGCACGCCAGCGTTCTCCGGGGTATCGACCATGCTCCCCAGGGTGACCGCCAGGTCGTTGATGGTGTAGGAGATCGACCCTTCCTTGTCGGCCGCCCCGAACATCTGGTCGATCTGACTCATGTAGTCCGAGGTCACGTCCAGGCGGGCTGATCGGCTCTGCTCCGAGCGCAGGCGCTCTTGCAGGTGGAAGTTGACGTCGCGGGTTGTGGGCAGGGCGCGCACGCCCGCACCCGTCGGGCCAACCAGCATGTTCTCGCGCGGCGAGATCTTGCGGGTGTACCCGGCGGTGCCGGCGTTGGCGATGTTGCGCGAGGTGACATCGACGCCAAGCTGATTGACTTTCAGCCCGGTGACTGCCGAATTGAGCGCGCCCATCAAACTCATGACCGTCGTCCTGTTCAGTCTCCGGCGCCTGAACGGCCGGAGGAGGGAAGGGGGAGGTGCGCGGCGGCGTTCTGCCGGTCGCGCGCCTAAATCAGATTACCGCTTCATGTTCAGCGTTTCCTGCAGCATGTCATCGGCCGTGGTCACCGACCGCGAGTTGGCCGAATAGGCGCGCTGCGCAACGATCATCTTGATGAATTCGTCGGCGATGTCGACGTTTGAGTTTTCCGTGGCCGAGGCGACGATCGTGCCGGCCCCGCCGGCCCCCATGGCGGCGACCAGCGGGTCGCCCGATTCCGGGGTGCGGTTGAATGCGCCACCGTCCAGGCGGGCCAGTTCCTCGGGTGCCGAGAAGGTGGCCAGCGGCACGCGGTACAGGACGCGCGACCGGCCGTTGTCGAAGTTCGCCACCACATAGCCGTGGTCGTTGATGAACACGTCCGACATCACGCCCGCCTGATAGCCGTCCTGCTCCAGGCGGTACACCGAGATGTCGTCGCCGTAGTAGGAGGTAAGCTGCGGCGTGTCGTCGGACCCGGTGAACTTCAGGGTCACTTCGTCACCGGCCAGCGCCAGGTTGGACAGCTTCAGCGACTTGATGGTGATCTCGCCGTTGTTGGTGAAGCTGAACGGGGTGTCGCCGTTAGCAGCGTTGCCGTCGGTGTCGACCATGGTCCACTCCGGCGACCCGTTGGGGTTCTGCATCATCAGCGCCCACTGCGGCAGATCGGCACCCTCGGTGGCGGTGCGGATCCAGCGGAACTGAATGTCGATCGGCGTGCCGGTCTGGTTGAACACGGTCACGGCGCCGCCCGAGAACGACCCGCCATCGGAATACAGCGCGGTAGTATCGGTGCCCTGCGCGGTGGCCAGGGCGGTGGCCACGCCGCCGCTGACTTCGGCGGTGTCCACGGTGAAACTCGCATCGAGGATGCTATCCATGCTGAGGTCCACCGACACGGCCGGGGCCGCGCCACCGGCCGGGGTGACGGTCACGCCGGCGGGGTCAATCAAGCCTTCAAGGTCACCGCCAGCACCGGCGGCGGCAATGATATCGTTCGCAATCTGGGTTATGGCCGTCGCGACTTCAGCCTCGGTGGCAATGCCGGTCGCGGCGGCGGCGGTAATCGTCTCCTCGTAGGTGAAGCCGCTGACCTCAACACGGACGATGTCGCCTCCCCGGAAGGAGCCGGTGTTGTTGCTTATGGTGACGACCGAGGTCTGCACACCGGCTGCCGTGGTCGTGTCGGTGATCGCCTGGGTACCTGGGTTCTTGAACTGTGGCGCCTGGGCCGGCAGGTTGGCGCTATAGCCGATCACCTGGGTCTTCTGGGCCTGCATCACGGTGGTTTCAATGCGCACCGGCTTGGCCAGATCGGTGGTGTTCAGGGTGGACTGGTCGATCACTTCGCGGCCATTGAGGTAATAACCGCCGCCATTGACCAGATACCCGAACTTGTCGAGCTGGAAGTCGCCGCGCCGTGTGAACAGCGAGTTGGAATCGAAGGTGACCCCCTGGGGCGTCAGCGAGTTCGCCTTGGACACCACAAAGAACCCGCTGCCCGCGACGGCCATGTTGGTGCCGATCTGGGTCTGGGTCAGGTCGCCCTGGATGCTGTGGCGATAGCGCGGTGTGGCCATCACGCCGCCGGGGCTGTGAGACCGCCGGCTGGACGACGTCACCATTTCACTGAAGCTGGTGTCGACGCGCTTGAACCCGACCGTCTGGCTGTTGGCCAGGTTGTCGGAGATGTTTCCGAGCGACTTCGACTGTGCCTTCATGCCGGACACGGCTGCGCTCATGGCTGCGTAGACGCTCATCTGCCCTTACTCCTCGGTTGAAGTCGGGTTGCCCCTGAGGGGAGCATACCCTGCGCGGGAGACGTGACCGGCACCGCGCACTCGTTCTTTCTCGGTGGGGTATTAGCAAGTCTCGTGCCACTTAAGGACCCCAGGGATTCCGGGCCGAAGCGGGGGGCACCAAGGGTCAGGGTGGACCTTGCGGCAATTTCTGCCGGGCGGTCCCGGACCTCGGGGGGCAAAAACTTCCTCTTGCCACGGGGCCGGCCGCGTCCCGGTTAAAGCTCTGCTCCCGCATAGGAAAACGCCGCCGGAGAGGCTCCGGCGGCGGGATGTTCAAGGAGAGGGGGGGGGCGGGCCTCAGGTGGACATGTCCATGCTGATGGTCCGCACTTCGCTCATCGGCACGGCCAGGCCGTTGATGGTCAGGGTAGGTTCATCGCCGCCGGTGGAGACGGCGCTGATCTGCGCCTGGACCACCGTGGGCAGGTCCTTTTCGGTCTGTTCGGTCCCGGTCGAGGACGTGACCTTGATAGTGTAGTTGCCATCGGGAAGGAGGACGCCCGTGCTGTCCTTGCCATCCCAATCGACCAGGTGGTTGCCCGTGTTGTTCTCGCCCGGCATGGTCTTCACCACGTCGCCCTTGGAATCCTTGATGGTCACGGTGACCGAGTTGGCGTCGGAGTCCAGGACATAGGCGAAGCGTGCCTTGCCATCCTTGAGGGCGACCTGGTTGTCAGCGATTTCGGCGTAGCGGCCCAAGTAGCTGAGCGCCAGGGAGTTCTGGGTCTGCGCCTGCATGCCCTGCAACGCCTGGAGGTTGCTGTTCATGCCGATCTGCTGTTCGACCTGGGCGAACCCGACGAGCTGGTTGGTGAACTCGCTGGATTCCATGGGCGACAGGGGATCCTGGTTCTGAAGCTGTGTGGTCAGCATCAGCAGGAACGAGTCCAGGTCCGCGGCGATTTTGGTGGCTGCCTTGTTGGTGTCGACGGCGCCTGCGGAAGTGGCGGTGTTCTGGTTTAAGGCGCTGGTGATGCCGACCATGATGCAGTCTCCTGCTTGAAGAAATTAGAGGGCGGTGTCGAGGCCAAGGCGGGAGGTGGCGCGTTCGCCGCTGCCGACCTTGCCGTCCTGCTCGTACACCTTGAGGGCGGTGTCGCTGCCGGTGCGGGCGGCTTCGATCACGGAATTGATGACGTCGCCGACCGTGTCGATCCGCGCCTGCAAACGGCGCATGTTCTCCACGGTGGCGGTGCGAATGGCTTCGCCGGCCTGACGCAGGGCCTCACGGTCCACCTCGTCCAGGCGGGCCTTCAGGGTTTCGTCGCGGCGCAGGTTGACCAGGGCCTCCAGATAGATTTTGGCCAGGCCGTCCTTGCGGTGGCGCAGGATGTCCAGCTTGTCGGTTTCGCTGGCGTCCAGGGCGGCGATTTCCTTGTGCAGGACCTCGTACAGCTCGGTCATCACCTCGCCCATGGGACCGAAAAAGGCGTCCTTGGCAGCGGCCGAGCGGGCGGCAAAGACCACCAGGGGGGCAACCGGGGCGACGGGCGCGGCGGCCGGAGCCGAACGACGGCCACCTGCGTTGGCCGGGGCATTGGCCTGGGCGCTTACCGGAG
>LAEA01000213.1 GCA_000961745.1 Rhodospirillaceae bacterium BRH_c57 | reverse complement strand
TCGCGTCGTGCAGCGGCCCGTCGTTTCGGGGTCAGCGCCAGCACGAGTATCCGGGTTGCGCAGCGGATGTCGGCGACCGGTTCGGTGGCTCCTGCGCGGCAGGGGCGGCCGCCTGGGGACGGGAAACTGGCCCCTTACGCCGCGACCCTGGTGCGCTGGGTCGATGAGGAGGGGGACATCACCATGCCGGAGTTGGCGGCCAAGCTTGCCGCCGAGCACGGGGTTGTGGCCCATCCGGCTTCGTTGTCGAGGTTCCTGATCAAGCACGGCTTTACCGTCAAAAAAAACTCTGCTGGCATCCGAGTCCGGGCGCGATGATGTGGCGCGGGACCGGCGGATTTGGCGGACATCGCGTCAGCCCCGCATGCGCCAGGAACCGCACCGGCTGGTCTTCATCGATGAAACGGCGACCACCACCAAGATGACCCGGTTGCGGGGCCGGGCAAGGCGGGGCCAGCGCCTCAGGGCCCATGCCCCCTTCGGACACTGGGGCACACAAACCTTCGTGGCCGCGTTGCGGTGCGACGGCCTGACCGCTCCTTGGATCATCAACAAGCCGATGAACCGTCAGATCTTCGACACCTATGTGGAGACCCAACTGGCGCCGACGCTGCGGCCGGGCGACGTGGTCATCCTCGATAACCTGTCCAGCCACAAAAGCGAAAAGGCCAAGGCCATCCTCAAGGAACGCGGCGCCTGGTTCCTGTTCCTTCCGCCCTATAGTCCCGAGCTCAATCCCATCGAGTTGGCCTTCGCCAAGCTCAAAGCCCACCTCCGCCGCATCGGGGCACGCACGATCAGCGCCCTATGGGAGGCTGTCGGCAGCATCTGCGACCTGTACTCCCCCGAGGAATGCTGGAACTACTTCAAGCACGCCGGATATGCGCCGGATTAAAGGCACGACGCTCTAGCTCGGCCCGTAGGGCTCAATTGTAAAATCTTTATGCAAGCGCCCTTGAACACCATGTTCTGCCTTGTGCGAAACCACCATGGTCGTCAAACGTTCGCGTACAGCGCCTCGAAAGCCGGACCAGGGTTCAGGCACGTCGACTTTCACTGGGGTGTCCAGCATATCCAGCAGACAAAGGCGCGCGCACTGCCGGTGGCGACGAAATCCATGACTTCATCGTCAGGCAATGGCAGCATGCGCGCCTCCTCGAGATCAGGCCTTGATGTCGATCAACCCCTGCGACATCAATTGAGTCATGTAGTCTTGGGTCTTGTTCGACCCGGCCTCCTGTGAGGCTTCCTTCAGCGATTCCATCAGTAATTCCAGCACGGTCTTCTCGCTGTCGTCCTCATCGCTCGTCTCCTCGACCTGACCTCCACCGCCACCACCGGGAGGCGGACCACCAGAGGGACGATTGGGGGCTAACTTGGCCTCGAAGGCGTCCAAGGCGGCACCGACTTGGCTGGCCTCGTCGGCGGTCAGTGTGCCGCTTTCCACATCGGCGGCCAGCTTCTGGTCCAACGTCGCCCGTATGGTGGACGGGTCGGTAGGACCATTGCTGGCGGTCATGGTCGATTGGACGACGCTTTCCAGCTTCGAACTAATAGATTCAGCTTTGTCGGCTTTGACGCCCTTGGCTTGCAGTTGCGACGCCAGGGCGTCTTGCTGGGCTTGCGGGCGCGGGTCGTTGGTGATGGATGAAAGGCTCATCTGCGTTTTCCCTTGTTCTCGAAACAGTCGGGCGGTTTCTTCATCGTCCGATTACATGGGGGACGGCGGGAAGGGGGGCTGCACGGTGAGATCAATATTATTACCGCGTCCAACCCACTCCCTTACATCAAGCCCTCAGCGACAGGGCAGAAGCCGTGCTGCTGGAATAAGGCGCTAAACCGCTTTGCTGCGATTTGGTATAGGCCCCGATGGCCGAGATTAGTTGCTGCAAGGCGGGATTGCGGGTATCGGTGCTGGTGGTCGAGGTCCCCTGCTCCAGGGAGGTCAACAGCTTTTCCACCAGGTCCTGATCGTCCAAGGACATGCTGGTCATGTCCAATTCGGGCGGTGGCGGGCCTTGCATGCCGGCGGCGAATTGGTCGGCAGTGATGGATTCGGCATCTTCGCCGGCCAAGCTTTCAAACAAGGTGGTGGCCTGGTCCTCGCTCACGTTGTCTGGGCGACCGGCCAGGAATTCCTCAAGCGAGACCACGCCATCTTCATTGGTGTCGAGCGCATCGAACGTCTCGTCGGATTGGCCGCCGCCCTGATCGCCTCGCCCCCCACCACCGGCAGGCTTTTGCATGGCGGCGACAAAGCTTTGTTGGTCGATGCTGTCGGTATTTTCACCGGCGATCTTGTTGAAGAAGGTGCTGGCCTGGTCCTCGCTGACATCGTCGGGGCGACCGGCGAGGAATTCATCGCGCGTGATCGAGCCGTCGTCGTCGGTATCGAGTTTGGCGAATAATTCCGACGCGTCCGGGCGCTTGCCGCCACCGCTCATATTGCCGGCCTGGACCTCCATCATGTCCGCCTGCATGCTGGCAGACATCTGCTGAAACGCCGTGGCCAGATCGCTTTGACTAAGGGCGCCGCTGCTTTCGCTGTCCAATTTGTCAAACAGAGATCCAGCCTTGTCGGCACCGACATCGTCGGGCACGCCAGCGATGAATTCATCCCGTGTCACCACGCCATCGGCATTGGTGTCGGTGCGGCTGTACATCTTTTCAAACCGGGCCGAGCTGAATGAGCCGAGCCCGCCGATACCACTCGTCATGGTTTTTCTCCATCGCAATGGTAAGCCGGCACTCCGGCTCACCCTTGCTTTCACGATGGGCAAATAAAAACCATGCGCATTTTTTGAGAGAAATTATTTAAGAGAGAGATATTAAAGCAAAAAGACGGATCACCACAAGTATGGTGTCCGTTGTTTTAAGTATTGCAGGACCGTGCTGTGTTGGTGCAAGGTCCACCTAAGCACGCTGACCTTTGCAAGGACAGGGCCAACTCGGTTTCGGCGCAAACCCTGGCGAAATGCAGCGATAGAAGGCTTCCTTCCCAGAAGCGGGAAAATAATGCCGGTTCATCCGGCAATTCTTGCCGACGAATGCGGCAGTTTTTGCCGCTTTTTGGGGGGTGCGTGATGGTGTGGGCATGGGTATGACCCCTAGCCACAGCGATGACGACCTGTTGGAACAAATCGCCAGCGGTGACCGCAGAGCCTTTCAGACGCTGATGGATCGCCATGCCCGCGCCATGCTGGCCCTGGCCCAGCGCGTCAGTGGCAACCCGGACGATGCCGAGGAACTGGTTCAGGACGCCTTCTTGAAGGTGTGGACCATGGCATCCAAATGGCGCCGCGACGGCGGCGCCCAGTTTTCCACCTGGCTTTACCGGGTGGTGCTGAACGGCTGCCTGGACCGCCGCCGTCGCCCGGCCTGGACCGGGCTGGACGAGATGTCGGAACTGGTCGATTCCAGCCCAGGCGCCGCCCAACAGGCCAGCCAGCGCCAGACCCGTGACCTGATCCTGGCGGCCATGGCGGCCATCCCCGAGCGCCAGCGCGCTGCCTTGTTCCTGCATTATTTTTCCGAAATCAATGCCCCTCAGGCGGCCCTGGTGCTGGAGGTCAGTGTCGCCGCCATGGAAGCCCTCTTGATACGGGGAAAGCGTGCGCTTAAGAATGAACTGATGCGCCGCGGCTTCACTAATATCGGAGATATGCTGTGACCCCGGATGGGCTTGACGACCTGATTCGGAACAATTTCCCCGTTCGTGATGTTGGCCCGGCCCAGGTCCAGCGGGTGATGGATGCCGTTATGGCCCGGTTGGATCAGCCGCAACCGACCACCGGCTGGCGCCGCCTGCTCGATCTGCTGTCCGACCTCACCCCGCCCCTGCCCGTTCTGCTGCGTCAAAGTGCGGTGCCGGTGGGGATCGCCCTGGCCCTTGGCCTCTATGTCGGCCAGCACCTGCAATCGCCGACGGAATATCCGACCCTGTCGGCCCTGCTGCCGTCGTCGTCTTCGTCGCTGTTGCTGGCAGGGTATTGATGACACGGCATCCTTTGTTCCGCTTTGTCTTGCCGGTGTCGCTGGTGCTCAACGGCTTTCTGGTCGGGATGGTCATCACCTTGTGGCTGCGTCCGGTGTTACCGCCACCGCCACCGCGACCGGAAACCATTATCGCTGAGATGGCCGCTATCCTGCCCGCCGCCGATGCCGCCATCCTGCGCGCCAGCTTCACCGCCCGCGCGCCGCGCTTGGGCGACCGCCCCCGCAACCGCGAGGAAACCTTAGATCGCATCCGCAACGCGCTACGGGCCGAGCCGTTTGATGCCCAGGCGCTGGCAACCATCTTCGCCAAGGGCCGGCAAAGCCGCGACCGCATCGACAATTCCGTCGAAGGGGCGCTGATTGATGCCGCTGCCAAGATGTCGATGGAAGGCCGACACAAGCTGGCCGATTGGCGCCCGTCCTTCTCACCGCCGCCCCGGTGATTCCAAGTGGGGCCGATGAGCGGCCAGTCGGTCCTCCAGGTCGATGTCCAGGGCCGAGGACGCCCTGCGCCAGGGCCTCGTCCCCCTTGGGCTTGGTTGTCGCAGTGGCTTTCCTGTCCCGTCTGGTGCGCCGCCTGCGCCGCAGCCGCCAGAGTGCGCAGATCACCATTGAGGACCTGCACACGGAAATGGCTGGCGCCCAGGCGCCCCTGGTCCTTGACGTTCGCGAGGCGGGGGGGCCGGCGGTCATGTTCCCGGCGCCCGCAACCTGCCCCTGGGCCAACTGGAGCAGCGCATCGCGGACCTGGAGCTTTACCGCGACCAGCCCTACGGCACCGAGCGCTGCTACAACGGCCTGCGTCTGGCCCATGCCCTGCGCAAGCAGGACCCCGACGTGCGACTGACCATCTTCCTGATGGGCGGCGACAACCGCGTGTTGGTCTGCGGCACCTGCATGGCCGCCCGAGGCATGGCCGACGGCGAAGGGGCCGAACGCAGCGACATGCCGACCCTGGCTGCCGCGACGCTGGAGGCCGACAAGGTCCTGGTGTTCTGAGTGCCGGACGGATCCTGATCTGCCTGGACCACACCGCCACCACGCCCATCGGCCCGGAGGTTGTCCAGGCGATGGAACCGTTCCTGACGGCGCAGCCTTGAACTCGTCCCGTTGCGCGAGGTTGATCGCCAGATGGCGGGGTGTTCTCCCGGTTTAACGGCGTCGCCGGTCGTTCCAGCCGGCTCTATTTTCGAAACTGATTTGCATTCGCATATTGAGTGGCGAACCTGAAGCGGGTAATAGAGGGGTTTCCAGTTCGGTTCCTCAACCTCCGCCAACGGGTTCAGCATGCCAGACGATGCGTCAAAGCGGACTGTCTCTCTGGCGCATCGTGGCCCGCCTAGAAATCTTGCACGGCGCCTTCGCGGGGCGGCCGTCTCCATGATCAGCCCAGGGAACAGTGCCATGAGCCGACATTTGTCCATCCTCACCCTTTGCGTGATCCTCCTGGCCCTGGGGGCGCCGGTTTCGGCCCAGGAAATCCTGCCCGCCGCTCCGGTTGCCGGGGAGGTCGCCGTCCTGCCGCACGACCTGTCCCCGTGGGGCATGTTCATGGCGGCCGACTGGGTGGTGAAGGCGGTGATGATCGGCCTTGCCCTGGCCTCGGTCGCCACCTGGACGGTGTGGCTCGCCAAGACCATCGAACTGCGCGGAGAGCGCCGCCGGCTGGCCGGGGCGCTTGCCGGGCTGGCGCAGTCGCGCAGCCTGATCGAAGCGGCGGAACGGGTGTCCGGGGCTGGGGCGGGGGCCGGGGCGGCGGCATCCCTGGTGCGCGCCGCCGTGGCCGAGGTGTCCCTGTCGTCCGGCATTTCCGGTGAAGGCGTGAAGGAGCGCGTCGCCTCCCGCCTGGATCGCATCGAGGCGGCGGCCGGGCGGCGTCTGTCGAAGGGCACCGGCATCCTGGCCTCCATCGGTTCGACGGCGCCGTTTATCGGCCTGTTCGGCACGGTGTGGGGCATCATGAACAGCTTCATCGGTATTTCCAAGGCGCAGACCACCAACCTCGCCGTGGTCGCGCCGGGCATCGCCGAAGCCCTGCTGGCCACCGCCCTGGGGCTGGTCGCGGCCATTCCGGCGGTGATGATCTACAACGCCTTTGCCCGCTCCATTGCCGGGGTCCGGGCGCAGTTGGGCGACGCCTCGGCCGAAGTGCTGCGTCTGGTCAGCCGGGACCTTGACCGCGGCGCGCGGTCCTTGTACCGCGCGGCGGAGTAGGGGCCATGGGTGTCCGTCTCGACCACGGCCAGGACGACCTGGGCGAAAACCACGAGATCAACGTCACGCCGTTCATCGACGTGATCCTGGTGCTGCTCATCATCTTCATGGTGGCCGCACCCCTGGCCACCGTGGACGTGCCGGTCGATTTGCCCAGCTCGACCGCGCAGCCGCTGCCCAAGGACGACGAGCCGCTGTACCTGACGGTGAAGGAGGATTCTGAACTGGTGCTGGGCAACGACCCGGTGGACCGCGACGGATTGGCCGCCGCCCTGGACGCCGCGACCAAGGGCGACCGGGACCGCCGCGTTTTCCTGCGGGCCGACAAGACCATCGAATACGGCGCCCTCATGGAGGTGATGAACGGCTTGCGCGCCGCCGGATACCTCAAGGTGGCCCTGGTCGGACTGGAGGGAGGATGACCGCCGGCCGGGACTCGGTGCGCTGGGGAACGAGCTTTGCCCTGGTTCTGGCGGCCCATGCCGGGGCCGTGGCGGGCATGCTGGCGTGGAACGCCCACGGCGCCCCGGCCGCTCTGCCACCGGCGGCGCTGGTGATG
>LAEA01000163.1 GCA_000961745.1 Rhodospirillaceae bacterium BRH_c57 | reverse complement strand
CGGGTGCGGCGGCGAAAGCTGGCTCGGCGGCAGCACCACGCCGGCGCTGGCTGGCAAGCGCATCACCGTGCTCGAACATGACCGCCGCCTGGAGCCGGCGTCGGCCAGCCAGGCGACCATTCGCCTGCCGGCCCCCGAGCCGAACAGCGACTGGCCGCAGGCCGGGGGCTATAGCCACCACGCCATGCAGCATCTGGTGGTCGGCGCCATGCCCGAAGTGATCTGGCGGGCCGACGCCGGCGAAGGATCGGGCAGCCGCAACCGCCTGCTGGGCGAGCCCGTGGTGGGCGCCGGCCGGGTCTACACCGTGGATGCCGAGGCCGTGGTCAGCGCCTTTGACGCCAAGGACGGCGACCGCCTGTGGCAGACCTCCCTGGCCCCCGACCACGAGAGCGGCAACGCCATTCTCGGCGGCGGCGTGGCCTATGACGGCGGGCGGGTCTATGTGACCACCGGGTTCGCCCAGGTTATCGCCCTGGACGCCACCAATGGCACCGAGCTGTGGCGGACCCAGGTCACCAGCCCCGTGCGCGCCGCCCCCACCGTGTTCGGTGGCCGCGTGTTCATCGTCACCCTGGACAACAAGGGCATGGCCCTGGCGGCCACCGATGGCCGCATCCTGTGGACCCACGCGGCGGTGGAGGAAACCGCCTCGCTGCTCGGCGGTGCGGCTCCGGCGGCCGACAACGGCGTGGTCGTCATGGCCTATAGTTCGGGCGAACTGGTTGCCCTGCGTGAGGACAGCGGCGCGCCGTTGTGGTCGGATGCCATCCTGGCCACCCGCCGCACCGACGCCACCGCCAATCTGGCCGACATCCGCGCCCGCCCGGTCATCGACGCCAACCGCCTGTTCGTGGTCGGGCACTCCGGGCTTTTGGTGGGCATCGACATGCGCACCGGCGACCGAGCCTGGGAAGTCGAACTGGCCGGCTTGCAGCAGCCGTGGGTGGCCGGCGGCACCCTTTATGCCATCAGCATCGAAAACCAGCTTGTCGCCGTGGACGCCCTGACCGGGCGCATCCAGTGGGTGGTAGAACTGGCGAGCTGGGAAGACCCCGAAGACCGCACCGGCCGTATCGAATGGACCGGCCCGACCCTGGCGTCGGACCGCCTGATCGTCACCGGCACCCACGGTGTTGCCCTGACCGTGTCGCCGTACACCGGCCAGGTTCTGGGGCGCGTCGAACTGCCGACCGGCATTTCGCTGGCCCCGGCCGTGGCCGATGGCACTTTGTATTTCCTGACTGACGACGCCGACCTGATCGCCTTCCGTTAGGCGCGGGGACGGCGTCCCTTGGACCCGAATCATGACCTTTACAGTAGCCATTATCGGCCGCCCCAATGTCGGCAAGTCGACCCTGTTCAACCGTTTGGTCGGACGGCGGCTTGCCATCGTCCATGACCTGCCGGGCGTCACCCGTGACCGGCGGCAGCATGCCGCCAGCCTCGCCGGCCTGGATTTCCAGGTCATCGACACGGCGGGGCTGGAGGATGCCACCGACGAGTCCCTCGAAGGCCGCATGCGAGCCCAGACCGAGGCGGCGCTCGACGAGTCCGATGTCGCCCTGTTCCTGATCGACGCGCGGGCCGGCGTCACGCCGCTCGACGCCCACTTCGCGGCCCTGCTGCGCCGTCACAAGACGCCGGTGATCCTGGTCGCCAACAAGTGCGAGGGCAAGGCCGGGCAGCCGGGCCTGTACGAAAGCTATTCCCTCGGCCTGGGCGATCCGGTGCCGATTTCGGCCGAACACGCCGAGGGCATGGCCAACCTGTTCGACGCGCTCATCCCGTTCGCCCGTGCCGCCGGGACGGACCACGCCTCGGTGCTCAAGGCCACCGCCGAGGCCGAGGAAGACGCCCTGCTGGCCGACCTGGAGGAGGGCCAGGAAGTGGTCCTGCCCGAACGGCCGGACCGCCCGTTGCAACTTGCCATCGTCGGCCGCCCCAACACCGGCAAGTCCACCCTCATCAACCGTCTGGTCGGCCAGGACCGCCTGTTGGTCGGCCCCGAAGCCGGCGTGACCCGCGACTCGATTGAAGTGGACTGGGAATACAAGGGGCGCCGCGTCCGCCTGGTCGATACCGCCGGGATGCGCCGCAAGGCCCGCGTCGAGGACAGCCTGGAAAAGCTGTCGGTCGGCGACACCCTGAATTCCATCCGCATGGCCGAGGTGGTCATCCTGCTGCTCGACGCCGACATGGTGCTCGACAAGCAGGATCTGACCATTGCCCGCATGGTCATCGACGAGGGCCGCGCCCTGGTCATCGGCGTCAACAAGTGGGATATCGCGGCCAACCGCGAAGAGTCCATCCAGCGCCTGACCGACCGCCTGCAAACGTCCCTGCCGCAGGTCAAGGGCGTGCCGACGGTCACCCTGTCGGGCCTCAAGGGCCAGGGCCTGGACGACCTGATGAGCGCCGTGTTCGAGATGCACGAGCTGTGGAACTCGCGCATTCCGACCTCGCCGCTGAACCGCTGGCTGGAGGAAATCCTCGCCCACCACCCGCCGCCGCTGTCCAAGAGCAAGCGCCGCATCAAGCTGCGCTACATGACCCAGGTCAAAAGCCGCCCGCCGACCTTCGCCATCTTCGTCTCCAAGCCCGACGAACTGCCGGACTCCTACATGCGTTATCTGGTCAACGCGCTGCGCGACGACTTTGGGCTGATCGGTGTGCCGGTGCGCATCCACTTGCGCAAGCCGAAGAACCCCTACGTCGGCGAACGCTGAGCCCATGGCCGCCCGCCGCCGCCTGCTGCCGCTTGTCGCCGCCCTGTTGGTGAGCGGAGGGGCGGCGGGCGCGGTGGACCAGCATGACCCCCTGCGTGGCATCAAGGGGGAGGATGACCGCATTCAGGTCGATTCCCGCGCCTATCCATGGAGCGCCATCGGCCGCCTGACCAAGGGCGACGGCAGCCTGTGCTCGGCCGTCATGGTCGGCCCGCAGACCGCCCTGACCGCCGCCCACTGCCTGTGGAACGAGCGCACCCGCGCCTGGATGCCGGCTCAGGCCGTGTTCCTGACGCTGGGCTGGGATCGCGGCGAATGGTCGGCGGCCAGCCAGGTCACCCGTATCGAACTCGCTCCGGGGTTCAATGGGCCTGCAAGCATTCTGGCAGACATGGCTGGGGACTGGGCGGTCCTGCACCTCGCCGCGCCGGTCGGCAAGGCCACCGGCTGGATGGGTGTCGCCGGGCTTGACGCCGCGACCTATGGCCCCCTGGCGGCCCAGGGCCCGGTCGTGGTGCAGGCCGGATATTCCATGGACCGCCGCCACGTCCTGACCGGCCACGTCGGCTGCCGCATTCACGGATGGGCCGCCACCGGCATCGTCGCCCACGACTGCGACGCCACGCGCGGTGACTCCGGCTCGCCGCTGTTCGCCTGGATAGACGGGACATTCCGGGTGCTGGGAACCCACGTCTCCAGCTTCAGCAATGGCGACAGGGTGTTCGGGGCGGCGATCGCAGGCGGCCCGCCAAGCGTCGGCACCGGCGCCGGAAACTCCGGCACCGTCCCGCGTGATGAAAAGCTGATGGATGTGTTGAGTAGGCTGGAAAGGGAGGCGGGCGCTGCCCGCACCCGCAAGGGGCCATCGGCCCCTTGACCCCGTTTAGGGGGCCCACTTAGCGCCGCAGGCTGACACTCCCTCAGTATTTTCTGCGCTGCGCGCGACTTTCCCCATACCTATTCATGAGGTGCAGGAGACCGCGTCTCCTGCCGGGTGCGGGCAGAGCCCGCGTTCTTTCCTTAACCCTCGATCACCCCATCGACGCCGACAATCGCCCCATGCAATGCGCAATCGGCGGCGGCCAACTCCACAAACCGATCACCGTGGGATTCCGGCGGCGGCACGGTGGATTCGTCTTCACCGGGGAAGGCCGAGGCGCGCATCCGGGTGCGGGTGCGGCCGGGGTCGTAGATGTTGACCCGGACGGCGGTTTTGGCGGTTTCCTCGGCATAGATCCGGGCCATCATTTCCAGGCCCGCCTTGGAAATGGCGTAGGCGCTCCAGTAGGCCCGTGCCTCGCGCGCGACCGAGGAGGTGACGAAGATCGCCCGGCCGCTGTCGGACTGGCGCAGCAGCGGATCCATGGATCGCAGCAGGCGCCAGTTGGCGGTCAGGTTGGACGCGATGACGTCGTCCCAGTCCTTGGGCTTGAGGTGGGTGATGGGGCACAACGTGCCGAGCACCCCGGCGTTGCCGACCAGGATGTCGAGCTTGCCGAACCGCTCAAACAGGGCCAGACCCATACGGTCCAGGTCGTCGCCCTTGCGCAGGTCCTGAGGGACCAGGACCAGGGGCGTATCGCCGGCACTGCGGACCTCGTCGTCGAGTTCCTCCAGCGCGCCTTGCGTGCGGGCCACGGCGATCACCGTGGCGCCTTCGGCGGCGTAGCGCTTGGCGACCGCGCGGCCGATGCCGCGCGATGCCCCGGTGACCAGGGCGATGCGCCCGTCCAGTCGCTTGGTCATGGACTTATCCCGCTTTCTTGCGTTCGGCCAGACGTGTGACGACGCGGCGCGGGTCCGGGTTGTCCAGGTCGGTCAGGGCGGCGGCATATTCGCCGGTGAAGCAGGCATCGCAGTACTTGGGATCGTCGTCGTTGCGCCCCGCTTCGCCAGCCGCGCGATACAGGCCGTCGACGCTCACGAAAGCCAGACTGTCAACGCCCAGGACCTTGGCCATGCCGGCGAGGTCGAAGCGCGCCGCCAGAAGCTTTTCGCGCTCGGGCGTGTCGATGCCGAAGTAGCAGGGGTGGGCGGTCGGCGGCGAGGAAATGCGCAGGTGCACTTCGGACGCTCCGGCCTGACGGACCATCTCGACGATCTTGATGGAGGTGGTGCCGCGCACGATGCTGTCGTCCACCAGCACGACGCGCTTGCCTTCCAGGTACTGGCGGTTGGCGTTGTGCTTGCGGCGCACGCCGATGTCGCGGGTCTTCTGGGTTGGCTGGATGAAGGTGCGGCCAACGTAGTGGTTACGGATGATGCCCAACTCGAACGGGATGCCAGAGGCCTGCGCGAAGCCGAGGCCCGCCGGGATGCCGCTGTCGGGCACCGGGACCACGACGTCGGCCTCGACCGGGGCCTCGCGGGCCAGTTCGGCGCCGATGTTCTTGCGCACCTCGTAGACGCTGCGCCCTTCGGCCTGCGAGTCGGGGCGGGCGAAGTAGATGAATTCGAAGATGCAGAACCGCTTCTTCTGGCGCGGCAGCGGGAACACCGAGCGCACACCGGCCTTGCCGATGATGAGCATTTCGCCCGGTTCGACGTCGCGCACATATTCGCCACTGATGATGTCGAGGCCGCAGGTCTCGGACGTCGCGATGGTGGCGCCGTCCAGCGAGCCCAGCACCAGCGGGCGGTAGCCCATCGGGTCGCGCACGGCAATCAGCACGTCGTTGGACATGACGACCAGGGAATAGGCACCCTCGACGCGGGTCAGGGCGTCGATCAGGCGGTCCTCGATGGTGCCCTTCTCGGACCGCGCGATGAGCTGGAGGATGACCTCGGTATCGGAGGTGGACTGGAAGATGCAGCCCTTGCCGACCAGTTCGTCGCGCAGGGTCGCTGCGTTGGTCAGGTTGCCGTTGTGGGCAATCGCCACGCCGCCGAAGGACAGGTCGGCATAGAGCGGCTGGACGTTGCGCAACACGGTCTCGCCGGAGGTCGAGTAGCGCACGTGGCCGATGGCCATGGACCCTTCGAGCCGTTCGGTTTCCTTCTCGCGCTTGAACACCCGGTGGACATGGCCGAGGCCACGATGGGAGTGGAAACTCTCGCCATCGGTCGAAACGATGCCGGCGGCCTCCTGTCCACGGTGTTGCAGGGCGTGCAGCCCGAGCGCCGTGTGCGCGGCAGCGTCGGTGTCACCGAAAATTCCGAAAACGCCGCATTCCTCGCGCGGCTTGTCGTCATCATCGAGGTCGGGCAGCGCGAACGGGTGCGTGGTCGGGAAGTTGTCCAGCATGGCGGCAGCCTTAATCCATCAAAAGCGGGGCGGCGGGGCGGGGGCAGCGTGTAAGGGTCTAACGGCTTATCTGGCTCTCGATCAACCTGTTCAAGTCCTGTCGCGGCGCCGTGTCGTACCCCGGTTCACGTTCGGGCACAGGGGCCGAGCCGGGGGCGGCGCCAGGAGCCGGTGTGCCAGCCGGTGGCGTGGCAGACGGCGTCGGCTGGGTCAGGCGGTCGTAGGTTTTCTTCAGCTCGATGGCCTGACGGGCCTTGTCCTCGGCCTCGCGGGCGGCGGCGCCGGCGCGCTGGGTGTCGGCTTCCAGGCTTTCCGGGACCAGGGTGCGGACCAGGGTCGCGCCATCCTCGACCAGCGGCAGCGAGCGGGCCTCGCGGATCCAGCCGGGGCGGTCATCGGGTTCGGGCCACAGCCACGCCACGACGATGAACCCGACCGCCACCACAAAGGCCCCGCGCGCCAGCCCGAACACAAAGCCCAGACTGCGGTCCAGGGCGCCCAGGGCGCTGTCCTGAACCCGTTTCGAGACGCTCCGCGTAATCAACGCCAGGACCAGCAGTACCACCAAAAAGATCGCGGCGGCGGCGGCGGCATCGGCCGCCCAGGTCAGTGGAATGTGTTCGCGGGCCACAGGCTGTAGGTAGGGAAGGCCATGCAGTGCCGCAAGGGCAGCGCCGGCCCACGCCGCGATGGCCAGCACCTCGTGCACGAATCCCCGGAAGAAGGCGATTACGGCCGAGATCAGGAGGACCGCGATGACCACCAGATCAAAGGCGTTCACGGGCAGAGCATCCATCGCGTTATCCAGTGTCCCGGCCGGAGCTTTTGACCGGGTCCTTTTCGGAGGTCGTGCCGCGCAGGGCGTCGGCGGGGAACAGGGCTACCAGATCCTGAAGGTGGCCGATTTCGCGGACCCTCAGCACATCAACCGCAGGCTTGGCCGCCTTGGCCCGCCGGGGCGGTGCCAGCGCCTCGGCAAACCCCAGCTTGGCGGCTTCCTTCAGGCGAGTCTCGGCCTGGGACACGGCCCTGATCTCGCCCGACAGCCCAATTTCGCCGAACACGGCGAGATCGGCCGGCACCGGAGTACCGCTGGCCGATGACATCAATGCCGCGGCCACCGCAAGGTCGGCCGCAGGCTCGGATATCCGCAAGCCGCCTGCGACGTTCAAATATACGTCATTTCCCGCAAGTGCAAGGCCGCAACGGGCCTCCAGCACCGCCATGACCATGGACAGCCGCCCGGAATCCCAGCCGACCACGGCGCGGCGGGGGCTGCCCGACCCCGATGTGGCAACCAGGGCCTGGATTTCCACCAGCATGGGGCGGCTGCCCTCCATGCCGCAGAACACGCAGGACCCCGACACGTTGCCCCGCCGTTCGGCCAGGAACAGGGCCGACGGGTTGAGGACTTCGACCAGCCCGCCTTCGGTCATCTCGAACACGCCGATCTCGTCGGTGGCCCCGAAACGGTTCTTGGTGGCGCGCAGGATGCGGAACTGATGGCCGCGCTCGCCCTCGAAATACAGCACGGTATCAACCATGTGCTCCATGACGCGGGGGCCGGCGATGGAGCCTTCCTTGGTGACGTGGCCGACCAGGAACAGGGCGAAGCCGCGTTTCTTGGCCAGCCGGATCAGCTCATGCGAGCAGGCGCGCACCTGCCCGACGCTGCCGGGCGCCGAGTCGAGGCTGTCGAGGTACATGGTCTGGATCGAGTCGATGACCACCACGCGCGGTCCCGCCGCATCGTCCAGGGTGGCCACGATGTCGCGCAGGTTGGTGGCGGCGGCCAGCCGCACCGGCGCATCGGCCAGCCCCAGCCGCCCGGCCCGCAGGCGCACCTGGTCGATGGCCTCTTCGCCCGAGATATAGGCCACCTCCACCCCTGACCGGGCCAGCGCGGCGCTGGCCTGCAACAGCACGGTGGATTTGCCGATGCCCGGATCGCCGCCAACCAGCAGAGCCGACCCCGGAACCAGCCCGCCGCCGCACACGCGGTCAAGTTCGCCTATGCCGGTGGGAATGCGGGGCGGCGGAGCGGCGCTGCCGGTCAGCGGGACGAACTCGATGCGCCGCCCGCCCTTGCCGGCGGTGACGGCCTTTGGCCCCACATCGCCGCGCGTTTCTTCGCCCAGGCTGTTCCACGCCCCGCAGGCGTCGCACTTCCCGGCCCAGCGGGGAAACACCGCGCCGCAGGACTGACAGACGAATTGCGTGGTGGATTTTGCCAAAGGGCTAATCCCAAGGGAGAGGGGGCTCGGGTGGTTCTAACCCCTGGGAGGGGGGTGGCGCAAGGACGGGACGAGAGGGGCAGTGCTTGAGAGGGGGGCGGGCGCACAAGGTCTGTTCCGCTGTCGCGGACGGGTTGCACCACCTCCCACCCTTTGGCCCACCCGGATCGATGCTCCGGACCTCGTTGTTTTTCTTAAAGAAAACAAAGGGGTTTGGGGTTTACCCCAAGCAGGTGCGGGCGGTAGCCCGCCTTTTGGCGCGCTCTACTTCCGAACCTGCATCGTGATCGGCCCCTGGGCGCGGCCGTGGACGAATTGATCAACGTACTCGTTGCCGGAGGTGAACACCTCGGACGCCGGACCGACCCAGATCAGGCGGCCTTGCCACAGCATGGCGACGCGGTCGGCGATCTTGCTGGCCGAGGCCATGTCGTGGGTGATCGACAAGGTGGTGGCGCCCAGGTCCTTGACGCACTTGACGATCAGGTCGTTGATGACGTCGGCCATGATGGGGTCGAGGCCGGTGGTCGGTTCGTCGAAAAAGATGATCTCGGGCTCGTCGGCGATGGCGCGGGCGAGGCCGACGCGTTTCTGCATCCCGCCGGACAGTTCGGACGGCGACAGGTCGGCGACGTCCTCCTTCAGGCCGACGGCGAGAAGTTTCTCGATGGCCTTTTCGCGGGCCTGTTTGCGCGGCATCCGCGACCCTTGGATGAGGCCGAAGGCGACGTTTTCCCATACTGGCAGGCTGTCGAACAGGGCGGCGCCCTGGAACAGCATCCCGAACTTGTGGTTGACGCGTTCGCGTTCGCGGGCCGAGATGCCGACCACTTCCTCGCCATCCACCTGGATGGAGCCGCTGTCCGGGCGCATCAGGCCGAGGATGCACTTCAGCATGACCGATTTGCCGGTGCCCGACCCGCCGATCACCACCACCGACTCGCCCGGCATGACGTCCAGATCCACGCCGTCGAGCACCACCTTGGGGCCGAAGCTCTTGTGCAGGCCGCGCAGGCGGAGTTTGGGGACGGCTTCGGTCATCGCGAGAAGAACAGCTCCGTAATCAGGTAGTTGAACACCAGGATGAGAATGGACGCCGACACCACGGCGTTACGCGTCGCCTGCCCCACGCCCTGGGCACCGCCGCGCGACTGATATCCGTTGTAGCACCCCATCAGGGTAATCAGGAAGCCGAACACCGACGCCTTGACCAGCCCCGAAATGACGTCCATCGGCTCCAGGAATTCCCAGGTCCGCGCGATGTAGTTGGCCGGGTTGAAGCCCAGCTTGTAGGTGCCGATCAGATAGCCGCCGAACACGCCGATCACGTCGGCGATCAGCACCAGGACCGGCAGCATCAGGGTGCCGGCCAGCAGGCGCGGGGCGACAAGGTACTTGAACGGGTTGGTTGACAGGGTGGTCAGGGCGTCGATCTGTTCGGTGACGCGCATGGTGCCGATCTCGGCCGCCATGGAGGCACCGACCCGCCCGGCGACCATCAGCCCGGCCAGCACGGGGCCGAGTTCGCGGGTCATCGACAGCACCACGATGGTCGCCACCGCGCCCTCGGCCGAAAAGCGGGCAAAGCCGGTGTGGCTCTGCAAGGCCAGCACCATGCCCGAGAAGATCGCCGTCAGCCCGACCACGGGCAGCGAGAAATAGCCGATCTCGACCATCTGGCGGCCCAGGGTGCGGAAATAGAACGGCGGCCGGAACACATGAAAGACCGAGATCGCGGTAAATTCCGCCAGCCGCCCGGTATGGCGCAGGAAGGACAGGAAATACCGCCCGATCACACTCAGGAAGGTGAGGATGCCGTTAATCATCATGGCCCGCCCACATAGGTGCGGGCGGTGCGGTGGCCCAGGCTGGTGAGGATTTCATAGGAGATGGTCCCGGCCTCGGCGGCCAAATCGTCGGCCGTGTGGCTGGGGCCGATCAGGGTGATCGACTGTCCGGGCCGCGCCAAGCCGGCCGGCACTGCGGTGACGTCGAACACGATCAGGTCCATGGACACCCGCCCCACCATCGGCACACTCTGGTCGCCCAGGATGCCTTTTCCCACGTTGCCGAGCGCCCGGTGAACGCCATCGGCATAGCCGGCCGCAACGGTTGCCAAGCGGGTTCCCCCCTCGCATTGGTGGGTGGCACCATACCCAACGGTCAAGGGGGTGTCAACGTGGCGGACCTGGAGGATTCTGGCTTCCAGCGTAACCACTTGGCGCATGGGGTTGGGGGCGCCCGGTGTTGGATTTCCGCCATAAAGCGCAATTCCCGGCCGCCCCAGGTCAAAGCCGTAGCCTGTCCCCAGGAACACCCCCGACGAATTGGCCAGCGACGCCTCGGCGGTGGGGAACCTTTGGCGGGCCTGTGTGAAAGCGGCCAGTTGCGCGGCGTTGAGGGGGTGGCCGGGGTCGTCGGCGCAGGCCAGATGGCTCATCACCAGACAGGGCGCGAAGCCGGCAGGCAGGGCATCGATGTCCTCGGGTGGCAGGCCCAGGCGGCTCATGCCGGTGTCCACATGCAGGCCGTGCGGCGCGTCGGCCGGGGCGTGGGCCAGCCAGGCGGCGGCCTGCTCCAGGGTGTTAAGCACGGGGATCAGGCGGGCCTCGGTCAGCACCCGTTCGGTTCCCGGCATTGCGCCAGTCAGCACGAAGATGCGGGCCTCGGGCAGGATGCGGCGCAGGCGCAGGCCTTCCTCGGCCAGGGCGACGAAGAACGTGGTACACCCGGCGGCGGCCAGGGTGCGCGCCACGGGACCCAGGCCCAGCCCATAGGCATCGGCCTTGACCACCCCGGCGCACGGCTTGCTCAGGCGGTCGCACAGCAGACGCCAGTTGCCAGCGACGGCATCCAGGTCAACGGTCAGCAGGAGGCCGGCCAACTCGGGCGGGATGTCGCCGGGAAAATCGTCGTCCACGCCTGAATTTCTCCCTGATCTTAATGTATCTGTCCGCTGTCGCGGATGGCTGCCGCCAGCCTGGAGGAGACCTCCAGACCTCCCTTGTTTTTCTTGAAGAAAAGAAAGGGGTTTGGGGCTTGCCCCAAGCGGGCTTGGGCGGCAGCCCAATTTCAATTCGGCATCAATACTCGTCGGGCACCTCGGCATCGCCGATCAGGTTGCCGAACTTGGTGAAGTTTCCGTCGAAGTAAAGCTTCACGCCGCCGATGGGGCCGTGGCGCTGCTTGGCGACGATGACCTCGGCGACGTTGTGGGCACGCTCGCTGCGTTCCATCCAGGCGCGGTGGCGTTCCTGGAACTTGTCCTCGGATTCCTCCGGCTTGCGGTTCGGTTCGGTGCGTTCGAGGTAGTATTGTTCGCGGTACACGAACATCACCACGTCGGCGTCCTGCTCAATCGAGCCCGATTCGCGCAAGTCGGAAAGCTGCGGGCGCTTGTCCTCGCGCTGTTCGACGGCGCGCGACAACTGGGACAGGGCGATCACCGGAACGTCTAGTTCCTTGGCCAACGCCTTCAAACCGCGCGTGATGGCCGAAACCTCCTGCACGCGCGATTCGCCAAAGCCCGGCCCGGCGGTCAGAAGTTGCAAATAGTCGATGACGATCAGGCCCAGACCCTGCTGGCGGGCCAGCCGGCGGCAGCGCGTGCGCACGGCCGAAATGGTCAGCGCCGGGGTGTCGTCGATGAACAGCGGCATGTGGTGCAGTTCGTGCGACACCTGGACCATACGCGCGAAGTCGTCGTTGGACAGTTCGCCGGTGCGGATCTTGTGCGAACTGATCTCGGCTTCCTGGGCCAGCAGGCGGGTGGCGAGCTGTTCGGCCGACATTTCCAGCGAGAAGAACGCCACCTTGGCGCCGTCCAAAACCTCGCGACGGCCGTTGTCGCCGACCTGCTCGCGGTACAGCTTGGCGGCGTTGAAGGCGATGTTGGTGGCCAGCGCGGTCTTGCCCATGGACGGGCGCCCGGCCAGGATCAGCAGGTCCGAGGGATGCAGGCCGCCGAGTTTCTTGTCGAGGTCGATCAGGTCGGTTGGCACACCGGCCAACTGCCCTTCGCGGCGGTGCGCGGCCTCGGCCATGGAAATGGCGGTGGTCAGGGCGGTGGCGAAGTCCTGGAACCCGCCTTCCTGGCGCCCGGTGGTGGCGAGGTCATAGAGCTTTTGCTCCATGCCCTCGATCTGGTCCATGGCGTTCGTTTCGATGGCGATCTCGAACGCGTCGTTGACCATCTCCTGGCCCATGTCGATGAGCGTGCGGCGCAGGGCGAAGTCATGGATCTGGCGGCCGTACTCGTCGGCGTTGACGGTGGTCACCACCGACTCGGCCAATCGCGCCAGATAGCCGACGCCGCCGGCCTCCTTGAGCAGCGGATCTGCCTCCAGATAGGCCTTGAGGGTGACTACGGTCACCACGTTGCCCAGCTCGATCAGCTTCTGGCAGGCCTCGAAAATCCGGCTGTGCAGGCCGTGCGCGAAGTGCTCGGGCAGCAAAAACTCGCTGACCCGTTCCAGGGCGCGGTTGTTGAGCAGGATGGTGCCGAGCAACTGCTGCTCGGCCTCCAGGTTGTGCGGCGGCTGCCGAAAGCTGTGGCCTTCGGGGGCGGCACCGGCATCGATGAGCTGGGGCAAGGAGGTCATGATGGAGAGCATACAGCGCGGACGTCTCCGGGCCTAGTGGTGACCGCCTGTGGATAACGGGGATAACGGGGATGGGTCAGGTGGGTGGGATGGCGGGGGCGGCGCGGAGGCGGGCGAGGGAGGCTTGGGCGTAGGCGAGGTTGCGGCGGGCGCCGTCGGTGTAGGGGACGTGGCCCGATGATTCAAATACTTCCAGGGCGGCTTGATGGGCCTGTACGGCCTCGTTGAGGCGGTTGGTGTCGCCCGTCCGCTCCGCGATGGCTTCCAGGGCCATGCCCAGGTTGCTTTGGGCCCTCGCCCAGTCCATTGGAGCGAGGTGCCTAGTGTGAACCTCCAGGACGGTACGGTATACTTGAACGGCGCGGTCCAGGTGGGCGGCTTCGCGGGTAATCTTGCCTAGGATTTCTAGTGCGGCGCCAAGGTTGTTTTGGATTTTCGCCCAGGCCATGGGGGCGCCTTGCTGAGTGCATTCCTCCAGAGCGGCGCAGTAGGCCCTGACAGCTTCATCCAGGTAAACAGCTTGGCCACTTTTTTTGCCGAGCATGTGCAAGGCGGTGCCTAAGTTTGTCTGGGTCATCGCCCACTTTATGGGCGCGCGTTGCCGGGTCCGTTCCTCAAGGGCGGCACGATAGGCCTGGATTGCATGAATCAGATAAGTCGCGTTCCCGGTCCTCTCGCTTAGGGATTGCAGGGCGGTGCCCAGGTTGTCCTGGGTCATTGCCCAGTCCATGGGTGTCTGCTGCCGGGTCCGTTCCTCCAGGGCGGCG
>LAEA01000029.1 GCA_000961745.1 Rhodospirillaceae bacterium BRH_c57 | reverse complement strand
TGGACCCGGCGCCGATGGTCGCGGTCCTGGCGCGGCCCTGCCAGTATCGCACCGCCGCCCTGCGGCCTCAGCCGGCCTGTGATGACGCCGCCTGGTGGACCAAGGACCGCTTCGCCCCGGCAGTGATCGCAGCCATGGACGGGGCGGCAAGCCGCCTCAAGGCCGCCGCCGGGGCATGCCATCTGCATCTGGTCGGATTTTCCGGCGGTGCCGCCATCGCCACCCTACTGGCAGCCCGGCGCGACGACGTGGCCACCCTGCGCAGCGTGGCCGGCAATCTCGATCCCGATTGGGTTTACCGTCAGCATGGGGTGTCACCGCTTGACGACGGCTCCGTGTCGCCCCGCGCCGTCGCCCCGGCCCTTGCGGAGGTGCCGCAGGTCCATTTCGTCGGAACCCGCGACACCGTGGTGCCACCAGGGGCGGCCGAGAGTTTCCTGGACGCCATGGGCACGCGCACTTGCGCCCGCATCGTTGCCGTTCCCGCCGACCACCATTCCGGTTGGGTGGAACGGTGGCCCGATCTGCTGCGCGACAATCCCCCGAGGTGTCGCGGAAAAACCTGACCGACCCACCGGAAAAAGGCGGGCTGCCGCCCGCACCCGCTCGGGGCGAACCCCGAACCCCCTTTATTTTTCTAATAAAAACAAGGAGGTCTGGAGCTTGCTCCAGGCGGGCACGGGTGGCAGCCCGGCCGCGTAAGCGGCTAGAGCGGTATTACCGCCTCAAAGCTGCTTAAAGAAATCATTCCCCTTGTCATCGACGATGATGAAGGCCGGGAAGTCCTCGACCTCGATCTTCCAGATGGCTTCCATGCCCAGTTCAGCATACTCCAGCACCTCGACCTTTTTGATCGACTGCTGGGCAAGCTGCGCCGCCGCGCCGCCGATGGAGCCCAGGTAGAAGCCGCCATGGGCCTTGCAGGCGTCCGTCACGGCGACGCTGCGGTTGCCCTTGGCGACCATGACCATGCTGCCACCGTTGGCCTGGAACAGGTCCACGTAGGCGTCCATACGCCCGGCCGTGGTCGGGCCGAAGGAGCCGGACGCCATGCCGGTCGGGGTCTTGGCCGGACCCGCGTAATAGACCGGATGGTCCTTGAAGTACTGCGGCAGGCCCTGCCCGGCATCCAGGCGGTCCTTGAGCTTGGCGTGGGCGATGTCGCGGGCGACGATCATCGGGCCGGTCAGGCTGACCCGCGTCTTGGTCGGGTACTGCGACAGAAGGGCGCGGATCTCGGCCATCGGCATGGTCAGGTCGATCTTGACCACGTCCTCGGACAGCTTGTCGGTGCGGACCTCGGGCAGGTACTTGGCGGGATCGGTCTCAAGCTGCTCCAGGAACACGCCGTCCTTGGTGATCTTGCCCCACATCTGGCGGTCGGCCGAACAGCTCACGCCGATGCCGACCGGGCAGGACGCCCCGTGGCGCGGCAGGCGGATGACGCGGACGTCGTGGCAGAAGTACTTGCCGCCAAACTGCGCACCGATGCCCATCTTGCGGGTGATCTCAAGGACCTGCTGCTCAAGCTCCAGGTCGCGGATGGCGTGACCCAGCTTGCCGCCTTTGGTCGGCAGGCCGTCCAGGTAGCGGGCCGAGGCCAGCTTGACGGTCTTGAGGTTCTGTTCGGCCGAGGTGCCGCCGACCACGATCGCCAGATGGTACGGCGGGCAGGCCGAGGTGCCGAGCGCCGGGATCTTGTCGCGCAGGAACTTCTCCATGGAGGCCGGGTTCAGGACCGCCTTGGTCTCCTGATACAGGAACGTCTTGTTGGCCGACCCGCCGCCCTTGGCCATGAACATGAACTTGTAGGCCGCGCCCTCGGTCGCATAGAGGTCAAGCTGGGCCGGCAGATTGTTGCCAGTGTTGACCTCGTCGTACATGTCCACCGGGCTCATCTGCGAATAGCGCAAGTTCAGCTTGGTGTAGGCGTCGGCCACGCCCTGGGACAGGTACTGCGCGTCGTTGGCGCCGGTCCACACCTGCTGGCCCTTCTTGCCCATGATGATGGCGGTGCCGGTGTCCTGGCACATGGGCAGCACGCCGCCGGCCGAAATGTTGGCGTTCTTGAGCAGTTCCAGGGCCACGAAACGGTCGTTGGGGCTGGCCTCCGGGTCGTCCATGATGGCGCGCAACTGGCCCAGGTGGCCGGGGCGCAGGAGGTGGGAGACATCATGGAAGGCCTCGGCGGCCAGCGCGGTCAGGGCCTGGGGATCGACCACCAGCATGTCCTTGCCGGCGAACGACTCGACGCGCACGAAGTCGCCGTCGAGCTTGCGGTACGGGGTGGCGTCGTCGGCCAGCGGGTACATTTCGGCAAAGGCGGGGTCGATCATCCGGGCTCTCCTGGTCTCAACATCCTGCGTTTAGACAAGGGTAGGCGCCCCCTGCCCGTTTGGGCGGAGATATAGGCTGAATCGCTCCCGCCGTCCAGCACCGCGGACGGCCTCACTGCTCGGCCGCACCCCCCTGAGCCAGGCGGCTGGCGATGGCCGCGCCGGTCGTCCCGTTGCGGGCGCCGATGTCGGCCAGGGTATCGTCGGGACCAGCTTCAATGCCGGCCGCAGCAAGTCGAGCGACACCGTCCTCGGCGGACAGGCTGAAGGCCGGGGCCACCACCTTCAGCGGGGCACGGTCCAAGGCGTGGAACACGGCGCCGGGGCTGACGCTGTCGGTGGAGCCGGTGACGGCGGTGACTCCGGCCGAAGCGACAAGCGTGGCGACAAGCACGCCGACCGCCAGCCGGTTCGTCAGGTACTGCCGAAAGGCGCCCCAGTTCCGCACCAGATGCCACACGGCAATGCCGGAAAACACGAGGCTCAGCCATTCGTGGGAAAACCGGACCAAGCCGCCTTGCCAGTGGAGCAGCAGCATGACGCCCGTCACCGTCGAGACGATGAACAGGCCGATGGTTCCGGGCGTGGCGACGGCGCGCTTGATCGCGCGGGCATTGATGGACATGAAAAAACTCCTGCATAAAGTCCGCCAGTTGACCGGCCGATCTTATGCAGGAGATGCTGAACACCCCATGAATGGTAGGGGCTTACTTCTTGCGGAAGGCATCCAGGGTAACGACCTTGGCGCCGGGTTCGGTCGGCTTGTCCGGCACGGGAGGTTCGCCCGAATCGTTCGACTCGCCGATTTCCTCGTCGTCGAGCAGCGTGTCCGCAGCCGCGTCGAGGTCGATCTGGAACTGCAACCCGAACTTCGCGAACGGATCGGCAAAGGCGGTGACGGCGTCAAACGGGATGTGCAGGAGTTCCGCCTTGCCCTTGAACGACAGCTCCACCTGGAACCAGTCGTTGGTAACCTCAAGGTTCCAGAACTGGTGTTGCAGGACGATGGTCATGTCCTGGGGATGCATGGCCTTCAGGCTCGGCGGGATTTTCACGCCCGGATGATCGGTGCGGAAGGTGATGTAGAAGTGGTGTTGGCCGGGCAGCCCCTCACGCACGGTGAGGTGCAACGCCTCGCGCAGCACGCCCCTCAGGGCACGCTCCACCAGTTCTTCGTATGAAATAATCGGCTCATCCACTCTGCCGGTCCCCGTCTGTGGCCTCGCGGTGATATTGCCCTGCCATAACCGCCATTCCAAGGACGAATCCGGACAAGGGCACAATCGGACGCGCAAAAACGGAAGAAAGTGGAGGGCTTCTGTTGCCAGGTGCCCCCCGAACCCCGCCTGACGGGGCTTAGACCGTCAGGGCTTTAACATTGGACCGTACAACCGCTTACGCAGCAGCACGAACCTCAGCGAAGTTGTCGTTGGCAACTATTCGCGTTTGGACCGATAACGGTGGTACCTCACCGAACACAACCTTTGTCTTTACTACGCGCGTCGATCCTGTTTCGCCCCCAAAAACCGCCACGCGGCGGTGGAAATTTGGTGGAGGCGCCGGGCACTGCCCCCGGGTCCGCAACGCCTATGCCACAAAGGGTTTAGCGTCATAGTCGGGAACGCCCCGACAGCTCTCAATATAGGGCTTCCGCGAGGCGGCGCAAGGGAATAGGCTGGCCGACCTCATTTTGAAACGGGTCCACCGTGCACCAGTACCTCGACCTCATGCGCCGTGTTCTTGAAACCGGCCACCGCAAGGAAGATCGCACCGGCACGGGCACGCTGTCCGTGTTCGGCCACCAGATGCGTTTTGACTTGGCGGCCGGGTTTCCGGCCATCACCACCAAGAAACTGCACCTGCGGTCGATCATCCACGAACTGCTGTGGTTCCTGCGTGGCGACACCAATATCGCCTATCTCAAGGAGCACGGCGTCTCCATCTGGGACGACTGGGCCGACGAGAACGGCGACCTTGGCCCGGTATACGGCGCGCAATGGCGGTCGTGGCCGACCCCGAACGGCGGGTCCATCGACCAGATCGCCCAGGTGGTCGATCAGATTCGCACCAACCCCAATTCGCGGCGCCTGCTGGTCACGGCGTGGAACCCGGCGCAGGTTGACACCATGGCCCTGCCGCCGTGCCACTGCCTGTTTCAGTTCTATGTGGCGGATGGCCGGCTGTCGTGCCAGCTCTACCAGCGGTCGGCCGACATCTTCCTGGGCGTGCCGTTCAACATCGCGAGCTATGCCCTGCTGACCCTGATGGTGGCCCAGGTCACCGGCCTCGCGCCCGGCGAGTTCGTCCACACCTTCGGGGATGCCCACCTGTACCTGAACCACATCGGCCAGGCGCGCGAGCAACTGTCGCGCCCGCCCCGCGCGCTGCCGACCCTGCACCTGAACCCTGCGGTCACCGATCTGTTCGCGTTCCGCTATGACGACATCCGGCTGGAGGGCTACGCCCCCCACCCGCACATCAAGGCGCCGGTGGCGGTATGAGGGGCGGTATGAGAATGACGATGTCGATTGCCGTCGCGGTGGCCGAAAACGGCGTGATCGGGCGGAACAACGCCCTGCCCTGGCACCTGCCCGATGATTTGAAATGGTTCAAGCGGGTGACCCTGGGCAAGCCGGTCATCATGGGCCGCAAGACCTTCGAATCGATTGGCCGCCCCCTGCCCGGCCGCCCCAACATCGTCGTCACCACCACTCCCGACTGGTCGGCCGAGGGGGTGCACGCGGCGTGCAGCCTGGACGCCGCGCAGGCCCTGGCCGATACCCTCAAGGGTCTGGACGGCGAGGTCGTGGTCATCGGTGGCGCCCGCCTGTTCGCCGAGGCACTGCACCGTGCCGACCGCCTTTACCTCACCGAAGTTCATCTGCAACCCGAGGGAGACGTTCACTTTCCGCCCTTCGACCGTTCCGAATGGCAGGAGGTCGAGCGGACGCCCGGCGCTCCCGGTCCGCAGGGAGAGCAAACGCACACATTCGTAGTGCTGCACCGCAAGCACTCCTTGACGACAACCCCTGAGTGAGGAACAGTTCGCCCCAGTGATCGGTCCAAAAGGATCGGCCGCCCCTTCCCCTTCATGCCCGCAGGAGCAACTCGCAATGCCACCGCATCGCCCCGTGGAAATCCTGCTTGTCGAGGACAATCCCGGCGACGCGCGCCTGACGTTCGAGGCCTTGAAGGAAGGGCGGATCGTCAACAACGTCCATCATGTGACGGACGGTGACCAGGCGCTTCAATTCCTGCGCCGCGAAGGTCCCTATCACGACGCGCCGACGCCTGACATCGTGCTGCTCGACCTCAACCTGCCGCGCCGCAACGGCCGCGAGGTCCTGGGCGAGATCAAGCAGGACCCCGCCCTGAAGTCGATCCCCGTGGTCGCCCTGACCACGTCCTCGGCCCGCGACGACATCAACGCCTGCTACGCCCTGGGCGTCAACGCCTATGTGGTCAAGCCAGTCGAGTTCGACCGCTTTCTGGAAGCGGTCCGATCATTCGAGATGTTCTGGCTGAACGTGGTCGCCCTGCCAAAGAAATAGCCGCCAAAAAGGCGCCGGCTCAGCCGCCGACGGCCCTGGCCAAGGGCGGCGTTTCGTCCTCGTCGTTGATCGCCGCTTGGCCGCCTATGTCCGCCGCGCAATACAGACCATACAGGGTGTTGATGACCGTGCTGGCTTCCTCGCCCTTGAGCGAATAGAAAATCGTCTGGGCGCTGCGCCGGGTCTGCACCAGGCTGTCGCGGCGCAGGCGGGCCAGATGCTGCGACAGAGCCGACTGGCTGAGGCCAATCAGCCGCTCCAGTTCCCCGACCGACTTTTCGCCGCGCGACAACTGGCACAGGATCAAAAGGCGATGCTCGTTGCTCATCGCCTTGAGAAGTGCGCTGGCGCGGCGGGCGTTCTCTTGAAGTTGTTCGAAATCGACTTCCATGCCCGTACTCGTCCGTTTTTTTGCGGTTATCTCTTGCGCCGGTTCTTCGCGGCACGGGGTGAACGGCGTTCGCTTCCAAGCGGATGCCATAGTAGCACCATATTTTTTATGGGCGCAAATGGGTGGGGAAATGCCCGTCCATTCCGGTAGATCGTGCGCACATCTAATTTAGTAAACTCTTGAGAACAGCACCAGGGGCCAGCCCACGCAATTCCAAACTATTTTGCTGGGGTTGGACGGCGGGTAGGCTAAAAGGTACCCGCCCCATGACATTGGGGGCTCAGACGAACCTTTCCGTGCAGCGGGCGCGGCCCCTATAATCCGAGTCTGTACCGCCGCGTCGCCCCGTTCTGGACCCGTTCTGGAGTTGCCCGTCCATGTCCACCCTGTTGGTTACCCACCACGACTGCATCGAACATGATCCCGGCGACTTCCACCCGGAGCACCCCGACCGCCTGCGCGGCATCCTGCGCATGCTGGAGAGCGAAGACTTCATGCTGCTGCACCGCATGGACGCCCCGCACGCCGACCATGCCCAGTTGCTGCGCGTCCACCCGCTGTCGCACATAGAGCACTTTCTGGACATGGTCCCGCACGACGGCCACCACAGCCTGGACGGCGACACCATCCTGTCGCCCAAGACCGGCGAGGCGGCGTTGCGCTCGGCTGGTGGCGTGTGCGCCGCAGTCGATGCCGTGGCCCAAAAGGAGGTCCGCAACGCCTTCGTCGCCACCCGCCCGCCCGGCCACCACGCCGAACGGTCCCAGGCCATGGGCTTCTGCTTCTTCAACAACGTCGCGGTCGGCGCCTACCACGCGCGGGAGGTTCACGGCCTGCAACGCGTCGCGGTGATGGACTGGGACGTCCACCACGGCAACGGCACCCAACATATCTTCTGGGACGACCCCGACGCGTTCTATGCCTCGACCCATCAGGCGCCGCTGTTCCCCGGCACCGGCGAGGCCGACGAGACCGGCGCCCACAACAACATCCTCAACGTGCCACTGCCGGCCGGGGCGGGCAGCGAGCAGTTCCGCGCCGCGATGACCGACAAGATCCTGCCGGCCCTGCGCGCCTTCAAGCCCGACATCCTGTTCATCTCGGCCGGCTTCGACGCCCACGCCCGCGACCCCATCGCCAACATGCGCCTGAACGTGGCCGATTTCGTCTGGGCCACCGAGGAACTGTTGAAGGTGGCCGACGAGTGCTGCGATCGGCGCTTGGTCTCGGTCCTGGAAGGCGGCTACGACATCGTCGCCCTGGGCGCCTGCACCGCCGCGCATGTGCGGACATTGATGGGCATTTAAGGCCGGAATGGGGATCTGAGCTACTCCTCCCCCAGGAACCCCGCCAGCAGGGCGTTGAAGCGGTCGGCGTGTTCGATCTGTGTCCAGTGCCCGCAGCGGCCGAACATATGAAGTTGGGCATTGGCGATCAGGTCGAACAGGCGGAACGAGGTGGCGGGCGGGATAACCTTGTCCTCGCGGCCGTGGATGATCAGCGTGGGATGGGGCAGCGCGGCAATATCCGCGTCCCGGCTCGCCATGGCATCCACCCAGCGTTGACGCGGCGCCGGGAACATGGCCGAAAAGGACTCCTGGAAGCCGGGCCGGATGCTCGCCCGATACCGCAGTTCGGCCAGTTCGTCGTTGACCAGGGTCCGGTCGTAGGCGAACAGGTCGAGCAGGCCCCGCATGGCCTCGACGGAAGGCTCATAACCCCAGACGCGATCCAGGCCTTCGGTGATGGGGAAGGGTACGCCGACGCTGCCCATCAGGGCCAGCCGCCGAACCCGCGCCGGAGCCCGGACGGCCAAGGCCAGGGCCAAGGCACCACCGAAGGAGTTGCCCACCAGATCAACGGCGTCCAGTTCCAGGGCATCCAGCAGTCCGAGGGCCTGTCCGACCCAGGTGTCCATGGTGTAGGCGATGCCCTCCGGCCGCTCGGTCAGGCCGAAGCCCACCATGTCCGGGGCGATCACCCGCCGGTCACGCGCCAGAGCCGGCAAGGTAAGGCGCCAGTTGGCCCACGCACTGACGCCCGGACCCGCCCCATGGATAAGCAGCACCGGCCGGGCCGCGTGGGCTCCGGCGGGGTCGGTGTCATGAAAGTTGGTGACGATGCCGGCGGCGTTGATGGTCAGACCGGCTTCCGGGTTGGTTGTCATGGCGGTTCCTCCCTTGAGTTATCGACGCTATGCCAAAATATCGATAATATTGCAATTTTCCGAAAGCGGCGGCCACCCCATGATCCCCCTACTCCTTTCGGTGCGCGGGCTTGCTTCGCGGGTGCGCGGGGGCTACTCTGCCCGCCTTATTTTACGGGCTCCAGCTTGCGGAGACACGACACAATGGCCGACACCCCCGTGGCCGACATCCCTGTTCCGTCCGAGATCGCGGCGCTGAGCTTCGAGGACGCCCTGCGCGAACTGGAGCAGATCGTCCAGCAACTCGAACGCGGTCAGGTCCGCCTGGACGAGGCGGTCAGCGCCTATGAACGCGGCTCCCTGCTCAAGCGCCACTGCGAACAACGCCTGGCCGAGGCGCGGGCCAAAGTTGAAAAAATCCAGCTTGGTCCAGACGGTGCCGTCGGTGCCGCCCCGGCCGACTTCTCGTAGGGGCCGCGAATGCCTGGAATGACCGAGGGCCTGCGGGCCGAACTGGCCGACGCCACCAACGCCGTCGAGGACTGCCTCGCCCGCCTGCTGCCCGAGGTTTCGACCCCCGAGGCCCGGCTGTTCGACGCCATGCGCTATGCCACCCTCAACGGCGGAAAGCGCCTGCGCCCGTTCCTGGTCCTGACCACGGCGCGCATGTTCAATGTGTCCGAGGGGGCAGCGCTCCGGGTCGCGTCGGCGGTCGAGATGGTGCACAGCTACTCGCTGGTCCATGACGACCTGCCGGCCATGGACAACGACGACATGCGCCGGGGCCGCCCGAGTTGCCACAAGCAGTTCGACGAGGCCACCGCGATCCTGGCCGGCGACGCCCTGCTCACCCGCTCTTTCGAGGTATTGGCCAATGTGTCGACCCACCCCGATCCGGCGGTGCGGATCGACCTGGTGAACGCTCTGGCGCAGGCTTCAGGCCCCAACGGCATGGTCGGCGGCCAGATGATCGACCTGTTGACCGAGCGCGAGAACAGTGCGCGTGAGGGGCTGGACGTTGCGGCGATCACCCGCATGCACCAGATGAAAACAGGGCGGCTGATCGGCTTCTCCTGCACGGCCGGGGCGATCCTGGGCAAGGCCCCGGCGCAGTTGCGTCACGCCCTGTCGGCCTACGCCCACGATCTGGGGCTGGCCTTCCAGATCGTTGACGACCTGCTCGACGTCGAAGGCGACCCCGGAGAAATGGGCAAGTCGGCGGGCAAGGACGCGGCGGCCGGCAAGGTCACCTTCGTGAGCCTGCTGGGCACCGACCGCGCCCGCGAGCAAGCCCGCATCCTGTCGGCCCAGGCGGTCGAGCACCTCAAGCCGTTCGACGGCGAGGCCGACCGGCTGCGCGATGTTGCCGCCTATGTGCTGGACCGCCGCAGCTAGGCGTTTTGAGTCTGAGATAAGGAAACCCTGCCGTTGACGTCTCCGCGCCCCGCGACCCCGCTGCTCGACACCATCACCGCGCCGGCCGACCTGCGCGGCCTGAAGGTGGACGCGCTGGCTCAGGTGGCCGATGAACTGCGGGCCGAGGTGATCGACGCCGTTTCGACCACCGGCGGGCACCTGGGCGCCGGTCTGGGCGTGGTGGAACTGACCGTGGCCCTGCACGCCGTGTTCGACACCCCGGCCGACCGCCTGATCTGGGACGTCGGCCACCAGTGTTATCCCCACAAGATTCTGACCGGGCGGCGCGACCGCATCCGCACCCTGCGCACCGGCGGCGGCCTGTCGGGCTTCACCAACCGGGCCGAGAGCGAGTACGACCCGTTCGGCGCCGGGCACAGCTCCACCTCGATCTCGGCCGGGCTGGGCATGGCGGTGGCGAGCACCCTGGCCGGCGAGCGCAAAAATGTGATCGCGGTGATCGGCGACGGCGCCATGAGCGCCGGCATGGCGTACGAGGCGATGAACAACGCCGGGGCCATGGACAGCCGCCTGATCGTCATCCTCAACGACAACGACATGAGCATCGCGCCGCCGACCGGGGCCATGAGCGCCTATCTGTCGCGTCTGTTGTCGTCCAAGCCCTATGTATCGTTCCGCCATCTGGCCAAGGATGTCGTCAAGACCTTCCCCGGCCCCCTGCACCGCGCCGCCAAGCGGGCCGAGGAATACGCCCGTGGGCTGGTCACCGGCGGCACCCTGTTCGAGGAACTGGGCTTTTACTACGTCGGCCCCATCGACGGCCACAAGATGGACCACCTGGTGCCGGTGCTGAAGAACGTCCGCGACATGCGCGAAGGCCCGGTGCTGATCCACGTCGTGACCCAGAAAGGCAAGGGCTATGCCCCGGCCGAGGAAGCCGCCGACAAGTACCACGGGGTGTCCAAGTTCAACGTGGTGACCGGCGCGCAGGTCAAGTCAACGCCCAACGCGCCCAGCTACACCAACGTGTTCGCCAAGGGCCTGATCGCCGAAGCCCGCGCCGACGACCGTATTGTCGCGGTGACCGCCGCCATGCCGGGCGGCACGGGGCTGGACAAGTTCGGCGCCGAGTTCGCGGCGCGCACCTTCGACGTCGGCATCGCCGAGCAACACGCCGTTACCTTTGCGGCGGGGCTTGCGACCGAGGGCTACAAGCCGTTCTGCGCCATCTACTCGACATTCCTGCAACGCGGCTACGATCAGGTGGTCCACGACGTGGCGATCCAGAACCTGCCGGTGCGTTTTGCCATCGACCGGGCCGGGCTGGTCGGCGCCGATGGGGCGACCCACCACGGCAGTTTTGATCTCGCCTACCTGGGCTGCCTGCCCAACATGGTCATCATGGCCCCCAGCGACGAGGCCGAACTGATGCACATGGTGGCGACCGCCGCCGCCCATGACGCCGGCCCCAGTGCCGTGCGCTATCCGCGCGGCGAAGGCACCGGCGTTGAACTGCCCGAACGCGGCACCGTCCTGCCCATCGGCCAGGGCCGCATCGTGCGCGAGGGCACCACGGTTGCGTTGCTGTCGCTCGGCACCATGCTCGGCCAGTGCCTCCTGGCAGCCGACGATCTGGCGGCACGCGGCCTGTCCACCACCGTGGCCGACGCCCGTTTCGCCAAGCCCCTGGACCGGGCCCTGCTGCGCGATCTGGCCGCCCGCCACGAGGTTCTGGTCACCGTCGAAGAAGGCTCGACCGGCGGATTCGGGGCGCACGTCCTGCACGCCCTGGCCGAGGACGGATTGCTCGACGGCGGGCTGAAAGTGCGCACCATGACCCTGCCCGACACCTTCATCGAGCACGACACCCCGGCCCGCCAGCTCGAACAGGCCGGGCTGACCGCGCCGCACATCGTGGGCAAGGTGCTGTGCGCGCTGGGCCGCGATGCCGAGGCGGAAGAGCTTGCGGGCACCCCGGCGCGGGCATGACCATCGCCGCAGCGGCCATCACGCTGTTCCTGCTGCTCGACGCTTTCGGCAACGCGCCCATCTTCCTGTCCATCCTGGGCACCATGCCGGCCGGCAAGCGGCGCACCGCCCTGTTGCGGGAGCTGGGATTCGCGTTTGCCATCCTGATGGTGTTCCTGCTGTTCGGGCGGATTATCCTGAGCGCACTCGGCATCACCTCGCCGGCCCTGTCGGTAGCCGGCGGCGTGGTGCTGTTCATCGTCGCCCTGCGGATGCTGTTCCCCAACGTGCAAGGCCCCCTGGTCAGCGCCGACCATCCCGACCCGTGGTTCGTGCCCATGGCCGTGCCGCTGATCGCCGGGCCGTCGTCCATGGCCTGGGTCATGCTGCTCGCCACCCAACACCCCGACCGCATGTGGGACTGGGTTGCGGTGGTGGTGATTGCGGTCGGTGCCTCGGGCGTCGTGCTGCTCGCCGCCAACCACCTGCGCGACCGCATCAGCGATCAGGGTTTGCGCATCGTCGAACGCCTCGTCGGCATGATCCTGGTGGTCATCGCCGTGCAGATGCTGATGGACGGCATCGGCGCATTTCTTACCTCCCTGGAGAGATCGGTATGACCAAGTTGCGCCTGGACCAGATCCTGGTTGACCGGGGATTGGCCGAAAGCCGCACCCGCGCCCAGGCCGTCATCATGGCCGGGCTGGTCTACGTGGCCGGCACCAAGGTTGACAAGGCCGGCACCAAGATCGCCGAGGACACCGCCGTCGAGGTGCGCGGCCAGGACCATCCGTGGGTGTCGCGCGGCGGCCTCAAGCTGGCCAAGGGCCTGGACGCGTTTGCCATCGACCCGACCGGGCTGGTGTGCCTGGACGTCGGGTCCTCGACCGGCGGGTTCACCGACGTGCTGCTGACCCATGGCGCGGCCAAGGTCTTTTCGGTCGATGTCGGGTATGGGCAACTGGCCCACAAGCTGCGCGTGGACGACCGCGTGGTGGTGCTGGAGCGCACCAACGCCCGCCATCTGACCGCCGAACAGATCACCGACCCCATCGACCTCGTGGTGTGTGACGCAAGCTTCATCGGCCTGCGCACGGTGCTCGACACGCCGCTTGGTTTCGTGCGGCCCGGCGGCGCGCTGGTCGCCCTCATCAAGCCGCAGTTCGAGGTCGGCAAGGAGCGCGTCGGCAAGGGCGGCGTGGTGCGCGATCCGGCGCTGCACGCCGAGGTTTGTGATACCATCCGCGACTGGCTGGAGGCCCGCCCCGGCTGGCACGTCCTCGGCATCGCCGAAAGCCCCATCAAGGGGCCGGAAGGCAACGTGGAATTTTTGATCGGCGCCCGGTTCGCAGAGCCAGAGACAGAGCCAAGCACAGAGGAAAAACGGTCATGATCGACCACATGGGGTTCCCGGTGTCCGACTTCGAAGCGTCGGTCGAGTTCTACGAAGCTGCCCTGGCGCCGCTGGGCTACGGCCTTGAGGTCGAGGACCTGGAGGGCGAAGTGGCCGTCGCCGGATTCGGCCTGCCCGGCGAACCGGCCTTCTTCATCGCCTCGGGCGACGAACCGGCCAACCACCGCCTGCACATCGCCTTCAAGGCCGACGACCGCGCCGCCGTGCGCGCCTTCCACATGGCCGCCCTGGCCGCCGGCGGCACCGACAACGGCAAACCGGGCATCCGCGCCGACTACCACGACAACTACTACGCCGCCTACGTCATCGACCCCGACGGCCACAACATCGAAGCCGTATGCCACGCGCCCGAGGCGAACTGAGGCGGGCTCTGCCCGCACCCGCAAGGAGGCCAGCCTCCTTGACCTCGGGACGGGACGGAGCAAAGCCGCGCGCAGCGCATCAAATGATGAACGTGTCTGCCTGCGGCGCAAGACAAGCGCGCAATTCCTCATGGGTTCCAAGGGCCTTTCGGCCCTTGGCGGGCCTGGGCAGAGCCCA
>LAEA01000177.1 GCA_000961745.1 Rhodospirillaceae bacterium BRH_c57 | reverse complement strand
GTGGTGCCCCCAACACGGCTTGATCCAAAACGCCGAAGGCCGGGCTTTTGGCCCGGCCTTCTGTCTAAGCGCCTCGGTTTCCCGAGGGAATTGGAGCGGGCGATGAGATTCGAACTCACGACCCCAACCTTGGCAAGGTTGTGCTCTACCCCTGAGCTACGCCCGCATAATGTTGACTTTCAAGCCCGTAAGCTCTTCCGTCCGGGGTATTTTTCGCCGCCGCCTCAGCGCCGGTGAGGCCGGTTTATAGTGCGGTATCCGGCCGGGGTGCAAGATCTTTTTTCAAAAAAATTCATCCCCCGATCCAATCCCCCGCCGGAGCCGGGGCAAAGGCCGGAAACAGGCGCCTTTTCATGCGCTTCCGACGGTTGTGCCCTTGCCAGCGGCGATTGGCCGGTCCATCTATGGAGACTGGCTATAAGGACTGGCTGGCAATACTGGCATTCCAACGATCTGGCAAACGACCTGGACATCACGAAGAGGGACGGTTTCCATGGCGATCATTCTCGACGGTAACGGGCTGCCTTCCACGCCCGCCGGCACCCCGAACGGTGGCACCCCACGCGTAAGCGCCGGGGCAAACGCCGGGGCCGACTTGGTCAAGGACACCGACAGCGCCAGCTTCATGGCCGACGTCATCGAGGGATCGCGCGACGTTCCGGTGATTGTCGATTTCTGGGCGCCGTGGTGCGGCCCGTGCAAGACGCTCGGCCCGCTGCTTGAAAAGCTGGTCCGCCAGAGCGGCGGCAAGGTCCGCATGGTCAAGATCAACGTGGACGAGAACCAGGATCTGGCCGCCCAGTTCCGGGTCCAGTCGATCCCCGCCGTCTATGCCTTCAAGGACGGCCGCCCGGCCGATGGTTTCATGGGCGCCCTGCCGGAAAGCCAGCTCAAGCAGTTCATCGACCGTCTGGTCGGCGGCGCCTCCAACACGGTGGACGAAGCCCTGGCCGAGGCCAAGGAGATGCTCGACGCCGGGCAGGTCGAAGCCGCCCAGCAGATGTATCAGCACATCCTGTCCCAGGATCAGGGCAACCCCACCGCCCTTGCCGGGGTGCTGCGCTGCCTCGTCCTGACCGGGCAGCAGGACACCGCGAGCGAGGTGCTCGGCCAGCTTCCGCCCGAGCTTCTGGCCCATCCCGACGTCCAGGCAGTCAAGACCATGCTCGACTTGGCCAGCGAGTCGGCCGGCGAGATCGGCGTGCTGGAGGCCAAGGTGGCGGCCGACCCCCACGACCTTCAGGCCCGCTACGACCTCGCCATGGCCTTTTATGGCGCCGGGCGCAAGCAGGAGGCGGCCGACGGCCTGCTCGACATCATGAAGACCGACCGCACCTGGAACGACGAGCAGGCGCGCAAGCAACTGCTCAAGCTGTTCGAGGCGTTCGGCCCGACCGATCCGGTGACCATGGGGGCGCGGCGCAAGCTGTCGGCCCTGCTGTTCTCCTGATCCTTAAACCCTTAGGGAGCAGCGGCGATGATTCTGGGCGCTTTCCACCCGCGGTTCGATGACCTGCCGCCGGTCCTGCCGATCTTTCCCCTGGGTGGCGCGCTGTTGCTGCCGGGCGGCAAGCTGCCGCTCAACATCTTCGAGCCGCGTTACGTCGCCATGGTTCAGGACTGCCTGGGCATGGGCCGCATGATCGGCATGATCCAGCCCAAGGAGGCCGAGGTCGCCG
Organism: Rhodospirillaceae bacterium BRH_c57; assembly: GCA_000961745.1. Classification (GTDB taxonomy): domain Bacteria; phylum Pseudomonadota; class Alphaproteobacteria; order Rhodospirillales; family Rhodospirillaceae; genus Cauispirillum. The sequence continues at coordinate 4,503 of LAEA01000177.1, read as the reverse complement.
GCCCCGGTCAGGCACCGCGCGTCTATGACGTCGGCTGCGCCGGCCGGGTGTCGTCGTTTTCGGAAACCGACGACGGCCGCTTCCTGATTACCCTGACCGGCGTGCAGCGCTTTCGCATTCGCGGCGAACGGACGACCCAGCGCGGCTATCGCCTGATCGAACCGGAGTGGGACATCTACCGCAAGGACCTGGAGGGGCCGGGCCCGGTGCAGTTCGACCGCTCCCACCTGTTGGACGCGGTCGGGACGTTCCTGGCCAGCCGCGATCTGCCGCTCAACCGCCGTCTGCTGGAGGAGATCCCCGAGGCTGACTTGGTGACCTCGCTCGCCATGATCTGCCCGTTCGAGATCGAGGAGAAGCAGGCCCTGCTGGAAGCCCCGGATCTCCAGGCGCTGACCGACATGTTGCTCGCCCTGCTCGACATGGCGCGCTTCCCCGACAGCGGGCCGAGCAACCGCCTGCGCCAGTAACCCCAGTTGGATAATTCGATGAACGACGCCGCCCCTTCCGCTCCCACCGCCCGCCTGGTCGATCCCAAGCTTCTGGAAATCCTGGTCTGTCCGCTGACCAAGGGGCCGCTGACCTATGACGCCGCCCGCCAGGAACTGGTGTCCGCCAAGGCCGGACTGGCCTATCCCATTCGTGACGGCATCCCCATCCTGCTTGAGGATGAAGCCCGCCGTCTCGACGACGAGGAGATCTGACGTGTCCCTTAACACCACTTCGACTACCGCTCCGGCGTCCACTTCACCCTGGCCGACCGACATCACCGCCGACCGTCAGGCCAAGACCCTGACCGTGGCGTTCCAGTCCGGCGAAAGTTTCACCTTTCCGGCCGAATACCTGCGGGTGATGAGCCCATCGGCCGAAGTCCAGGGCCACAGCCCGCTCGACCGCAAGACCGTGGGCGGCAAGCGGTCGGTCGGCATCGTCGATCTGGAGCAGGTCGGCAACTACGCCCTGAAGATCATCTTCGACGACCAGCACGACACCGGCATGTACACCTGGGACCTGCTGTACCAGCTCGGCCGCGACCACGATGCCCTGTGGGCCGAATATCTGGGCGAACTGGAGGCCAAGGGCCTGAGCCGCGACGTGCCCGGTCAGGCATAAACAGCCAGCTAGACGTAGACAGATCGTAATTCTGCCGCTTTCGGTGGTTTAAGGTGAGGCTCCACAGTCCGCCTGCCCCACCGTCTGCCTGGAGGTCCGTTCATGCGTCTGGTTCCGTCTACTCTGGTTTTGTCGCTTGCCCTGGCCCTGCCGGCCATGGCCGAGACTCCCGTCACGGCCGATGCGGCTGCCCGTACCAGCCTCGGCCTCACGGTTTACCAGTCCGACTTCGCGCTGGTTGAGGATGTGCGCCGGGTGACCCTGAATGACGGCGCCACGGTGGTCCACCTGCCCGACGTATCCGAGGCGATGATCGCTGCCTCGGCCCAGGTTCTGCCGGTCGGGTCCGGCTCGCCCTTCACGGTGCGCAGCCAGGGGCTGGGCGGCGCGGTGGCCGACACCGAAAGCCTCCTGCGCGCCTATGAGGGCCGGGAGATCACCGTTTTGCGGGTCCTCGACAGCGGCGAGGAAGTGCACCAGCGGGCCCGCATTCTGCGCGCTGCTCCCCAGGTGATCGCCGAGATCGACGGCAAAATTCACGTCGGCCTGCCCGGCCAGCCGGTGTTCGATGCCCTGCCGCCGGACCTGCCCCTGCGCTCGGGCCTGAGCGCCACCCTCGACGGCACCAAGGCCGGGGCGGCTCCGCTGGCGCTGCGCTACCTGACGCGCGGCCTGTCGTGGACGGCCGACCATGTGCTGACCCTGGCGCCTGACCGCACGAAGGCCGACCTCACCACCTGGGCCACCCTGCGCAACGGCACCACCCAGGATTGGCGGTCCGCCAATTTGGCCGTGGTGGCCGGCGACGTCCGCCTGCCCGACGGCGGCAACGGTCCGATCCCCATGATGACACGGGCCATGGCCTCCGCCCCCATGATGGAAAAAGACGCCAGCGGCGGCGTGCAGCGCGAGGCGACGGACGGCGTGCATGTCTACCGCATGGCCGCCCCGATCACCCTGACCGCCCAGGAAACCCGCCAGGTCCGGCTGCTCGGCGCCACAGCCCTGCCCATCGAAACGGTCTATGAGGACGAGGGCAACCCATACGCGTTCCACGATCGCCATGCCGGCGAACGCCGCTCCCACCCGGCCACCCTGCTGGTCCTGCGCAACGCCGCCGATGGCCCGTTGGGCGCCCCCCTGCCGGCCGGCCCGATCCGGGTCTACGCCGCTGATTCCAGTGGTCACGCACGCTTTGTCGGCGGGGCGCCGCTGCCGCCGGTGCCAGTCGGCGAGGAAGCCCGCGTCGAGATCGGCCGGGCCTTCGACCTGACCGTCGAACGCACGCAGACCGCCTTCAAGCGCCTGTCCGAGAAGGTGGTGGAATCCAGCCACCGCATCACCGTGCGCAACGGCGGCGCCGACCCAGCCACCGTCCGCATCATCGAGACCCTGCCCGGCGACTGGGAAATCACCGAAGCCAGCCAGCCCCACGAGAAAAAAGACGCCGCCCGCGCCCTGTGGCCGGTCACCGTCCCGGCCAACGGTGCGGTCGACCTGACGTTCACCGTGCGCACGCAGTTCTGAGGCAGAAAGGGAGGATGGCTCTGCCCACGCCCGCCAAGGGCCGTTCGGCCCTTGGAACCCGTAAGGGAGTCTGCGCGCGGCCTGCACCGCCATAACCTCCCGAGGTCCAGGAGGCCGTCGCCTCCTGGCGGGCGCGGGCAGAGCCCGCTCCCTCCCCCGGCCAAAAAATATCACTCTTGATGTTTTCCGGCGGCGTGACGATTGTCATGACATGAGCAGCGATACCCTTCGTCCCCGGATCACGGCGGTCCTTGGACCGACCAACACCGGCAAGACCTACCTCGCCATCGACCGGATGCTGGGTCATGCCAGCGGCATGATCGGTTTTCCCCTGCGGCTTCTGGCGCGGGAGAACTATGATCGCATCGTGCGCATCAAGGGGGCCGCTCAGGTCGCCCTGATTACCGGCGAGGAGCGCATCGTCCCGCGCGAGGCCCGCTACATCGTCTGCACGGTGGAAAGCATGCCGGTGGACCGGCGGGTATCGTTCCTGGCCGTGGACGAGGTGCAGCTTGCCGCTGATCCCGACCGGGGGCACATCTTCACGCACCGTATCCTCCATGCACGCGGTCAGCTTGAGACCATGTTCCTGGGATCGGAGACGATCAAGCCGTTGCTGCGCCGGCTGGTGCCCGATGCCGAGTTCGTCACCCGACCGCGTTTTTCGAGCCTTTCGTATGGCGGCCCGCGCAAGCTGACCCGGCTGCCCCGGCGCTCGGCCGTGGTGGCGTTTTCGGCCGCCGACGTCTATTCCATCGCCGAGCTGATCCGGCGCACGCGCGGCGGCACGGCGGTGGTGCTGGGCGCCCTCAGCCCGCGCACCCGCAACGCCCAGGTCGGCATGTTCCAGGCTGGCGAGGTCGATCATCTGGTGGCCACCGACGCCATCGGCATGGGCCTGAACATGGACATCGACCACGTCGCCTTCGCCGCCCTGCGCAAGTTCGACGGCCGGGCACCGCGTGCCCTGGATGCGTCCGAGGTTGCCCAGATTGCCGGACGGGCCGGGCGGCACATGAACGACGGCACATTCGGCACCACGTCGGACGTCGGGGCGATGGAGCCCGAACTGATCGAGCGGGTGGAGAACCACCAGTTCCCGCCGCTGCGCGCCCTGTACTGGCGGAACCCGGACCTGCGCTTTGCCTCAATCGAGGGGCTGCTGGGCTCTCTGGCGGTTCCGGCGACCGTTCCGGGGCTGGTGCGTACCCGCCCGGCTGACGACCAGCTTGTGCTTGAGGCCCTGGCCCGCGAGGAGGACATCCGCCGCGCCGCCAGCGCGCCCGACCGCATCCGCCTGCTGTGGGAGGTCTGCCAGGTGCCGGACTTCCGCAAGGTGATGCCGGAAACCCATGCCCGTCTGCTCGGTCAGGTCTACCGTTACCTGACCGCGCCGGGGCGGCGCCTGCCGACCGACTGGGTGGCGACGCATCTGGCCGCGCTCGACCGGGTGGACGGCGACATCCACGCCCTGTCCGACCGCATCGCCAACATCCGCGTGTGGACCTACATGAGCCATCGCGGCGACTGGCTTCAGGATTCGCTGCACTGGCAGGAACGCGCCCGCGCCGTCGAGGACCGCCTGTCCGACGCCCTGCACGACCGTTTGACCCAGCGGTTCGTGGACGTGCGCACCTCGGTTCTGGCCAAGCGTCTGCGCGAGGGCGAGCCTTTGCTGGCCGCCGTGTCCAAGACCGATGCCGTGACCGTGGAGGGCCACCACCTGGGCCATCTGGAGGGCCTGACCTTCGTGCCCGAGAAATCCGACGGTCTGGCCGCCAACCGCACCGCCGACCGTGCCGTGGCCAACGCCGCCGCCAGGGCCTTGCGCGGCGAGATCGCCCGCCGCGTGCAAACCTTGAC
>LAEA01000085.1 GCA_000961745.1 Rhodospirillaceae bacterium BRH_c57 | reverse complement strand
CATCAAGTACGAGATCTGCAAAGAATCCGGCGCGATGTTCGTCGACCGTTTCCTGCACACCGCCATGTACTATCCGTGCAACTACGGCTTTATTCCGCACACCATGTCCGATGACGGCGATCCGGTCGATGTGATGGTCATGGGCCGCATCCCGGTGGCCGTGGGTTCGGTCATCCGCGCCCGGCCGATTGGCGTGCTGCTGATGGAAGACGAGTCGGGCACCGACGAGAAGATCCTCTGCGTGCCGCACAAGAAGCTGCACCCTTACTATGACGGTGTCACCAACTACACCGACATCCAGGAAACCGACCTGAAGCGCATCGAGCACTTCTTCGCGCACTACAAGGACCTCGAAGACGGCAAGTGGGTCAAGGTCACCGGCTGGGGCGACGCCGACAAGGCTGCCGAGCTGATCAAGCAGGGCATGGCCCGCGCGTAACTTTTGTTGCGACCGAAATGCCAGAAGGGCGGTTCCTTGGGGAGCCGCCCTTTTTTTTGTTGCTGGGAAAAGAAAGTGAAGGGGATTTACCACAGAGGACACAGAGGCCGCAGAGAAGTGAATAAGAAGAGAAGTGAATAAGAAGAGAAGTGACGGACTCTTTCTTAAAGCGCGCAGCGCAGTTAAATATTCCGCGTCATCCGCCTGCGGCGTCACCTACTCCGCTCTCTCTGTGCCTTCTCTGTGCCTCCTCTGTGTCCTCTGTGGTCTCCCGCTTCACTTCACTTCACTTCACTACCGCGTCATACAGGCCGTAAACGCCGCACGAACGGCCGGGAAGGCGGCGGCTTCGGTGCGCAGCGCCGGGCCGAGGGCTTCGTGGAGGCAGGTTTCGGCGCGCGACGGGTCTTGCGGAGGCGCGGCGGATTCAGGATCGCGGACCACGGCGAGGACTTGGTCTTCTCCATCCGGGGCGATGCGCACGTCCAGTTCGGCATGGCAGCAGATGGCGCAGAACGGCAGGTCAGCGGTCTGATCGTCCGGCAGTTCCAGCGCGGCGCCGACGTCGGCCGCCGTGACCGCGTATGAAACCTGCCAGTCCGGGGCTTCGTGGGCCGCCTTCGTGATCCCGCTGTTGCAGCGGTCGCCGCCGCCGATTAGGAGTTCGACCTCCGGCGTCGTGCCGCCCGCGTAGGCGACGATGCTGGAAAACGTGCCGGTCCCGCCGCCGTTGTAGTGCACCAGCCCGGCCCGCCGGCCATCGGGCAGCGTGGCCACCGGCTGGACGGAAATCCATGTCGAGAAGCCCATTCTTACGTCATAAGCGACCAGTGCTCCGTCATCCCCGGCCTCCACCGGGACGTGGCGCGTGCCGGTGTGGCACAGGGCCAGGTCAAGCGGCGTGCTCTCTGGGTCGGAGAACAGAACAGCGGCGACGCACAAGGGGTGAAGCTCGGTCGCCGGACCCGACTCGGGCACTTTCTCCGGGGCGCCCAGGGCGGCGAGGCGGTTGCGGTATTGATCGACCAGACATCCGGCGTGGCGCCATACGTCGGCCTCCACTGGCTCGTCCACCTTGGCCGGAAGGCCGCAGGCGGCCACGCGCTCGCGCAGCCAGACACGCTGGGACGCCCGCGCCGTGTCGCGCTGGGCAGCGTAGACCTCGGCCATGCGGTCATCTAGGGCGTTGAGGACGGGATCGTTACAGATCACATGCTCGACCGGGGCTTTGGCCTCCAGGCAGTCGAAACTGGCAGCGGCACCGTCGCGGGCGACCAACAGCCCCGACAGAAGGATAAGCAGAGCTGGCAGGGCGCGTCTCATGCTGGGCTACTCGTCAACCTCTCCGGTCTTTGGCACGTCCGGGCGGGCGATGCCCGACCCATAGGCCTGCTGCATGTCGATGACGCTGCGCCGGATGCCGCGCGTGCGGGTGAACAGGGCTTCGAGAGTATCCCCCTCGCCCCACCGGATGGCGCGTTGCAGGGCGGTCAGGTCCTCGGTGAAGCGCTGGACGACCTCAAGGACGGCCTCGCGGTTGTTCAGGAACACGTCGCGCCACATCACCGGGTCCGACGCCGCGATACGGGTGAAGTCGCGGAAGCCAGAGGCCGAGTACTTGATGACCTCCTGCTTCAGATGCTCGCCCAGGTCGTCGGCCGTGCCGACAATCGTGTAGGCGATCAGGTGCGGCAGGTGGGAGGTGATGGCCAGCACCTTGTCGTGGTGCGCGGCGTCCATGATGTCCACCTTGGACCCGGCGGCGGTCCACAGGGCGACGATCTTGTCCACTGCGGCCGGGTCTGTGCCGGGCAGCGGGGTCAGGATGCACCAGCGGTCGCGGAACAGCTCGGGGAAGCCGGCTTCGGGGCCGGAATGCTCGGTGCCGGCGATGGGGTGGCCGGGCACGAAATGCACCCCGGCCGGCAGGTGCGGATCGACGTCGCGCACGACCGCCAGCTTGACCGACCCGACATCGGTGACGATGCAGCCGGGCGCCAAGTGCGGGCCGATCTGCTCGGCCACCGCGCCATAAGCACCAATCGGCGTCGCCAGAACCACAAGGTCGGCCCCGGCGACGGCCTCACGCGCATCGGCGTAGGCGGCATCGACGATGCCCAACTCCATGGCCTTGTCCCGCGTGCCGTCGGACCGGGCCGAACACACCACCTCGGCGGCCAGCCCGTCGCGCCGCAGCACGCGGGCCAGGGACGATCCGATCAGGCCGATGCCGATGAAGGCAACCTTGTTGAACAGCGGGGTCTTGGTCATTGGGCCAGGAAATCCCGAATGGTGTCGAGGACCACCGGGTTTTCGTCCTCCCGGCCGATGGTGATGCGCAGCCAGTCGGGCAGGCCATAGCCGGCCACCCGGCGGGCGATGATGCCGCGCTGCATGAGGAACGCGTTGGCGGCCTCGACGCTCTTCGCGCCCGGCTCGAAGCGGACCAGGACGAAGTTGCCGACGCTGTCAGTGACCTCCAGGCCCAGGCCGCGCAGACCTTCGATCATCCACGGCAGCCAGTAATCGTTATGGGCCTTGGCGAGCGCCGTGAACTCGGCGTCGGCGATGGCTGCGGCGGCGGCTTCCTGGGACGGCAGCGCGACGTTGAACGGGCTGCGCAGGCGGTTCATGACGTCGGCGACGGCCACCGGGAAGTACCCCCAGCCGACCCGCGCCCCGCCCAGCCCGTGGATCTTGGAGAACGTGCGCAGCATCACCGTGTTGGGGGTGCTGTCCACCAGATCGCGGCCATCCGAATAATCGTTGCGGTCAACGAACTCGGCATAGGCGGCATCGACCACCAGCAGCACGTTCTCGGGCAGGGCTTGGCGCAGGCGCACCAGTTCCTCGGCCCGCGTATAGGTGCCGGTGGGGTTGTTGGGGTTGGTGATGAACACGATCTTCGTGCGCTCGGTCACCGCCGCCAGAACGGCGTCGATGTCGGCCGTCAGATTGCGCTCGGGAGCGCGCACCGGGACGGCGCCACAGCCCTTGGCGTAGATCGAATACATCAGGAAGCCGTGCTCGGGATAGAGCACCTCGTCGCCGTGGCCGCAGTAGGCGCGCACCAGCAGGCCGATCAGCTCGTCCGACCCGGCGCCGCACACGATGCGGTCGGGGTCCAGGCCGTGGCGGGCGCCGATGGCCTCGCGCAGCTTGGTCGAGCCACCATCGGGGTAGCGGTGCAACTGCCCGGCCACCTTGGTATACGCTTCGACGGCGCGGGGGCTGGGGCCGAGGGCGCTTTCGTTGGACGACAGCTTGATGACCCGGTCAACGCCTTTGATGACGGATTCGCCGCCCTGATAGGGAGCAATATCGAGAATACCGGGCTGCGGCTTGGGCAGGCTCATGATGGTGCATCCATGAGAGGGGGAGATCTAGGCCAGGTCTTCGGCGGTGGCCAGGTCTTCGGCGGTGAACGGCACGGCGTAGCCACCGACGATCACCGCGCGGGTCACCTGGGCATCGACCGACAGCATCGAAACGCGCTTGTCGTCAGGTGCCACGTAGTCGTTCAGCTCCAGCAGGTGGAGGCGGTCACCGGACGGCGGCTCATGGGTATCGACCAGTTCCTGGACCGGCAGCCCGGCCTGCTCGACCAGCGTGCGCAGGCCGACGCGGCTGAGTTCCGGCCGCGTCTCCACCACCAGATAGGTACGGTCGTTGCCGGTCGGCTCCTGCACCATGCGGCCGATGGACAGTGCTTCGGCCCCGTCGCCGCGCCCCGGCCCGATCCCGCACAGCGGCAGGCGCGAAATGACGCGCGGCGTGCCGATCATGTCCGAAACCAGCATGGTCCACCACTTCTGACCCTCTTCGAGCATGGGCAGCGGCAGCACGCCGATGGTCGCCATGCCCTCGGCCACCATGCGGACCACGGCACCGGGGGTCGGCACCGGCTCCATGCGGGTGTAGGCGCCATACTGGTCGCGGGCGATTTCCAGGTATCCGGCCCCGCGCACGGGCATGCACACGGCCACGCTCAGCGGGTTCTGCACCGCCAGGGTGCCGGCGAACATTTCGCGCCACATGCGGACGATGACCGACTTGGGGAACGGCCCCTTGTGACGGGTCAGCAGACGGCGGAGAATGCCGATCTCGCGGCCCGGCCGCACGAACACCGGCGTCTCGCCGTCATCGACCACGCGTTTGGCTGCCCCGATCCGTTCGACCACGGCGGCGCGCTCGACCACCAGATCGTGCAGCCGGTCGTCGATGCTGTCGATCGTGCGGCGCAGCTCTTCCAGATCCGACTCGGCGGAGCGCGGGCTGACTGGCGGTGCGGCATCCCCTGGCATGGCGTTCATCCTGTTGAAACAAGCCGCATAGGAGTAGTCCAGCGCCGACCCAAAATCAAAGAAAACGTTGACAGGCCGCACCGGCATTCATAGCAATCGTTTCCCGCCTCCTGCGGGCAGGAAGGGATGCGCTTTTGAGCAACGATACGGACATGTCTCAGGACCGGACGATTTCGCGCGCAAAGACGGTGTCACTGGGTGCCGACCGGCCGATCAGGCTCGCCTGCGGGGTGGATCTTGGCCCGTTCACCGTGGCCTTTGAAACCTATGGCACCCTGAACGCCGACCGCTCCAACGCCATCCTGATTTGCCATGCCCTAACCCTCGACCAGTACGTTGCCAGCCCGAATCCGGTGACCGGCAAGCCGGGCTGGTGGCACACCCTGGTCGGGCCGGGCAAGGCCATCGACACCGACCGGTTCTTTGTCATCTGCCCCAACGTGCTGGGCGGCTGCATGGGGTCGACCGGGCCGGGCGAGATCAATCCGGCCACCGGCACGCCGTGGGGCCTGTCCTTCCCGGTCATCACCATCGGCGACATGGTGCAAGCCCAGGTCCGCCTGATCGACCACCTGGGCATCGACCAGTTGTTCTGCGTCATCGGCGGGTCCATGGGCGGGATGCAGACCCTGGAGTGGGCGCATTCGCACCCCGACCGGGTGTTCGCGGCCGTGCCGATTGCTACCAGCTATCGCCATTCGGCCCAGAACATCGCCTTTCACGAGGTCGGACGGCAGGCCATCACCACCGACCCGGACTGGCACGGCGGCGATTACTTCAGCCACGGCGTGAAGCCCCATCGCGGGCTGGCCGTGGCGCGCATGGCCGCCCACATCACCTATCTGTCCGAACCCGCCCTGCACCGCAAGTTTGGGCGCAGCCTTCAGGACCGCGACAGCGTGGGCTATGGCTTCGACGCAGATTTCCAGGTCGAGAGTTACCTGCGCTATCAGGGCTCGACCTTCGTGGACAGGTTCGATGCCAACTCGTACCTCTACATCACCCGCGCCATGGATTATTTCGATCTGGCGACCGAGGCCGGCGGGGTGCTGGCCAACGCCTTCCGCGACACCACCGTGCGCTGGTGCGTGATCTCGTTCTCGTCGGACTGGCTGTTTCCGACCTCGGAAAGCCGGGCCATCGTGCACGCCCTGAACGCGGTGGCGGCCAACGTCAGCTTTGTCGAGGTCAACTCCGACAAGGGCCACGACGCCTTCCTGCTGGACGAGCCGGAATTCCATGACACCCTGACCGGGTTCCTGAAGGGCGCCGAGGAACGTCGCGGGCTACCCGTTGAACCCCGGAAGGCGCCTAAGCCATGATCGCCACCACCACCTCGAACGGCATCCGCGTCGATCTCAAGTTGATCGCCGATCTGGTCGAGCCGCGCACCCGCGTGCTGGACATCGGCTGCGGCGACGGAGCGTTGCTGGACTATCTGTATAAGGTCAAGCAGGTCGATGGCCGTGGGATCGAGCTGTCCATGGCCGGCGTCCGCGCCGCCGTCAGTCAGGGCCTGAGCGTCATCCAGGGCGACGCCGACACCGATCTCAAGGATTACCCCTCGGACGCCTTTGACTATGCCATCCTGTCACAGACCCTTCAAGCCACCCGCGACCCCAGGGGCGTGCTGGAAAACCTGCTGCGCATTGGGCGGCGGGCCATCGTGTCGTTCCCCAACTTCGGGCACTGGCGCAACCGTTTGCAGATCCTCGGTCAGGGCCGGATGCCGGTGACGGAAAGCCTGGCCTACCAGTGGTGGGAAACCCCCAACATCCACTTCTGCACCATCCGCGACTTCTCGGAACTGTGCGACACCCTGGGCATCACGGTCGAAAAGTCCTTTACCCTGGACCGCCACGGCCACCCCCTCCAGCGCCCCGTTCACAGCCGCCGTGCCAACCTGTTCGGGGTCGAGGCGATCTGCGTCCTGAAGCGCTGATACCGTCCGCCCTATGAACTGACCCCCTGGAAGAAGGTGGTCTGCCCACACCCGCTCGGGGTGAACCCCGAACCCCTTTTGTTTCTTCAAGAAAACAAGGGAGGTCTGGAGGTTCCCTCCAGGCCGGCGGCAGCCCTCCGCGACAGCGGACCAACGCGGCAAATAGGTGGGGGGGAGGGACCCGCAAGTCCCCCACCCCCCTCCCGACCTACTCCGCCGCGTCCGGCCGGTAGATTTCGCTTCCGCCTTCCCGGAACTTCTCGCTCATCGCCTCCATGCCCTTCTGCGCCTCGGCCCGGACCTCGTGGCTGATTTTCATGGAGCAGAACTTGGGGCCGCACATGGAGCAGAAGTGGGCCGTCTTGTGGGCGTCCTTGGGCAGGGTCTTGTCGTGGAAGTCCTGGGCTTTTTCGGGGTCCAGGGACAGGTGGAACTGGTCCTGCCAGCGGAACTCGAACCGCGCGCGCGACAGGGCGTCGTCGCGGATGCGGGCGGCGGGGTGGCCCTTGGCGAGGTCGGCGGCGTGGGCGGCGATCTTGTAGGTGACGACGCCGACGCGCACGTCCTCCTTGTCGGGTAGGCCCAGGTGTTCCTTGGGCGTCACGTAGCACAGCATGGCGGTGCCGAACCACCCGATCATGGCCGCCCCGATGGCCGAGGTGATGTGGTCGTAGCCCGGCGCGATGTCGGTGACGAGCGGCCCGAGGGTGTAGAACGGGGCGTCGCCGCACAGTTCGCGTTGGAGGTCCACGTTGTGCTGGATCTTGTGCATGGGGACGTGGCCAGGGCCTTCGATCATCACCTGCACGTCGCGCGCCCAGGCGATCTTGGTCAGTTCGCCCAGGGCCTTGAGTTCGGCGAACTGGGCGGCGTCGTTGGCGTCGGCCTGGGAGCCGGGGCGCAGGCCATCGCCCAGGCTGACCGCCACGTCATAGGCGCGCAGGATCTCACATATCTCGTCGAACCGCTCGTAGAGGAAACTCTCGCGGTGGTGGGCGAGGCACCACTTGGCCATGATCGACCCGCCGCGCGACACGATGCCGGTGACCCGGTTGGCGGTCAGCGGGATGTGGGACAAGCGCAGGCCGGCATGGATGGTGAAATAATCCACGCCCTGCTCGGCTTGCTCGATCAGGGTGTCGCGGTAGACCTCCCAGGTCAGGTCCTCGGCCACGCCGTTGACCTTTTCCAGGGCTTGGTACAGCGGCACGGTGCCGATGGGCACGGGGCTGTTGCGCACGATCCATTCGCGGATGTTGTGGATGTCCTTGCCGGTGGACAGATCCATGACGGTGTCGGCGCCCCAGCGGATGGACCACACCATCTTTTCCACCTCGTCGGCGGCCGAGGACAGCACCGCCGAATTGCCGATGTTGGCGTTGATCTTGGTCAGGAAGTTGCGCCCGATGGCCATGGGCTCAAGCTCGGGGTGGTTGAGGTTGGCCGGGATGATGGCGCGGCCGGACGCCACCTCGTCACGCACCCACTCCGGGGTGATGAAGTCCGGGATGCGGGCGGCGAATGGCACTCCGTCGCGCGCCGGGGCCTCGGCGGCCTCCTCGCGGGCGAGGTTCTCGCGGATGGCGACGAATTCCATTTCCGGGGTGACGATGCCGGCCTTGGCGTAGGCGAACTGGGTCACGGCCTTGCCCTCAAGGGCGCGGCGCGGGCGGTGGGCGACCGGGAAGGGCCCGACTCCAGTGTGCTCGCCGTTGTGCTCGCCGGTGACCACGCGGCCGTCATAGGCCGCGCTGTCGCCGCGCCCAGCAACCCAGGCTTCGCGCAGGCGCGGCAGGCCCTTGGCGATGTCCACGGTGATGTCGGGGTCGGTGAACGGGCCGGAGGTGTCATAGACGAACACCGGCGGCTCGTTGGCGGTCGGGTGCAGGTCGATGGCGCGGAACGGCACGCGGCTGCCCGCCGGGCCGGGCACATGGGCCTTGCGGCTGCCGGGCAGGGCGGTGCAGGAAACGTGAGGGGTATCGGACATGTGGCGGGATCTCCCAACGCGGTGACGGGAGATCCGGGCGCCGGGTGGGGGAATGCGCGGGCTGTGCGCAAAAGGCCGGGAGCGTCATCCTGGCCGATTCCATCCCTCCGCCGGTATGACCCGGATCAGGTTCGTAGGGTTCCCGGTGCGTCACCGGATCTCAGCCCCCTGCGGGGCACCCCTTGGATATCGGCAGGATGGGGCCCTTGACGTGCGGCGTCAAGGGCTGGTCCGAATTACTGGGACGCACCCTCCTTGGCGGCTTCCGCCTGACGCTTCTCGCGGGCCCGGCGTGTCATCATGTTGAGCCCTTCGACCAGGGCCGAGAACGCCATGGCGGCGTACATGTACCCCTTGGGAACGTGCGCCCCAAAACCCTCGGCGATCAGCATCATGCCGATCATCAACAGGAACCCCAGCGCCAGCATGACCACGGTCGGGTTGCGGCTGATGAAGTTGGCGAGCGGGGCGGCGGCCAGGAGCATCACCGACACGGCGACAATGACGGCGATCACCATGACCGGGACATGCTCGGTCATACCGACGGCGGTGATGATGCTGTCGATGGAAAACACCATGTCGAGAACCAGGATCTGCACGATGGCCGCGCCAAACGCCGGCGCCGCGATGGCGGCGGTATGGGTGTCGGACGTGGTATCGACGTGCTCGTGGATCTCCTTGGTGGCCTTCCACACCAGGAACAGGCCGCCGCTGATGAGGATGATGTCGCGCCATGACACGCCGTGGTCGAACACCGTGGACACCGGGTCGGTCAACTGGACAATCCAGGCGACCATGCTCAGCAGGCCGAGGCGGAGGACCAGCGCAAGGCCGATGCCGATGCGGCGGGCCTTCTCGCGCTGCTCGGCGGGCAGCTTGTTGGTGAGGATGGAAATGAAGATCAGGTTGTCGATGCCAAGCACGATCTCCATCACGATCAGGGTGGCCAGGGCGACCCAGACCAAGGGGTCAAGCGCCAGCGTCAGAAGTGCGTCCAAGGGAATGGCTCCAGGAATCCCGCGCGGGATGTGCGCGTTATCACCTAAGCACGGCCTGTGGCGGCTGCAACATCTTTAATACTGGTGCTCGTCGCCCCGGATGTTCAGGGCCCACATCAGGCCCAGCGCCATGCCCTTGGCGCGCGGCAGGAAGACCACCACGAACTCGATGGAAACCGGAACCCAGATCAGCAGGTGCAGCCAGAATGGCGGGTGCCACAGGCGCTCGACCGAAATCATGGCCGGCATCAGCAGGTGGGCCAGCAGCATGATCGAAATCCACGGCGCGAAGTCGTCGGTGCGGATGTGGGAATACCCCTCGCCGCAATTGGCGCAGGCGGCGTTGGGCAGCAGGAACCCGCTGACCACGGCGCCCTTGCCGCACTTGGGACAGCGCTTGCGAAAGCCACGGCCGACACAACGGGCCAAACTGGACAGGCTGGTGACGCGCCGTAACCGGCGTTGGGCAGCCCAGTCACGCTCCCACTGAGTCTCAGGTGGGGTTGGGTTTGGCGGGATCTCCACGGCACCTCCGAATTTTTATATGAGACCAGTTTTCACTATCAGCAACGCATGGGCAAGGACGAAGGTGGAACGCCGCGCGTTGAGCCAGGGGACACGCCACAGGGGGACACGCCACAGGGAGAGGGAACAATGCTGGTCTTCATCGATGTCGAGGCCTCCAGCCTCAAGAACGGGTTCCCGATCGAGGTTGCGTGGTGTGCCGCCGACCTCAAGAGCGCCGCGAGCTATCTCATCCGGCCCGAGCCCGCATGGTGGGACCGCTTCGCCTGGACCGCCGAGGCCGAGGGACTGCACGGCCTGGACCGTGCCATTCTCCAGGACCGCGGCGTGCCGGCCGCCCAGGTGGTTGAGCATCTGCTGGCCGACCTGACCGGGGCCGACGTGCAATCGGACAACCCGGCCTTTGACAGGGGCTGGCTGTCCGTTCTGTTCGGCCAGGACCCGCCGTTCCCGATCGGTCAGACGCAGCCAGCCGGGGCAGCCATGCTGTCCTCCGACATCGGCCTGCGCAAGCATCGTGCCCTGGATGACGCAGTGGCTCTGGCCATGGCCTTCAAGGCCTTTGGAACCGACCACCAGCACCTAGGCCCCGACAGCGCCGAAGCCATGGGCCGCGCCTTGTTGAAGCGGTATGGGCGGGGGTGACGTTGGAGGCTGAGGAAGAAAGCCGGGCGCTGCCCGGACCCGCCAAGGGCCGAGCGGCCCTTGGAACCCATGGAATGCCACCCTTCTGTGGGGAGAGAAAGTGAAGGGTTTGAACGCAGAGGACACAGAGAACGCCCCTTGAGGATTTATCGCCTGCGGCGCAGTGCTCCGCACTCTCTGTGTCCTCTGTGCTCTCTGTGTTTCTCCGCTTTACTTTCTTCAAGCGCCGCTGGCGGTTCAGTTAAAAAGCAACCCGCTCCCTCACCCCACTTTGCGTTTCAGCAGCGGTGCCTGCTTGTCGCCGTGCAGGACTTCCATGAGATTTTCGCGGATTTGGCGCAGCTTGGTCTGGTGATCGACCTTCATGCCGAACACGTCCTTGACGTAGAACACGTCGACCACCCGCTCGCCGTAGGTCGAGATATGGGCCGAGCTGATTTGCAGGCCGAGGCTGGTCAGGGTCCGCGTGACGTCGTACAGGAAACCGGGTCGGTCGCGGCCGTTGACCTCGATCACCGTATGGGTCTTGGACACCGCGTTGTCGAGGATGACGCGTGGCGGCACGCTGAACACGCGGGCGCGGCTGGGCAGGTCGGACTTCTTCGCAGCCAAGGCTTGGCGGAGGTTGTGGCGGCCGGTCAGGGTGTCCTCGATGGCCTTGGTCAGGCGCAACTGCTTTTCCGGGCTGACCTGAAGCTCGCCCTTGGGGTCCTGGACCGAGAAGCTGTCGAGGGCCATTCCGTTGGTCAGGGTGATGATCTTGGCATCGACGATGGAACACCCGGTCAGCGAGATCGCTCCGGTCAGGCGGGCGAACAGGCCGGGATGGTCGGCGCAATAGATGGTCACGTCAACCACGTCGCGGGCGGTGTCGGGCACCATTTCCACGGTCAGCGGCGCCCCGTTGTCCTCGGCTTGGCGGATCATGCGGGCGTGGCGCTGGTGGGTCATGGTGTCGTAGACCAGCCAGTAGGACGGGTAGCCGAGGGCCAGGAAGTCGTCCACCGCCTCGGCCGGCCAGTCGGCCAGCACCTCGCGCAGGGCGTCCTTCTTGCGCTTGACGCGCACGTCGCGGGCCTCGGCCGACAGGCCGCCGGACAGGGCGTCGTCGGTGCGGTAGTACAGTTCGCGCAACAGGGCCGCCTTCCAGCCGTTCCACACGCTGGGGCCGACCGCGCGGATGTCGGCGCAGGTCAGGACCAGCAGCAGCTTGAGGCGTTCGGGGCTCTGCACCAGATTGGCGAAGTCCACGATGGTCTGCGGGTCGTCGATGTCGCGCTTGAAGGCGGTGCGGCTCATGTCCAGGTGGTGGCGCACCAGCCATGCCACGGTTTCCGTCTCCTCGGGGCTCAGGCCAAGGCGCGGGCCGAGGCGCCGGGCCATCTTGGCGCCCAGTTCGGAATGGTCGCCGCCGCGCCCCTTGGCGATGTCGTGCAGCATCACCGCGACGTACAGCGCGCGGCGCGAGTCCACGGTGTGGACTACATGGCTCGCCACCGGCAGGGCGTCGGCCAGATCGCCGCGCTCGATGCGGCTGAGGATGCCGATGGCCCGGATGGTGTGCTCGTCGGTGGTGTAGACGTGGTACATATCGTACTGCATCTGCGCCACGACGCGGGCGAATTCCGGGATGAAGCGGCCGAACACCCCGGCCTCGTTCATGCGCCGCAGGATGGTGTCGGGCTCCTGCGGATGGGTCAGCATGTCGAGGAACAGACCGTTGGCCTCGCGGTCGTTGCGCAAGGACGTGACCAGCTTGAGGTTTTCGGTCACCAGCTTCAGGGTGTTGGGGTGGATGTCCAGCCCCAGCGTCTGGGCGTGGCGGAACAGCCGCAGGATGCGGGCCGGTTCATCGGCCAGCCGGGTTTCCTCGGCCACCGCGATGCGGCCGCCCTCGACCACGAAACCATCAATATGCTTCTTGCGGCGCAGGGTCAGGCGCGGCTTGCGCTTGTTCTGCTCCTCCAGCACGGCACAGAAGATGCGGGTCAGGTCGCCGACGTCCTTGGCGACCAGGAAGTAGTGGCGCATGAAGCGCTCGACGCTGGCCGCCCCGGCGTGGTCGGTGTAGCCCAGGCGGGCGGCGATTTCCTTTTGCAGGTCAAAGGTCAGGCGGTCTTCGGCCCGACCGGTCAGGTAGTGCAACATGCAGCGCACGGCCCACAGGAAGCTCTGCGCCTTGATGAAGGTGCGCGCCGCCTCGGTGCTGAGGATGCCGATATCGACCAGTTCGCGCACGTCGGTCACGCCGTACAGATAGCGCGAAATCCAGTACAGGGTGTGCAGGTCGCGCAGGCCGCCCTTGTCCTCCTTGACGTTGGGCTCCAGCACATAGCGGCTGTCGCCCAGGCGGTCGTGGCGGTTGTCGCGCTCGGCCAGCTTGGCCTCGACGAAGGCCATGCCGGACCCGGCGATCACATCGTTGCGGTAACG
The DNA here is from genome assembly GCA_000961745.1 of Rhodospirillaceae bacterium BRH_c57. Lineage (GTDB taxonomy): Bacteria > Pseudomonadota > Alphaproteobacteria > Rhodospirillales > Rhodospirillaceae > Cauispirillum. The sequence continues at coordinate 1,082 of LAEA01000085.1, read as the reverse complement.
GTGGCGGAACTCGTCGGCCAGCTTGCGGTCGCCGTACAGCCAGCGGGCCTCCAAGAGGGCGGTGCGGATGGTGATGTCGGTCTTGGCCAAGCGCACGCACTCGCCGATGGACCGCGTGGAATGGCCAACCTTCAGGCCCATGTCCCACAGCATGTACAGCATGTACTCGACGACCTGTTCGGAGTACGGCGTGGACTTGTAGGGCAGCAGGAACAGCAGGTCGATGTCGGAATAGGGCGACAATTCGCCGCGCCCGTAGCCGCCGACGGCCATCAGGCACAGGTGCTCGCCCTTGGTCCGCACGCCCGGTGCATAGACATGGTGGGTCACGTAGTCATAGAGCGTGATGAGAATCTGGTCCATCAGGTAGCAATGCTCGGCCACCGTGACGGCGCCATTGGGCCGTTGTTCCATGAACCGCCGCTTGATCTCGGCGTATCCGGCGCGGTGCGCCTCCTTGAGCAGGGCCAGAAGATCCTTGCGCTTGTCCTGCGCGGTGCGGTCGGCCGCCCCCAGGTCGTCCAGCATCCCAACCAGGTGCTTGCGGTCGATGATGGCGCGGGGCTTGCGGATGGTCTTCATGGGAATGCGGGTGTCCACGGCTTGATGGCTCAGGGGGCGGGGCGTGCCCCGGTGCCACTATAGGCAACCGCCCGCGCCAGCCCTAGAGCTAACTGTGCCGCGACGTCACTGGCGGGGAGTGTCACCTGCGGGGTGGGGCCATGCCGTTCAGGCAGGCTGACGGTTCCATGGTGGCACCGTCGAGGGATCGGCTTTCCAGATAGGCCGCGCGCGCCGGGCCGCCGTCCTTGGCGGGATAGAAGGTGATGTCAAGCACGCATCCCGCGCCGGAATACTGCCACACCTCGGCCGGAGGTTCGCGGCGCCGCAGCGCCGGAGCGCCAAGCAGGCTTCGCACGGTGGCGCCCGGATGATTGATGATCGCGCCGGGCTTGGGTGCGTTGGCCCAGCGTGGCCCGGAAGCGGGAGAGGGGGCCGGAACCGGCAGGGCGGCGACGTTAGGGGCGGGGGCCGTCGGGTCGGGAGCGGTAGCGGTGGGCCCCATCGGCTGGGCCAGGCTG
>LAEA01000217.1 GCA_000961745.1 Rhodospirillaceae bacterium BRH_c57 | reverse complement strand
CCGGCGCCCGCGTCGTGCTGCTGGGCGAGAGCATGGGCGGCGCGCTGGCCCTGACCGCGCTGGCCGGTCCCAATCCGCCGCCGGTGGACGGAGCCATCCTGGCCGCTCCGGCGGTGTGGGGGCATTCGACCATGCCGTGGGTGCAGCGCGCCGTTCTGACCATCGCGGCGCGCCTGGTGCCCGGCATGGAGGTGACCGGCCAGGGCTTGGACATCTGGGCCTCGGACAATTTCGAGATGCTGCGCGGCCTGGGCGCCGATCCGCTGGTCATCAAGAGCACGCGGGTAGACACTATCCTGGGATTGGTGGACCTGATGGAAACCGCCCATGGGGCGGCCGGAAGTGTGCAAGTGCCGCTGCTGTGGCTGTACGGCCAACGCGACGAGATCGTCCCCCCCGGCCCAACCATCGACGCCGCCCGCAAACTGGACCCTGCCCAAGGGCAACGGTTTGTCCTCTACCCCAACGGCTGGCACATGCTGCTGCGGGATTTGCAGGGCGAACGGGTGCTGGAAGATATCGCGGCATGGCTGAGGGATGCGGAGGCGCCGTTGCCGTCCGGCGCCGAGGTGGAGGCGACGGCACTGGACCCGGCAGTGGTGAGGGTGAAAAGGTAGCAGGGCGTGTGTTTGCCCTGCGACGGACCATTGCCTTTTAAGCCGGGACTCGATATGGTGCCCGTCCTCTCAGCACCCGTAGCTCAGCTGGATAGAGTACTGCCCTCCGAAGGCAGGGGTCACAAGTTCGAATCTTGTCGGGTGCACCAAAGATAGCAAAGGCCGGTTCCTGGAATGGGGACCGGCCTTTTTGCTTGTGGCGCGGCAGTCGCACAATGGCTTTTCGAAAGGTGGATTGGCTCATAAACGGTTGAGTTTTGAGACGTGTGGGCGTAAATTATGCCCAGTGCAGGGTAAGTGGTGCATGCATCCGCGCCCCGTGCCCATCCAGGAGGGGCCCTTCGTGGCACCGCGAGTCACTGGGATGAGAAACGCCACGGGATCGTCGCACGCCTTCTGCAAGGGTCGCCCTCACCGGGCGGCCTTTTGCTCTTAGAAGACGTGGCTTTGGGTAGAGAGCCAGTGGGGCACGCGGCCGCCGAGTTTCACTTGCTGGACGACCAGATGCTGCTTCTCCATGAGGTCCTGCACCAGGAGGCGATCATGGCTGACAGTGTCTCCTGGCTGCAGCGACCGCCAGACGGTGTTGGCGCCGATATCGACGAGTTGCAGTCCCGGCACGTCATGACTGAGCCGCTTTTCAATTTGGATCCTGCTTGAGGCCGGCGACAGCGCCACCAGTCTCATTCGAACCTCCTCAAGGCTGGCGTCCAGATGGCGTGCCACGTAGCGACCGCTATCAATCGTGATCGTTGGGCTGCCGACCAGAGTCCCGCTCTGAAGGAGCGTCTGGCAGGCTTCTACTTGCATCGCCGAGCGGATATCCAGCTCCGACATTTTCTGTTTCGACCAGCCGCCAATGGGTAGGGCACGGTTCCAGACCACAGCAACGGCCAATGCCCGGCGCGTGAAGATTACGTCCAGGCACCGTGCGCGGTGGTCCGGCGAAAGGCCGGTACCCTTGACTTCGCCGTCCATAGGGCGGGTGATCTTGCGGATGGCCTTGAGGGCATCCCTTGTATCCGCAGGGGCACAAAGAAGTGCGGCGACCACAAAATGGTCGCCATCTACTCCCCCGGACTCGTCGCTGTAGATCTGCATAGCGGTACTCTACCGCGCCCGCGTGAGCACCTGAACACCAAATTTATGGTCGGGCCGAGCGGGCACCGCACGATGTTGTGGGTCACAGGTTCGAATCCTGCCGCGTGCATCAATATCAAAAAATGGCCGGCTCCCTCCTAGGAACCGGCCTTTTCCTCAAACGCACCAGCCCCCCATCAGGGCCACCACCCCCTTAATGCCGGAAGTGCCGCATCCCCGTCATCACCATGGCGAGCCCCGCTTCATCGGCGGCCTTGATGACCTCCTCGTCGCGCATGGAGCCGCCGGGCTGGATGACCGCCGTGGCGCCGGCCTCGGCGGCGGCGAGCAGGCCGTCGGCGAAGGGGAAGAAGGCGTCGGACGCCACCACCGACCCCTTGGCCCAGCTTTCGCTGTCACCGGCGGTCTGGGCGGCCTGTTCGGCGCGGAACGCTGCTATGCGCGCGGAGTTGACGCGGCTCATCTGGCCGGCGCCGACGCCCACGGTCATGCCGTTGCGGACATAGACGATGGCGTTGGACTTGACGTGCTTGCCGACGGTGAAGGCGAACAGCATGTCCTTCATTTCCTGGTCGGTCGGCTGGCGCTTGGTGACCACCTTCAGTTCTGCGGCGGTCAGGGCGGCGTCGCGGCCCTGGACCAGATAGCCGCCGGCCAGTGACTTGATCATCAAGCCGCCCATCGTCGGATCAGGCAGGGCGCCGGTCGTCAGGACGCGGAGGTTCTTCTTGCCCTCCAGCACCTTGCGGGCGTCGGCGTCGATGTCCGGGGCGATGATGACCTCCAGGAAGATCTTGGCCAGTTCCTCGGCCGTCGCGCCGTCGAGGGTCTGGTTGAACGCGACGATGCCGCCGAACGCGCTTTCGGTGTCGCACGAATAGGCCCGCAGATAGGCCTCCTTCAGCGAGCCGCCCAGCGCCACGCCGCACGGGTTGGCGTGCTTGACGATGACGCAGGCGGTGTCCTTGAACTCGGCAACCAGTTCATAGGCGGCGTCGGTGTCGTTGAGGTTGTTGTAGGACAGTTCCTTGCCCTGCAACTGGGTGGCGGTGGCGACGCCGGGCCGGGCCTCGGCATTGGCATAGAACGCGGCGGCCTGATGGGGGTTCTCGCCGTAGCGCATTTCCTGGCGCAGCTCGCCGGCCAGCACCAGACGCTTGGGGAAGGTCTGGCCCAGGGCGCCGGCGAACCACTGGCTGATGGCGGCGTCATAGGCCCCGGTGCGGGCATAGGCGGTGGCGGCCAGGCGCTTGCGTAGGTCCAGGGTGGTGGCCCCGCCGTTGGCGGTCATCTCGTCCCTCACCACGGCGTAGTCGGCGGCGTCCACAACCACGGTCACGGCGGCGTGGTTCTTGGACGCGGCGCGGATCATGGCCGGGCCGCCGATGTCGATGTTCTCGACGCAGTCGTCGTAGTCCCCGCCCTTGGCGACGGTTTCCTCGAACGGGTAGAGGTTGACCACCAGCAGGTCGATGGGGGCGATGTCGTGCGCGGCCATGGCGGCCTCGTGCTCGGCATTGCCGCGGATGCCCAACAGGCCGCCGTGGACCTTGGGGTGCAGGGTCTTGACCCGGCCATCGAGCATTTCGGGGAAGCCGGTGTGGTCGGCCACTTCCTTGACCGGGATGCCGGCCGCGCTCATGGCCTTGGCCGAGCCGCCGGTGGACAGGATCTCGACGCCCTGGTCGGCCAGGAAGCGGGCGAAGTCGATCAGGCCCGACTTGTCGGACACGGAGATCAGGGCACGGCGGATGGGATGAGCAGAGGACATGGCTATTTTTCCGAGGGTTGCGGGAGTGAAGCGGCGGAGTGCGCGCCGTCCTTTGAACAGGACACGGTGCGCCCGGCGAGGCAGGAGACGGGTATGCTGAGCCCAACCGCAAGGATGATGGGCAGCCAAATAATATACCATTCCTCGGACGGCGCACGAATGGGTTGACCAATGTCCGTCAGGCCGGCCGTCATGGATACGGCGAGAAGCGCAAGTACCATCGTGCGGGTCACGCCGGCCGTCGTGGACACGGCGCGTTGAATCGCCATGCCGTAGGTGGCCAGCAACAGCCCAAGGCCGATGACGCCACCGTAGTACAAGGCGGAGAAATAGAGGCTGTGCGGAAAGGTGATCTGGTCAATGACAAACGTCGCGTCGTTCCCGACTCCCCAACCGGCGAAGGGGTGCTCCTGCCAGCGGGAGATCGTCTCCGACCAGATTTCCAGGCGATAGGGGTGGCGCGCCAGATTGGTGACGACAAATTCCCGCGCCGCGGGAATGGACAAGGCCGCCACGAGCGCAGCTGCCGCCGCCACGGCGGCTGCCGCCGTCACACGCCACGTTGTTGCGACCAGGAAGATGCCAATCCCGGCTGCGCAGGCCAGCCATGCCCCGCGACTTCCGGTCAAAAAGATGAAGGTCAGTTCCAGGAGGAGAGCGGTCCCCCAAACGAGGCGCCATCTCGTCGATGGCGCACACGCGAGGTTCCGCACCGTGATCATTGCGGCAATGGCCATGATATTGGCGCCAAGGACCTCGTGCCGGGTTTCCGCCCAGCCGGTCAGCCGTGCTGCGGGTTCGTCCTTGAGGAGGTAGTTGTGCACCATGGCGATGATGGCGTTCACGGGCGCGGCGAACCCAATCGCCCGGTAGAACCGCTCGCGTGCGTCTTCCGTCGCGACGGCGAACGCGAATACCCCTCCAATAACGAAGACCGCGTTCATCACGCCGCCAACAAAGAATTTCACGCCCCGCTCTGTCGGCTGGTCAACCGCCCAGAACACGGTCGCGCTGAACCAGGAGATCATCGCGATGGCCGTCAGGAGGGCCGGATCGCGAAACCAGCGTCCGTGCCGGTGCTGCCAGATTGCCCACAGCGTCAACGGGAGAAATCCCGCATAAAAAACCAGCGCCCACGTCGGGGTCGGCCGTACAATGAAGCCGCTGGCCATTTGCACGGTGAACAGCGCCACAAGGACTTCTGGGCGGAAGACACGGCTCATCAGGGACGGCAACCTCGGCTGGAAAATGGCAATTGGGCCGGGCGGTTCGGTACCATGGAGGCGCAATTGCGTCAATGATGGCCTCCGGCTATAAAGGGGCCCCCCGAGGCGCAGCATAACCTGGGCACTTCAGAAAATGGGGAAGGGGAGGAGATTTTCACCGTCATGCATCCGAAGAAAATTCTTCACGTTGCGAATCTTTCTCTTACGGTGAAGGGCGCTGGTTACTACGGTGTTCCCTTCAAGATTTCGAATGGACTGACCCGCTGCGGCCACCATGTGCTGCCGTTCAGCGACAGGGACATCGCCAGGGCCGCCACCATCTTCCGCAGCAGGAAGTGGGGGATCCGTCCCGCCAACGATCAGCTTGTCGCCGTCGCCAAGGAGTTCCGTCCCGACATCATTCTGTTTGGCCACGCCGACAGCATCCGGCCGGAGACCCTGGTGCGCCTGCGCGATGCCTTGCCGGCGGTTCGGCTGGCGCAGTGGAACGTGGATCCGCTGTTTGAGCCGGACAACGTGCGGCGCCTGAACAGCAAGATCGACCATGTGGACGCCACCTTCGTCTCCACCGCCGGGACGCAGCTTGACGCCCTGTCGGCGTCCGGGCGGCACGCGGTGGCGTTCCTTCCCAACCCGGTCGATCCGTCCATAGAACGGGCGCGTTGTTTTGCGGTTCCTCGGCGGGACCTGGCGTCCGACCTGTTCTTCGCCGTCGGATCGGGGCCCTTTCCCCGCAACCACTGCGGACAGGAAACTTGCGGCAACGAGATCGCGGAGCGCCTGATGGCGGCCTTGCCCCATCTGCGCGGCGATTTTCCGGGATGTCTCGGCGCACCGCTGAAGGTCGGTGCGCCGTACGAGGCTGCGCTGGCATCCTCGGCCATGGGCCTGAACATCAGTCGCCGGAACGACACCACCTGGTACAGTTCCGACCGCATGGCCCATCTGGTCGGGTCCGGACAACTGACGTTCATCGATCGGGCTGCCGGGTTCGACGCGCTGTTCGATGACAGCGAACTGGGCTTCTATTCCACCGAGGACGAGTTGGTCGCCAAGCTGGACCACTTTCTTGCCGACGACGACGCACGAAAGCGGGTGGCCGAAGCGGGTTGGGCGGCGTATCGGCGCCTTTTCGACACCACGAGGATCGCCGCTTACATGGTCGATGTCATCCTCGGGGATCTTGATCCGCAGCAACATCGCTGGACGCGGTGATCGCTATCCGGTGGTTCCGCTGGCGCGGACGGGCTCCCACCGGTACAGCCCATTCGCGTAAGCGGAATGTTTCGAAACCCGTTGCCAACCGCCCCCCTGGCCAAGCCATACTGTTCCTCTCCGACCAGACCAACTGGGTCCGCCATGAGCACCGTCACCCTGGCCGCCACGCAGATGCACTGCGGCGATGATTTTGCCGCCAACCTGAACCGGGCCGAGGCACTGGTGCGCGAGGCTGCGGCCAAGGGTGGGCAGATCATCCTGTTGCAGGAACTTTTCGAGACGCCGTATTTCTGCAAGGATCAGGACCCCGACTGGTTCACCGACGCCCGCGAGTTCGAAAATCATCCCGTGCTGGCCCGCTTCTCGGCGCTGGCGGCCGAGCTTGGCGTGGTCTTGCCGGTGTCGTACTTCGAGGCCGCCGGGCCGGCGCATTATAATTCGGTGGCCATCATCGACGCCGATGGGGCCATTTTGGGCACCTACCGCAAGTCCCACATTCCGCAGGGTCCGGGGTACGAGGAGAAGTTCTATTTCTCGCCCGGCGACACCGGGTTCCGGGTATGGAAGACGCGCTTTGCGACCCTTGGCGTCGGTATCTGCTGGGACCAGTGGTTCCCCGAGGCGGCCCGCGCAATGGCCCTGATGGGGGCTGAGGTTCTGCTCTACCCCACCGCCATCGGGTCCGAGCCGCAGGACCCGACACTGGATAGCCTGGGCCACTGGCAGCGTGTCATGCAGGGCCATGCCGGGGCCAACTTGATGCCGTTGGTCGCCTCCAACCGGGTTGGGTCCGAGCAGGGCAAGACCTGCGGCCTGACGTTTTATGGCGGCAGTTTCATTGCCGACCACACCGGCGCCAAGGTGGCCGAAATGGACCGCGAGAGCGAAGGCGTGCTGACCGCGACGTTTAACCTGGATGCCGTGCGCGCCGCCCGCCGCGCCTGGGGCGTGTTCCGTGATCGCCGGCCAGACCTGTATGGCACGCTGTCCAGCCTCGACGGCCGGCTGAGGGGGAATTGACTATGCTGCGCGCGATGGTGGTTCTATCGGTAATGCTGGGGGTTTTGAGCCCGGCGGCGGCCTATGACGAGCAGGCCCGCCGCTACGCCACGTCATCGGCACCCTACTGGGAAATCGGCACCCTGGACCGGGAGTTGTCGCGCCTGTGCCAGCAGGGCGGCTTCAACCAGAAGCGCGTGGCCGAGCTTTACATCGCCTTCATCGGCGAGGAAGGCAAGGGGATCACCGGGGTCGCCAAGGTCGGCTACAACCTCTACGACCCCGGCAAGCGGGCCGACCGGGAAAAAACCTATCACTTCTTCTCTGACGCAACGACCGACTGTCGGGTCTACGTGGCGCCGTAAGAGGGAGTGAAGGGGGGGGTGCCACAGAGAACGCAGAAATCACCGAAATCTCTGTGCCCTCTGCGTCCTCTGTGGTGAATCCCCTTCACTTCCTTGAGTCGTCCCCTCAGACGCTGCGGTCCACACCGTCTTCGGCCGGGGCGTCGCCTTCGGGCTTGGGTTCGCGCTTGGGGCCGCCGCGCGACACCACGACCATGGCCGGGCGCAGCAGGCGGTCGTGCAGCACGTAGCCGTCCTGGAACACCTGGATCACGGTCCCGGTCGGAACCGAGGTGTTCTCGATCTCGGTCATAGCCTGATGGTGGTTGGGGTCGAACGGCTGGTTCAGGGCGTCGATGCGCTTGATGTTGTACTTGGACAGCGCCGTCTGGAGTTCCTTTTCAGTCATCTCCACGCCGATCGCCAGGGTGTTGACCACGTCGCTGGCGGCGCGCGCGTCGGCGGTGGCGGCGGTCAGGGCGCGGGCCAGGTTGTCGGCCACCGGAATCACTTCCTTGGCGAAGTTCGCGACCGCGTACTTGCTGTTGTCCTCGACCCGCTTGTCGGCCAGACGCTTGATGTTCTGGGCGTCGGCCAGGGCGCGCAGGTAGTCGCTCCGCAGGCGCTCGTTCTCGGCCTCCAGATGGGCGATGTGCTGCTCGGGCGAGTGGGCCTCCTCGTCGATCTCGTCCTGGATTTCGGCCGCTTCCTCAAGCTGCGCCTCGATCTCGGGGGAGGTCTCGGAAGAGAGATCCTGCGGGTTCTGGTCGTTATGATTTTGGGTCATGGGGTTCCGTCTGTGTACGTCAGCCAATGAGGCGCCCGACCACCTTGGCGGTGTAGTCCACCAACGGGATGATACGGGCGTAGTTGATGCGGGTCGGGCCGATCACGCCGATGGCCCCGACAATTTCCTGGCGGCTGTTCTGGTAGGGCGCCACGATCATGGAGCACCCGGCCGATCCGAACAACTCGTTCTCCGAACCGATAAAGATCTGCACCCCTTCGGCGGTGCCGACCAGTTCCAGCAGGCGCAGCATTTCCTCGCGCGTTTCCAGGGCCGAGAACAGGGACCGGATGCGCTCCAGGTCCTCCAGCGCGTGGACGTCGTTGAGCAGGTTGGCCTGACCGCGCACGATCAGCGAGCCGTCGCCCTTGCTGCCGGCCCAGGTCGCGAGCCCGGCCTCGACCACCTTCGACGACAGTTCGTCGATCTGGACGCGTTTGCTGTGCAACTCGTCCAGGATAACCTGACGGGCCTCCTCCAGCGTCTGACCGCTGAGGCGGGCCGACAGATAGTTGGTCGCCTCGATCAAGGCCGACGGCGGCAGGCCGGGAGGAACCTCGATCAGACGGTTTTCGACCACGCCGCTTTCGGTGACCATGACCACCAACGCGCGGCCGGGACCCAGGTTGACGAATTCAATGTGCTTGAGGGCGGCCTCGGTCTTGGGCGCCAGCACCAGCCCGGCGCCGCGCGACAGGCCCGACAGCATGGTGCTGGCCTCGGACAGCACATCCTGAAGGCTGCGCCCTTGCGCGCGGCAGCGCAGGTCGATCTGGGTGCGCTCGTCCTGGGTAAGGTCGCCGATCTCCAGCAGCCCGGACACGAACAGACGCAACCCCGCCTCGGTCGGCAGGCGCCCGGCCGAGGGGTGCGGGGCGTACAGCAACCCGGCGTCCTCCAGGTCGGCCATCACGTTGCGGATGGTGGCCGGCGACAGGTTGACCCGCAGGCGCTGCGACAGCGTGCGCGAGCCGATGGGCTCCCCGGTTTCGACATAGGCGTCGACGACCGTTCGGAACACCTCACGCGAGCGTTCATTCAACTCGCTGATCAGTGGTGTCTTGCCGTCCTTGGCGCGCATGTGAATCCCCAGGCATGAAGTAGCCGAAATGTAGGGAGAGGGCACGCAACCGTCAACAAGTGCCGGCTTGACGCGGCGTTGCGCAGCGGGCCGGACAGGGTTAGGGTTCGGCCAAAGTCGAAATCACCAGGAGAACCGCCATGCGTCCGTCCGGCCGCGCCATTGATGCCCTTCGCTCCGTCACCCTGGAAACGGGCGTCAACAAGCACGCCGAAGGGTCGTGCCTGGTCAAGTTCGGGGACACCCACGTCCTGTGTACGGCCAGCGTGGACGAACGCATTCCCGGCTGGCTGCGCAACCAGGGCCGGGGCTGGGTCACGGCGGAATACGGCATGTTGCCCCGCGCCACCACCTCGCGCACCGACCGCGAGGCGGCGCGCGGCAAGCAGACCGGGCGCACCCAGGAGATCCAGCGCCTGATCGGGCGCAGCTTGCGCGCCGTCACCGACCTGCAAGCCATGGGCGAGATGCAGGTCAAGGTGGACTGCGACGTCCTTCAGGCTGATGGCGGCACCCGCACGGCGTCGATCACCGGCGGCTTCGTCGCCCTGCACATGGCGTTCCAGCATCTGGTCAAGATCGGCGTGCTCAAGGCCGTGCCGTTCACCGACACGGTGGCGGCGGTATCGTGCGGCCTGTACGAGGGCACCGCCGTCCTCGACCTTGATTATGCCGAGGACTCGACCGCGCAGGCCGACGCCAACTTCGTGCTGACCGGCACCGGCGCGGTGATCGAGGTGCAGGGCACGGCCGAGGAAAAGCCGTTCTCCCGCGCCCAGTTCAACGACCTTCTGGATCTGGCCGAGATCGGCGTGCAGGAACTGACCCGCATCCAGAAGCTGGCCCTGGGGATCGAATAGCATGGCGCGGCGGTTTGCCAGACAGTTTGAGGGCGGAAAGCTGGTTGTCGCCAGCCACAACGCCGGCAAGGTGCGGGAAATCCGCGACCTGCTGGCCCCGTTCGGGGTGGACGTCGTCTCGGCGGGGGAACTGGACCTGCCCGAGCCTGAGGAAACCGGCACCACGTTTGCCGCCAACGCCGAACTGAAGGCTCTGGCCGCCGCGCAGGCGTCCGGCCTGCCGTCGCTGTCCGACGACTCGGGCCTCGCGGTCGAGGCGCTGCTTGGCCAGCCGGGGATTTATTCGGCGCGCTGGGCCGGGCCGACCAAGGACTTCGGCGCCGCCATGCAGCGCATCGAGAACGAACTGATCGGCATGGACGACCGGCGCGCCCACTTCGTCTGTGCCCTCACCCTGGCCTGGCCGGACGGTCACATGGAAACGTTCGAGGGCCGCGTTGACGGCACCCTCGTGTGGCCGCCGCGCGGTGACCGGGGTTTCGGCTACGACCCGATTTTCCAGCCCGAGGGCCATACCGTCACCTTCGCCGAGATGGATCCCCAGGCCAAACACGCCATGAGCCACCGGGCGCGCGCCTTCGCCCAGCTCGTGGCGGCGTGCTTCAAGGACTGACGCCTGTGGTGCCGCTCGGCGTCCCGCGCGAGGCGGTGTTCGACCCGTTCCTGATCCTGTTCCTCGCCCTGGTGCTGGACGCCTACCTGGGTGAGATGCGGCTGCTGTTCCGCGTCATCCCCCATCCGGTGGTGGCGCTGGGACGGGTGATCGACTGGCTCGACCACAAGCTCAACCGGCCGGATCGCGGCGACGCGGCGCGGCGAGTGCGCGGGGTATTCACCCTGGTCGTGCTGTGTACATTCAGCGGCGCGCTGGGCCTGACCGTGCAGCAGGCCGCCGCCATGGCGCCCTATGGCTGGGCGCTGGACCTGTTCTTTCTGGTCACCATGATCGCCCAGCGCAGCCTCTATGACCACGTCAAGGCGGTGGCCGACGGCCTGCGCGACGGCGGTCTGGGCGGAGGACGCGCGGCGGTGGCAATGATCGTCGGGCGCGATACCAAGAGCCTGGACGAACACGGGGTGTCGCGCGCCGCCGTCGAGTCCTGCGCCGAGAACTTTTCCGATGGCGTGGTGGCGCCGGTGTTCTGGTACGTGGTGGCCGGGCTGCCGGGCATCATGATCTACAAGACCGTGAACACGCTCGATTCGATGATTGGGCACAAAAGCCCCCATTACCGGGCGTTTGGCTGGGCCTCGGCCCGGTTCGATGATCTGCTGAACCTCATCCCGGCGCGGCTGGCCGGGGTGATCCTCAGCGTGGCCGCGCTGTTCGTCGGTTCGGCCAAGCCGGGCAGGGCGCTCGCCACCATGCTGCGCGACGCCCGCAAGCACCGCAGCCCCAACGCCGGATGGCCCGAAGCCGCCATGGCCGGCGCCCTGGATCTGGCCTTGGCAGGCCCCCGCCGCTATGGCACCGAGGTCGTCCACGACCCGTGGATCGGCACCGGCCGCGCCCGCGCCACCCAAAAAGACATCCGCCGCGCCCTGGTCATGCTGTGGGTCGGCTGCCTCATCCTGTGGGGGCTGGTGGTGGTGATCTGGCTGGCGCAACTGGCCGCCTGAGGGGTAGAGTCGGGCGGACTTCCCCGCTAGGAACAGCGGGCTGCCGCCCGCGCCCGCTCGGGGCAAGCCCCGAACCCCTTTTTGTTTTTTAAGAAAAACAAGGAGGTCTGGAGCTTGCTCCAGATGGGTTCGGGCGATAGCCCGTCCGCGTCAGCGGACTATCAGAGGCACGCGTGATGGCCGAACCCCCACCTGAAGACGACGACTACCGGTATCGCGTGTTCGGGCTGCGCCATCGGTATTACTTGGGTGCCGCCTTGGCTGCCCTGGTCGGACTGGCGGTGACGGCGGCGGCGCCCATTGTGCTGCGGCTTCAGGACGCCCCGGATCGCAAGCCCATTCGCGTCGGCGTCCTGCACTCCCTGACCGGGACCATGGCGGTGTCCGAGCGCACCGTGGCCGACGCTACCTTGCTGGCCATTGCCGAGATCAATGAGCGCGGCGGCGTGGCCGGGCGGCGCATCGAGCCTATCGTGGTGGACGGCAAATCAGACTGGGCGGTGTTCGCCGCCGAAGCCGAGTCGTTGATCGTCGAGCACAAGGTGTCGGCGGTGTTCGGCTGCTGGACCTCGGCCTGCCGCAAGACGGTCAAACCGGTGTTCGAGGCCCATGGACAGGTGCTGTTCTACCCGGTGCAGTACGAGGGCCTGGAGCAGTCGCCCAACATCCTCTACACCGGCGCGGCGCCCAACCAGCAGATCATCCCGGCCACCAAGTGGTCGTTGGATCATCTGGGGCGGCGGATTTTCCTGGTCGGGTCCGACTACATCTTTCCGCGCACCGCCCATGCCCTTATTCGGACCCAGGTACAGGCCCTGGGCGGGGAGATCGTGGGGGAGGCCTACGCGCCGCTCGGCAGCACCGATTTTTCGGCCGCCATCACAGCTATCACGAAAGCCAAGCCCGACGTGGTGTTCAACACCATCAACGGCGATTCCAACATCGCGTTCTACCGCCAGCTTCGCGCGGCCGGGATCACGCCCGACGCCATGCCGGTCATGTCGTTCTCGGTGGCCGAGGCCGAGGTGCAGGCCATCGGCCCCGCCGTGGTGGCCGGGGACTACGCCGCCCGCAACTATTTTCAGAGCATCGACACCCCGGAGAACCGGGCCTTCGTCACCGGCTTCAAGGCCCGCTTCGGCCCCGACAGCGTGACCACGGCCCCCATGGAGGCAGCCTATTTCGGCGTCCACCTGTGGGCCAAGGCGGTGGCCGAGGCCGGGTCGCCGCGCTTCCGCGACTACCAGCCGTTCCTGATGGGCCAGAGCATGACCGCGCCATCGGGCATCATCTACATCGACCCCGGCACGCAGCACACTTGGCGCACCGTCTTGATCGGCCGGGCGCGGCAGGACGGGCACTTTGACATCGTATGGTCGTCGGGCCGTCCCATCCGGCCGGTGCCCTTTCCCGGCTACCTGACGCGCACCGAATGGCTGGCCTTCCTGCAACGGATGTATGACCAGTGGGGCGGCCATTGGGCCTTGCAGGACGACCCCCATGGCTGAGGGACGGTTCCGCTTTCCCCGCCTGTCGCTGGCCAGCGAGATCGGTGGGTTGTTCGTGGTCCTCGGGCTGCTGCCGCTGTTCCTGATCGGCTGGCACTACTTCCGGGCGGCCGAACAGCAACTGGCCGCCGAGATCGCCCACAGCCTCGCCGTGGTCGCCGACTCTAAGGCCAACCGCATCGAGGTGTTCGCCCTCGACCGCATGCGCGAGGCCATGGCCCTGGCTGGGGCACCCTTGGCCGAGGATGCCATGCTGGCCCTGGAGCAGGGCGGGTCGGTTGACCGCTTCACGCCCCTGCTGGAACGCTATAGGGATTCGCTGGGGTCGCAGGGGCTGTACCTGATCGCCGCCGACGGCACTGTCCTGTTGGCGGCCGGCAAGGCCACCGCCGTCGGCCACCGTCTGAGCGAAACCGATCTTCTCGGCAACGTGTTCGACCGCGCCCGCACCCTGTTGGAGGCGCAGGTATCGGACTTCGCATGGCATCCGCCGCTGAACGAGGTGGCGGCCTTTGCCGCCGCGCCGATTCTGCGCGACAGCCGGGTGCTGGGCGTCGCCGTCTTGCAAATCGACCGGGCCGAGGTGGTGCGCGTGGTCGAGGACTATGTGGGCCTCGGCGCCACCGGCGAGGCGATGCTGGCCGGGGCGGCGCCGGGTGGCATCCGCTTGATCGGCAGCGTGCGCTTTCCCGATGACTTGCGCAGCCGGGTCGAATTGTCCCACGACCATCCCGCCGCCGCGCCGTTCCTTCAGGCTTTGGCCGGCGAGCGCGGGGCCGGGCAGGTGGTGGACTACCGGGGTGAGGCGGTGGTTGCGACGTGGCGCTACCTGCCGTCCTTCCGCTGGGCGTTGCTGGTCAAGGCCGACGTGGCCGACCGCATGGCGCCGATTGCCCGCCTGCGCGCCATGGGCCTTTTAGTGGTCGGCATCGCGACGTTGCTGGTGATCGTGGTGTCGGCCCTGATGGCGCGGGCCATCGCCACGCCGATCCGCGAGCTGGAGGCCGCCACGCACCGCCTGTCCAGCGGCACCGCTCCGCCGCGCGCCGCTGTCACATCCGGGGCGTGGGAGGTGGTGGCCCTGGCCCGTGCGTTCGATGACATGGCGGGCCGCATCCACGCCTACCAGACCGGCCTCAAGCGCATGGTGGACGAGCGCACCGCCGAGCTGCGCGCCGCCAAGGATCAGGCCGAAAGCGCCACCCGCGCCAAGACCGAGTTCCTGGCCATGATGAGCCACGAGATCCGCACCCCGCTCAACGGCATCGTCGGCACCGCCGAGATCCTGCGCGGCCGACCGCTGGACGCCGAGGCGGCGGCCGCCGTGCGCACCATCCAGCAGTCGGGCGCCGCCCTGGCCGAACTGCTCAACGACATCCTCGACATTTCCCGCATTGAGGCCGGGCGCCTGTCGTTCGAGAACCGCGACTTCGACCCCGCCGCGTTGTTGGCCGGATTGTCCGCCCTGATGCGTCCGGCGGCCGACGCCAAGGGGCTGGGGTGGGAGGTGGCGGTTGCCCCGGACGTGCCGCCCTTGGTCCATGGCGACCCGGCGCGGCTGCGGCAGGTGTTGCTCAATCTGGTCGGCAACGCGGTCAAGTTCACAGCGCGCGGCGGGGTGCACCTGGACCTTACGGCCAGTCCCGGCGATGCCCGCCACGTCACCCTGACCTTCACGGTGGCCGATACCGGCATCGGCATCCCCGAGGCCGACCGCGACCGCCTGTTCCAGCCATTCAACCAGTTGAGCGAGGAACGCTCCCTGCGCTATGGCGGCACCGGCCTGGGATTGGCAATCTCGCGCCGGCTGGTCGAGGGCATGGGCGGGGTCATCAACATGACCAGCAGCGAGGGGGAGGGCGCGACATTTACCGTGGTCCTGCCGGTCCTGGTCGGGACGCAGGCGGTGGTCCCCGTGCCGGAGGTCGCCAGCGTGCCGCCGCTGCGCATTCTGGTGGTCGAGGACGAGCCGGTGAACCGCAGGGTCCTGGAAGGCCTGCTCAAGCATGGCGGCCACACCGTGACCAGCGTCGCCTCGGGGCCGGAGGCGCTGGAGTGTCTGGAACACGCCGACATCGACATGGTGCTCACCGACCTGCGCCTGCCCGGCCTGTCGGGGGTGGAGGTGGCCCGGCGCGTGCGGGCGCTGGGCGGCCC
>LAEA01000218.1 GCA_000961745.1 Rhodospirillaceae bacterium BRH_c57 | reverse complement strand
GGGCCGGGGCGATGGCCGCCACGGTTTCCTGATCGGCCCGCAGAAGCTGCTGGCCGCCGGCGATGTAGCGCACCTTGATGGCGGTCTGCCGGCCGCTCTCGACCTCCAGCACCGGGGTGACACCGGCGAGGTCGCCGAGCATTCCGGCCACCGCGTGGCCCGGCGCGTCGTCGCCGACCGCCGACAGGAACAGGGTGCGGGCGCCCAGGCCGACCAGATTGCGCACCACGTTGCCGGCCCCGCCGAGCATGGCGGTCTCGCGTGTCACCCTCAGCACCGGGATGGGGGCCTCGGGCGAGATGCGGTCCACTGTTCCGGTTACGAAACGGTCCAGCATGACGTCCCCGGCGCATAGCACGGTGACATCACGCAACGCCGCCACGGAGGCGGCCAATCGGGCATGACGATCGCTCATGGCCGGACCTTATCACCGCGCCGCAAAGCTGGGTAGTCGTCCTGCGTGCCTCTTGGGCTGCCGCCCAAAACCCGCTTGGGGCAAGCCCCAAACCCCTTTTTCTTCTTCAAGAAAACAAAGGAGGTCTGGAGTTCACTCCAGGCTGGCGGCAGCCGTCCGCGACAGCGGACAGTAGGGTCAGGGTAAACGCAAACCGCTTTAACCGATTGCCCTACCCCCTTCACAGGAGGCGCCTTTTGGGGTCAGATGGGGACCGAGGGGTAAGGACTACGATGGCCATCGAACGCGACCCAAGCCAGACGGAGCGGCAGCTCCTGGACACCATCGAGCGCGCCGGGCGGTCTCCGGCCGGGCGCACGGCGGTGCATCTGCACCTGTCGGCGTTGCTGCCGGGCAACCGGCCCCCGGCCCACCTGCGGATTGCCGGCCGCCTGTTCGTGCCGCTGGAAACCGCACACCACGTCCAGATCTTCACGCTGTCGAATGGCGACATCGTGGTGCTTGGCAAGGACATGCCCGAGGACGAGGTCGACCGCATCGTCCACCGCGTGCGCGCCTTGTTCGAGCGCGACCCGCTGGCCTTCACCGACTTCAGCGAGCAGGAGGCCGACCCGTTCGTAAGCTGGTACGCCCTGGAAGTCGATTACGACGACCTGCGCGCCACTGCCGTCCGTCTGCTGCAAGACGCCGAACGGCGCCGCGACGTCCAGCGGCTGGCCGAAAAGCCGCCACGGCCGATGCAGCCGGCCGACCTCGACATCTTGCAGGCCAAGCTGTCGGAACTGGACGTGCGGCCCATGCTGCGCCGCCAGCCGTGCATCCGCTTCCAGATGAAGGAGGCTCAAGTGGCCTTTGAGGAGGTGTTCATCTCCATGGCCGACGTGCGCCAGGCTCTGGCCGTGGATTACGACATCTTCGCCGACCGCTGGCTGTTCCAGGATCTCAGCCGGATGCTCGACGGCCGCGCCCTGGCCGGGCTGCCCGAGACGGCGGCCGCCGGCAAGCCCGACCGCCTGAGCCTGAACCTCAACCTGGAGAGCCTTGAAAGCTCGGAATATGACATGGTGGTGCGCAGCCTGCGGCCCGGTCAGACGCTGATCGTCGAGGTCCAGGTGATCGACGTGTTCTCCAACCTGCCGGCCTTCCAGCGGGCTCGTGACAGTCTGCGTGACGACGGCCACGCCATTCTGATCGACGGACTCCACCCGGCGGTGCTGGGGGCGCTCGACCTTGGGTTGCTCGATCCCGACTGGGTCAAGATCGTGTGGCATCCCGAACTGGCCGCCCCGCAGCATCCGCGCAAGAGCGAGGAATTCGCCGACCTGGTCAACGATTTCGGCGGCGAGCGGGTGGTGCTGTCGCGCTGCGACAACGAAACCGCCATCTTGTGGGGGATGTCCAAGAATATTACGGCGTTCCAGGGACGGTTCCTCGACGCCATCCTGGGCACCGTGACCATGAGCAAGTGCCCGCGCGCGGCGGCGTGCACCATGAAGGACTGCGTGGCCCGGCGTGCCGCGCTGGGCGGGCGGCTGCGGGCCGAGTGCCCCAATCCGCCGGGGCTGGACGCCGTCACCTCCTTCGCCGCCCCCCGCCGCCGCGTTTGAGCCCAGGGAAGACATCATGCAGGACGTCATCGTTCCCGATCAGCCCGAACACCCGCTGGGCGCGGCCCACGAAAAGCGGTTGCTCAACGACCTCAAACGCAGCGCCAGCAACACCAAGGGGCGCTGGGCGGTGCGCATCCATCTGTCGCGCATGAAGCAGCAGACCCGGCCGGAGCACTCGTTGAGGGCCTGCGAGCACACCTTCAACACCCTGGTGGCACGCCACGGGGTGCGCTTCTACTGGCTGCGCAACTTCGATTTCGTCCTGCTGTTCACCACCCTGAACGCCGATATGGTGCGGTCGGCCCTGGTCAAGGTGCGGTTCTTGTTCGCCGGCGATCCGGTGGTGGCCGACTCGCCCGATGCCCTGCAAGGGGTGTCCGACCAGTTCATGACCTGGTACCGCTTGGATGCCGACTACGACCGCCTGTTCAGCCAGATTCAGGGCTTGGTGGCCGACCACCGCCGCCCCGGCATCGGGGCCGGCGTGCGCCGCCACCGCCATGCCGGGCCGATCTCCCAGCAGCGGCGCGGGCGGCCGCTGACCGCCTCCATGCTGGCCAAGGTGGAAACCGCTCTGGTCAGCGCCGACCTGTCGAGCCATGTGCGCCGCCAGTCGGTGTGCGCCCTGGTCGGCAAGGCCATCCCCGATCCGCTGTTCACCGAAGTGTTCGTGTCCATCGGCGACCTGCGCGAGGCCATGCTGCCGCACGTCGAACTGTCGGCCAACCCGTGGCTGTTCCAGTACCTGACCCAGACCCTGGACCGCCGCGTGCTGGCCATGCTGACCCGCCGCGACGACCGCACCCTGACCCAGGGGTTTTCCATCAATCTCAACGTCCAGTCGATCCTGTCGGAGGACTTCCTGAAGTTCGACGACAGCCTCTCACCCGGATCGCACGGCACCGTGGTCCTGGAACTGCGCAGCGAGGACATCTTCGCCGACCTCAACGCCTATTTCTTTGCCCGCGACTTCGTCCACCAGCGCGGCTATCGGGTGTGCATCGATGGCCTGACGTGGCGGTCCCTGCCCTTTGTCGATTCCCGCCGCCTGGGCGCCGATCTGGTCAAGGTGGTGTGGCAGGACGACCTGCCCCAGATCCTGACCTCGGCCGCTGGAGCGCTGGCCGCCCGCGCCTTGCGCCTGGGTACGTCGGGCCGCATGATCCTGGCCCGCTGCGATACTGATGCCGCCATCCGCTGGGGCCAGGACAACAACTTCACCCTGTTCCAGGGCCGCCATATCGACAAGGTCCTGAAGCCGCTGATGCTGTGAGTGTCGGTTGTTGCGGATGCTTGCCGATCATGATCGTTGGCGTCACGTGCCACCAAAGATCACAATTCCGTTCGGAAGTCGCTCCTCAGCGCATATCCAACGTCAGGGGCAAGATCATAGGGTTTTGACCGCGTCGGCCGCCGCGACGGGAGAAGCCCTTTCTGGCATTCTTGTGCCTCGACCTTGCGCCCCGACCTTGCGCCTCGACGGCCGGTTAGGCCACCAAGGGCGCTGGTGCCTGCGATCCTTATTTGAGCCGTAACATTTTGGACAGCTCATGCCGGAAGATCAACCTGGTGCTGTACGCGTGGTTCATGTCGCAGTGCATGCGACCAGCGTGCTTGCGGCCGACATCCTGATCGCGTGGCTGGAGGTCACGCAGATCGCGCGGTGCGTCTTTGACGTGATTGTGGTTCCTGATCCCCAGGCCTGCCCCGACTCCCAGACCTGCCCCGACTCCCAGACCTGCCCTGATCCCCAGACCTGCCCCGGCAGCCCGTCCTCCACCGTGCTCCAGCGGCGGGCCTATGACGTTGTCGTTGTCGGCAGCCTTTTGGAGGATCGGCCCGTGCAGGAGCTTCTCCGACTGGCCGGTGCCCTCGGCGCGGTCCATGCGCAGGCGCCGGTGGTCATCATTTCGGACGATAGTGCGTACGACCGTGTCTGCGCGTGCATCAATCATGGCGTGCGTGGCTTCATTCCCTCGACGACGCAGCCAATGGTGGCTTTGGCGGCGCTGGAAATTGTCATTCTGGGAGGCACCTATGTCCCGCCGTTGGTGGTCCAGCCGGGCCGGCAGAAACCCGCACCCCTTTCCGTGCTCCCACCTCCCCTTCCACAAGAGCCCCCTTCCACCGGGCTTCGGGCGGACGGGCGACCGGGGCAATGGAACCTGAGCCATCTTGGCCTGACGCCACGGGAAGTGGATGTTCTGGACCTGCTCGCCTTGGGGCAGAGCAACAGGCAGATAGCCAAGCGGCTTGGCATTTCTGTAAGCACGGCCATGGTTCATGTGCGGAACCTGATGCGCAAAATGGGCGCGACGAACCGCACGCAGACGGTCTTTAATGCCCGTTGCGGCAACAGTGCGCCTTGGACCCAATAGTGTGGCTTGGGTCCAGTGGGCGCCTTGGGCGGGATGTGTTCGTCAGTGCGTGTGGGCTGAAGGGGCTGGTTGAGCCGGGAGGGGGCAAAGCAGGCCGGCGGTGTTCTGGGCCAGATACTCGGGATCCTCGTTCGCACAGGCAGCCTCGGTGCGGTTGGTCGCCCGCAGCTTCCGCAGGATACGGCTTACATGAACCTTCACCGTGCTTTCCGAGATGCGCAGTTCGTGGGCGATGATCTTGTTTGGCTTGCCCTCGCGAAGATGGGTCAGAACCTCAATTTCCCGGCGGGTCAAGGCCGCCCCGCCGGAGGTCACGGGAGTCGGCTGGGGCAAAATGGCCGATGCGCTGCCCCGGTCGTTGGCGGTCGGCGTGTCGTCAAGCAGCACGCCCGGCCCTATGAACAGGGCGCCGTTGATGATCAGGCGGAGGGCCATCGCTAGGTCCGTGGCGCTGACGGCCGGTCCGACACAGCCCCGGACGCCAAGGCTTAGCGCCTCTGTCGTGAACCCGGATGCGCGCTGATTCATGAGTACCATCACCGGTGCGGTGGCAAACGCACCCTCCAGGTCCCTGATGCGGCGCAGCACATCGGGCAGATCCGCCGGGTTACCTTCCAGCCTGAGGACCACGGCCTGGATGGGTGTGGTGGCATGTTCGGCCGCGTCAGCGACACTGGCGACGGCGGCGACGGTTAGTCCGACCAGGCTGCGGCCCAGGAGTGTCTTCAGGCAATGACGGATCAGGTCGTGGCGATCGACCAGCAGAATCACTCCGTCCTCGGTCGCCCCGGTCGGTGACGTCCCGTTACCCGTTTTCATGGCTTCCTCCGCCCGCGTTCGCTGTCGCTGTGAGCCGTATGGTGTGCTGTTGCGTGATGTGGGCCTCGAAACACAAAGCCTACACCAGCAAGGAGATCACAGCAGTACCCGCTTATGGCGTGCAACGTATGGCCGGTTGGCGACGTCATAAGTGGTTATCCCTATGTTCCGCGCGTTTATCCGATGGGCGCGCGTCGGGCTTGCCTCTGGGGGTTCGGGGCTTAGGAAGGTTCTGCATCGATACCGGTAGTTCCCTTTCAGGAGTTGTACATGCTGTGCAATGCGGTCAGGAAACATAGAGGCCTTTGATGCCGAAACCGCTGCAAACGGCCCCCTTGAAATGTATGAAGACAGCCTGCAAAGGACCTGGACGGTCATCGTTGCCGAGGCCGATCAAGAGGTCAGGAAGGCCGTCGCCGCAGCTCTGTGGCGCATTGGGTGCAATGTTGCCCAGGCGCCGGATGGGCGGGTGGTCAGGACTCTTCTAAGAACCCTTGAACGGGTCGATCTATTGCTGACCGATTATCATCTGCCGGCCGTGGTTTCGAGCATCGAGCTGACTGCCGCGGCGCGGGCGCATCATCCCGAAATCAAGGTCCTGTTCATCGGTGACTTGGCCAGCCTGGTAAAAGAGCGGCCACCCGGTTGTCTTCGGGATCTGGTCGGGGTGGTAAAGGCCCTGCTGGAAAAATCTTGAGGGTCCGCAGCGTGTCGGGGCGACACGCTCCTGAGTAGGCCTTTTCAAGGATAAACGGCCTCTCCATTCGACAGCCAGAACCCTTTGGCGCACCAAAACCCCATCAACTTCGGCGATGCTTCGCCGGGCAGGAACTAATCCCTGATCAACCTTTTCAGAACTGTTTCCTTTCTTCCGCCGGGCCGAGACTTCGGATCCGAGGCGCTGAGGGACCGAGCGCCTGATCGGACATCGGACGTCGTGGCCGAATTTTGATCGGTCATCGGGAACAAAGGAGAACAGTATGTCTCTAGACTTTCGCGGAATGCTCGAAAAATTCATCAGTGCCCGGAAAGGCGGGAATTCAACGACATCGACCAGTCAGAGCGGCGTTCCGACTCCGTCGTCCCAGGGACCAGCAACGAATTCGCTCGACAGCACCACCAACATGCAGGCGGCCGGGCTGAGCTTCACCCTTGACGGCACGACGTTTGGCGGCGGTGGTGGTGGTGGCGGCGGTGGCAGTGGCAGCACCGAGCAGGTCGGCGCGGCCAGCATCAGCGTCGAGGACAGTTCCGACATCGACGCCGAGATCGAGATCAAGCAGGATTCCAATGGCGCCAAGTCCAACACGGATGCCGAAGTGGATGGTGCCTCGGCCGAAGCGAGCAGTGAACTTAATATCGAGACGTCCGATGGCGGGCTCGGCCTGGTCAAGCAGAAAGCCACCGCTACGGTGGATGTCGAGGACAGCACGGACCTCGGCCTTGACGTTGAAGCAAAGCAGAAGAGCGACATTGAGCAGGATGAGGATGCCGACGGTGCCGGCGCCGAGGCCGATCAGGACGTTGAGTCCAAGCAGAAGGCCAAGACCGACGTCGATGCCGAAGACAGCGTGGATTCAGCAGTCTACACCGACACCCTTCAGGACAGTGACGTTGAACAGGACGGCGAAGCCGACGCCGATGGCGGCCCGGCGACGGTGGATCAGTGGGCCAGCAACGAGCAGAAGGCCAAGACCGACGCCGAACTCGACGACACCGAAAATGCTGAACTTGACGCCGAAACCGAACAGGACAGCGACATCGAGCAGGACGGCGAAGCCGAGACCGAGGTCGAGGACAGCCTTCTGGTGGCCGCGGAGTCCGAAGTCGAGCAGGACGCCGAAAACGAGCAGACTTCCGAAAGTGAGCTGAACGCCGAAGGGGGAGCCGAAATTATCGGGGGCGGCGACGTTGAACAGGGTGCGGACGCCGATCAGGACGATTCTGTCGATGTCGAGGTGAATGGAGGGGGCTCCGTATCCACCGACGTTGATGCCGATCAGGACGTTGATCTGGACCAGGATATCGGCGGGGCGGCAGGCGCTTCCGCCGAACTCGATCTTGAAGCCGAAACCGAAACCGACCAGGACAGCGACATCGAACAGGACGGCGACGCCGAGACCGAGGTCGAGGACAGCCTCCTGGTAGCCGCCGATTCAGAGGTCGAGCAAGACGCCGAAAGCGAGCAGGACGCCGACAGCGAAGCATCCCTCGAAACCGATGCGGAAGTGGAGTCCTGGACCGAGGTCGACCAGGACAGCGAGGCCGAACAGGACGCCGAGACCGAGATCGAGGTCGAGGACAGCGTTCTGGTCAATGCCGAGTCCGAGACCGACCAGGAGGCGGAAGCCGACCAGGACCTTGAGGTCGAAACCTTCGCCGAGGTTGAGGTCGAAGCCGAAGCCGAAACCGAAACCGATCAGGACAGCGACATCGAGCAGGACGGCGACGCCGAAACCGAGGTCGAGGACAGCATCCTGGTGGCCGCCGACTCCGAGGTCGAGCAGGACGCCGAAAGCGAGCAGGACGCCGAGTCCGAAGCCGAGGTCGAGACCGACATCGAGGCCGAAGCCGAGAACGAGGCTGAGCAGGACAGCGACGTCGAGCAGGACTCCGAGACCGAGATCGAGGTCGAGGACAGCCTTCTGGTCAACGCCGAGTCCGAAACCGACCAGGA
>LAEA01000060.1 GCA_000961745.1 Rhodospirillaceae bacterium BRH_c57 | reverse complement strand
CGGTCGAGGCCGCTGGATGGACAACGTCTTTATCGAACGCCTGTGGCGGTCCCTGAAATACGAATGCGTCTACCTCCACGCCTTTGAAACCGGCTCCGAATTGCGGGCCGGACTGGAGCGCTGGATCCGCTACTACAACACCAGGCGTCCCCACTCAGCCCTGACTGGACAGACGCCCAACGAGGCCTATCATCAAATCGCGCCGGCACCGTCTCCGGGGCATGCCTCGGAGACGGTGCCGATCACCGCGCTGGCGGCATGACAATGACCTGGGGACCAGCTTAACTCAGCCGCCAAACTGTCCGAACAAACGGGGCCACCTCTGCGTTCCGGCCCGCACGAGGTTCAGCGCCATGGGCGCCCCCATTGTGCCAAGGCCGACGAAACCGACTGGCGGATCCGGCGACATGTTCACGTTTCCAAGTTCCCGATTGTCTCTTCGTCAAGTCTACACACCGTCCGCCATTCGGAAAAACGAATGTTTATGGAATCTGAATTCAAGAAAACGGGTGTATTCTCAATCGCCGGTCTGCGGTTGGCAAAGTGTGGGTCGGAACGCAGTCTTCGCACCTTCACCCGGGGGGTCCCGACAAGGGGCTGAGATACTGATGGCCCGTCCGCCTTGATGGCGACGCGCAGCGCAGTGACCCGATGAACCTGATCCAGTTCATACTGGCGTAGGGATGGTGCACCGGCTGCGCGGCGTTGTCCGTGATGTTCTACAGGCGTATTTCACGCGGCCACTCTCCATTCAATACGGCGAACTGGGTCTCCAACGCTTTGAGCACTGGAGGCTCCGGCCCTTGAAAAACCTGTCCCCGACCGTCACCACGGGACCGCTGCCCGCCTCGCGCCGCATCTGGCACGCGGGCGCTCTCCACCCAGAGATCCGCGTGCCCATGCGCGAGATCGACCTGCATCCCACGGCGGGCGAAGAGCCCGTCACCGTCTACGACAGCTCCGGTCCCTATACCGATCCCGATGCCGGGATCGCCATTGACCGGGGACTTTTCCGGCTACGCGAGGACTGGGTCACCGCGCGTGGCGATACCGAGCGCTATGCAGGCCGGCATGTGAAGCCTGCGGACAACGGCTTTGCCGAAGGCGCGCGGCTCACGCCCGAATTCCCGGTCCGCCACGACCCGCGCCGGGCGACCGGGGGCCGGGCCGTGACGCAGATGGCCTATGCCCGCGCGGGCGTCGTGACGCCAGAAATGGAATTCGTCGCCATCCGCGAAAATCTCGGGCGCCACGCCGCGAAAGCCGCGCTCGAAGTGGCATCGCCGAGGATCTGACCTGGGATGTGTTCCGCGACACGCTGATCGAGCAGGCGGAGCAGGGCGTCGACTATTTCACCATCCACGCCGGCGTGCGGCTGCACATGATCCCGATGACGGTGAACCGGGTGACGGGGATCGTGTCGCGCGGCGGCTCGATCATGGCCAAGTGGTGCCTGCACCACCACAAGGAGAGCTTTCTCTACGAGCATTTCGATGAGATTTGCGACATCGCGCGGGCCTATGACGTGTCCTTCTCGCTGGGGGACGGGCTACGACCACATCACCTCCGGCATCGGCGCGGCGATGATCGGCTGGTTCGGCACGGCGATGCTCTGTTACGTGACGCCGAAGGAGCACCTCGGACTGCCGGATCGCGACGATGTGAAGACGGGGGTGATCACCTACAAGATCGCGGCGCACGCCGCCGATCTGGCCAAAGGGCATCCGGCGGCGAAAGTCCGCGACGACGCGCTTTCGCGCGCGCGGTTCGAGTTTCGCTGGGAGGACCAGTTCAACCTTTCGCTCGACCCCGAGACCGCGCGATCCATGCATGACGAGACCCTGCCGAAGGAGGCGCACAAGGTCGCGCATTTCTGCTCCATGTGCGGGCCGAAATTCTGTTCCATGCGCATCAGCCACGACATCCGCGCCGAGGCTCAGAAGGAGGGCATGGCGAAGATGGCCGAAAAGTTCCGCGAGGGTGGCGAACTCTATCTGCCGCTGGAGGAGGCGCAATGAGCCAGGACACCCGGAACCCTACTGGCCGCGCTCAGGGCCGAGGCTCCGCTGGTGCAGTGCATCACCAATTATGTCGCCATGAACATTGCCGCCAATGTGCTGCTGGCGGCCGGAGCCAGCCCCGCCATGGTCTCCGACGTCGAGGAAGCGGGCGAGTTCGCCCGCATCGCCGGGGCGTTGACGGTCAATATCGGCACCTTGTCGCCGCCCTTCGTCGACGGCATGCGCGCCGCTATCGCTGGAGCCGAGGAGGCCGGACGCCCCTGGGTGATGAGCGTCGCGAGCGGCACAAGCAGCTCGCGCACCGCGGCGATCGCATCCTCATCGAGCAGGGCGTGCCCGCTCTTGGTCATCATAACCGGGTCGAGCACGATGTTGCGCGCCGCATGGTGACGTAGACGATCGGCAACCGTTTCGGCTATCCGGGCATTGGCGATCATGCCGATCTTGACCGCGTCGATCCGCACATCGTCAAGCACGGCGTCGATCTGATCGGCGACGAATGCCCGTTCCAGGGCGACGTAGGAGCGGACACCTTGCGTATTCTGCGCGACCAGGGCGGTGATCGCCGAGGTGGCATAGGTTCCAAGTGCCGAGAACGTCTTGATGTCGGCCTGTATGCCGGCGCCGCCGGACGGGTCGGTGCCGGCAATGGTTAGGATATTGGCGATCATGATTGGCCGTCCTTCTGCTTGGCGATGTCGGCCGCTAGACGGGCAACCTTGGCGACATCGAGACTGAGGGCGAGACGGGCATTGTCCAGTTCATCGAGATGAAACCATTGCGCCTCGAGGGCGTCGTCGCCCGCGACGGGATCCCCGGCAATCCAGTCGCAGAGGACCGCGATCAGGACGAAATGCCGGTGAAGCCGACCGTTTTCGTCGCAGTCGAGGGCATCCACCGCGGTGAAGACGCGGCGCGCCTGCCCACGGATCCCGGTTTCCTCAAAGAGTTCCCGGACGGCGGCCGTTTCTATCGGTTCGCCGGCTTCGATCTTGCCGCCCGGAAAACCCCACCTCCCGGCATCCGGCGGATTGGCCCGGCGCACCAGAAGAATCCGTTCTTCATGGAAGACAGTGGCAATCGTGGCGGCAATTGGGAGAGTCTTGGAAATGTGCTGTGGTGTTGCAGGCATGGTGACCTCTCAAGCGAGGCCGGCAAAGGCGTGAGGCGTTTAGACCTGTCCCTTCGCCGGCATGATCCGGATCAGGTTCAAAGGGTCACTGTGCTGCCGTTCGGCCAACAGTATCTCAGCCCCTTGGCGGGGCACCCCTCGGTAGTGCGGGTTATAGGGGAAGCAATCCGATGACGCTGCACCAAGCTCGCCAGACCGCGCATTTCAATGCGGAGCGACCCGGTCGATCGTTTCCCGGCGCAGCGCCTCGCACAGATCATGCGCCGCGGGCGTCGCGTTTTGTGATCTGAGCAGCCTCAGTTCGATCGCCGGGAGGCTCGGCAGTCCGAGACCATCGTCTGCACAAACGATGTCATCGGGCACACCATGCCCAGTTCGCACCGCGATCCCCAGCTTCGAACGCAACGCACCCCAGATGCCGGGCAGGCTTGGTGTCGTCACCGCAACGCGCCAGCGCCTGTCCGCCTGGTCGAGCGCAGCCAGTGTCGCCTGCCGAAACAGGCAGGGATGATCGAACATCACCAGCGGAACCCGGTCATGTACGTCCTGACCGACAATGGCTTCGTGCATGAGCCATTGCATCGGGAGACTGCAGAGACGTTCTCCTTCGCCGCCGGCGCCGTCCGGGAAAAAGACAATTGCACCATCAAGACGTCCGGCGCGGATTTCCTCACTCAGAGTGTGATTCGGACCGGCGCGGACTTCCACATGAGCCTTGGGGTGATCGGCCGCGAACGACGAGAGTGTGGCTGGCATCACATCGTCGAAGAAATCCTGCGGCAGACCCAGGCGTACGGTCTCCGAGGTCACGGCGGCACCAAGTGCGCGCGCGGCTTCATCGTTGAGCGCGATGATCTGGCGAGCGTAGGCGGCCAGAGCTTCGCCGGCTTCGGTCGGAACCAGGCCTCGGCCTTTCCGGACAAAGAGTTGAGTGCCGGCTTGTTGCTCAAGCTTCTTGAGTTGCATGCTGATGGCCGACTGCGATCGTCCGAGCTCCACGGCCGCCCGCGCGAAACTGCGCAAGTCTATTCCGGCCACCACCGCACGCAGGGCATCGATATCAAAAGCAGGATTCACTTCACGATTCCAGAAGACAGAGTATCAAAATATTCGCTATTCAAAAATATAGGATGCCGCCCGGGTCGACGTCAACGGTACTGCCCGGATCGGTTCTGCGGCGTTCTAGTGCGTTAGCATCCGGTCGCCGCAGGCAGTGGAGGTGGGTATGCGGCGAGTTTTTGTAATGGGCGGATCCTCGGTAAGCGCCACGTGGTGCCCGCTTGGCGCTTACGCTTCTCCGTCGTTCAAGGCGGGGTTCCCGGCGGCTGTCGAGTGGCCGGTGCCGCCGGCTTGACCGCGCGCCAGCACGACGACCCCCGCCCCGCCAGAGTGCGGGGTTTTTTGATGCCCGCACCACGGAGACGCCGCACATGGCACCACATCGCATTGAAACCGGCGCCTCCATTGTGGAGCGCGTGCAATTTGTCGCGTCGAAAGCGCCAACCGGGGCCGCTGTCTCTGCCGGGGGCGTGACTGCCCCGGCGTGGATGGATGGCATCGCTCAGTACAACGGCCTGCTCTCCACAATCTCCGTCAGCATCGGCATCTTGGTCGGGCTGACGGTGCTGGTCGTGCAGATCATGACGATCCGCGACAAGGTGCGCGCCCGGCGGGAGGATGCGCAATGAGCCCCCTCCGCACCACGCTCGCCGTGCTCACCCTGTCTGCTGCTGGTCTGGCCGGCATCGTCGGATGGGAAGGCTACAGCGGCACCGCCTACCGCGACGTTGCGGGCGTGCCGACCATCGGCTACGGCACCACCGAGGGCGTCAAGATGGGCGACACGATCACCAAGCCGGAAGCTATGGCGCGCGCAAAGACGGATGTGCAGGCGTTCGAGGGGGCGCTTAGGCGGTGTGTCAAGGTCCCGCTGCACCAACATGAGTACGACGCACTCGTTTCGATTTCGTACAATATAGGGCCGGGGGCATTCTGCCGGTCCACGCTGGTTCGCAAGCTGAACGCGGGCGACTATGTCGGGGCCTGCGCGGAAATCCTGCGTTGGAACCGGGCTGGTGGCCGTGTGGTGCAGGGGCTGGTGAATCGGCGGAAGGCCGAGTACCGGCTGTGCATTGGATCCGCGCCATGATCGGCCGCGCCACCCCCCCGTGGGTCTATGCCGTGGTGGTGGTCGCCGTCCTCGCTGCAACGTTCGCAGTCGGCTGGACCGTCAACGGTTGGCGGTGGGAGGCCCGCCACGCCACAGCCGAACGCACCCACGCCGACGCGCTGGCAGCCTCGCAGGCCGAGGCCATGCGCCTTGCTGCCCACCTCAACCGCCGGGTGGCCGGCATCGACGCCGCCCGAACCAAAGACCTCATGGAGGCCCGCCGTGAAACGGATGCTCTGCGCGCTGATCTTGATGCCGGCCGTCGCCGCCTGCGCCTCGCTGCAACCTGCCCCGCTCCTGTGCCCACCGCCCCCGGCGCCGCCGGCCTGGGTAATGGAGGCGCCCCCGAACTTACCGCCGATGCTCGGGCGGCTTATCTCGACCTCCGAGCCGGGATCGACACCGTGACGGCGCAGTTGCTGGCGTGCCAGGACTATGCGCGGGCGGTGGGGGAGTAGGGCTTTTTATGGTTTTCCAAAACCCCCGTAAGCCATTGATCTGTGACATCTAGAACGGGTCAGTTTTCCAAATAAGACGCTGATATTGCAGGCTGAACCGCAGCATCATAATCCGCGTGTCGGGAGTTCGAGTCTCTCCTCCGCTACCAATTAAAACAAGGGGTTATGACCAGACAGGTCATAACCCCTTAGTTTGTTTTGCAGCTTTTTCCGGGATGTTTTGCAAACCTTGGCCACGTTCCGTTCGTGCGTGTGCCAAATCGAGCTTAGCCACGGCAGCCGTCGCACGGGCTTTTTGGTCGGCTTGTTCGGTGTAGCGAGCAGCCATGGCTTCAGTGGCGTGGCCGGTCACTGCCATGATGTCGCGGGTATCGCAGCCGGCATCGGCCAAGGCTGTCGCCGCTGTGTGACGGAGGCCGTGGAAAGTGAGGCCATCTTCTATCAGGCCCTGAGCCTTCAGGCGGCGCAGCAGCGCAAAGAAGCTGGCACGGAAGCCGCTCTCCGTGTACGGACCCTTCCGCCCTACGACTATCTGGACGCCCGAACGCTCCGTGGCACTCAGAACTTCTTGCAAACGCTTTGGTGCGGGCAGCCACAGGGGCTCACCGGTCTTGCGTGTTCGGCCCTCAATCGCATTTCCGTCATAGGCGTTCCAGGTCAGCGTGATGGCGTCACCCTCGCGCAGCGCTGCGAAGGCGCCCAGTGCGATGGCAGCGCGTAGCGGGCCGCTGGCGTGGGCCAGAACCGTTTCGAGTTCCACCGGCTTCCATGGCCGGTTTGCCACTGGCGCGTCTCGAGGTTTGCGAATCCGCCCGACTCCATCGGCGGGATTTTGGCCGATGAAGCCGCGTGGCTTTCCCCAACTGCACAGGATAGACAGCACGTCACGCACGTAGTTTGCAAAGCGGCGCTTGCGTTTATCGAAAGCCTTGTCCCTTAGAGCAATGACCAAGCGGGAATCCAACGAGGTCAGTGCCACGTCGTCTACCTTCGCCAACCAGTTCATGACGCCGTGGTAGTCCGTCTTGGTCCGGTCTGCGAGGCGCTGAAACTCGGGCGACCCTTTGTAAGCGTGCATCAGGCCGCCGAGGGTGCCACGCAGAGGCGCCGTGTTGAGGCCTGCTGCCTTGCTCTCCTCCGCCTTCCAGGCCTCGTGGAACTCGGCAGATGCCGGGTCACCGGGTAGGCGCGTTCCGGTCTTCCGGTGGTAAAAGTATAGGCGCCTGCGGCTGCGGACCTTGTTGATGTTTTTCAGGCGCACGACGACCATCAAGCCAGTCGGGGAGCTTGCAGAGTTTTGCGAGAGGAATACTCATTGAGCAAGCCGGCTCGCAGGAACGCTCACAGGGCTTTCAGATGGCGTGGAATAGGCAATCTCGCCCCGGGAGGCCCATGGCGCAGTCGATCGTGTCCCTTGGATTGGTGTAACAGCGCCGTCGCCGTTTGATCTCCGGCAGGCTTGGCCGGGTTGATCAGACTGCCGCGACGGGCGGCAGGCTGGCGAGGGGATCATCGCCCAAGGGGGCGACGGATTCCAGTGTCATGTAGCGGGAGCGCTGGACGGCCCATTCGTCGTTCTGCTCCAGGAGGATGGCGCCGATCAGGCGGGTGATGGCAGCCTCGTTGGGGAAGATGCCGACCACGTCGGTGCGGCGCTTGATCTCACCGTTGAGGCGCTCGATGGGATTGGTCGAGTGCAGCTTGGTCCGATGGGCTTGCGGGAAGTTCATGTAGGCCAGCACGTCGGTTTCGGCCTCGTCCATCAATTCCGCCAGTTTCCGTGTTCTAGGGCGCAGTTGATCGGCCACTTGGCGCCATTGGGCGCTGGCGGCCTGGGCGGTGTCCTGGGCGAAGGCGGTTCCGATGAAGGCGGAGACGACGCGGCGCCCCGACTTGCCGGCATGGGCCAGCACGTTGCGCATGAAGTGGACGCGGCACCGCTGCCAGGTGGCACACAGCACCTTGGAGACGGCGGCCTTGATGCCTTCGTGGGCGTCGGACACCACCAGCTTGACGCCGCGCAGGCCACGCCTTGCCAGCGTGCGCAGGAACGCGGTCCAGAAGGTCTCGGCCTCGCTGGCACCGATGGTCATGCCCAGCACCTCGCGGCGTCCGGCGGTGTTGGCGCCCACTGCGATGATCACCGCCACGCTGACGATGCGGCCGTCCTGGCGCACCTTCACGTAGGTGGCGTCGAGCCAGATATAGGGCCAGTCGCCCTCCAGCGGGCGGTCGAGGAAGGTGGCGACCTTGCCGTCGATCTCGGCGCACAGGCGCGAGACCTAGCTCTTGGAGATGCCGCTCATGCCCATGGCCTTGACCAGATCGTCCACCGAGCGGGTCGAGATGCCCTGGATGTAGGCCTCCTGGATGACGGCGGTCAGCGCCTTTTCCGCCATGCGGCGCGGCTCCAGGAAGCCCGGCAGGTAGCTGCCCTTGCGGAGTTTGGGGATGCGCAGTTCCACCGTCCCGGCCCGGGTTTCCCAGTCGCGCTCGCGGTAGCCGTTGCGATGGGTGAGGCGCTGATCGGGATTGCGCTCGCCATGACCGGCCCCGGTTAGGGCCGCCACCTCCAGTTCCATCAGGCGCTCGGCGGCGAAGCCGATCATCTCGCGCAGCAGGTCGGCATCTGCGCTCTTTTCCAGCAGCCCGCGAAGGCTCATCATCTCATTGGTCATCGTCGGTTCCTTTGGTTCGGTTGAAGTTCGCAACCAAACCTTACCGAAGATCGTCGATGACCACCCCGAAAGTTGGGGCCGCCTGGGGATGATGCCTCCGGGCGCTACGCGCCCTGCGCCATCATCCCCAGGCACACGCTGTTACACCACTCGATGGGACGTGACCGCGCAGTCTTCAAAACCCTCGGGAACCAAGGCACCCATTCACCGGGCCTTGACGCCGCGAGCAGATTAAAGCGGTTTGCTTTTAATCTGACGCATAGCCGGCCGCTCTGAAGAAATTTCAGCATTCATCGGGGCCGAAGAGGCCGTAGATTTCGCCGAGGGCTTGGATGAGTTGATCGTATGTCCGGGCACCGAGTTTGCGGAGATGGGCCTTCAGCTTCGAGAACGCCATCTCGATCGGATTGAGGTCTGGCGAATAGGCCGGAAGGAAGAGCAACCAGCATCCCCGTTCGCGCAGGACCGCCGCAGCTTTGGGGCTCTTGTGGGTGGCGAGGTTGTCGAGGATGACCACTGTGCCCGGCTCAAGACTGGGGGCGAGTTGGGTTTCGATATAGATGTCGAAGGCTTGGCGGTTCATGGCGCCGGGGATGACCCAAGGGGCGATCAGTTCGCTGCAGGCGAGCCCCGCGATGAAGGTCTGGGTTTGCCAGTTGCCAAAGGGTGCGGGGCCGTACAGGCGCTCGCCCACGGGGCTGCGCCCCCGCAACCGGGTCATGTTGGTCTTGACCGACGTCTCGTCGATGAACACCAGCCTCTGCGGGGCCTCACGCATGTAAGGCAGGCGGTGGTCGACCCATTCCCGGCGATACGACTTGAGATCAGGGCGCTCCCGCTCCCGCGCGATCAAGCCTTTTGGTTCATCACGGATTAGCGGGGAAAGCGGCGGGCAACGGCTCATTCTGACAAACTGGTAGTCGCCAAACATCACAGACTGCCAGGGGGGAGCCGTTGCCACAGAACGATGGTATGTCGTGGCTCGGTGGCTGGAAAGGCTATCGGGTGGAAACCGTCCAGCGCCGAGAGGGAGATCGGCCGGAGATCTGGATATTCCTGGGCCGCAAGCCTGGAGGCTCCATGCTTTGCGACGGCTGCGGGAAGCCAGTCGATAGCATTCATGGCGTTGAGGTCCGCTCCGTCCGCGACCTGCCGGTTCTTGGCGCGGCGACATGGCTTTCGGTGCCGCGGCGGCGGGTGGCGTGCCCGCGCTGCGGCCCCAGGCTGGAGCGCCTGGAGTGGCTGGACCGCCATGCGCGGATGACCCGGCGGCTGGCCGACAGCGTGGTGCGCCTGTGCCGGGTGCTGTCCATCAAGCACACGGCGGACTTCTTCGGCCTGCACTGGAGCACGGTCAAGGACCTGGACAAGCGTAAGCGTCTCCTGACGGCTGCCTTGTCCGACCCCGCGATATCGCTCTGAATGCAGCCTTTGGCATCGGCAGCAAGAGAGCGAGCTTATGGCCTACGATCGTAGTCAGGACGTGCCGCGGCGTCGGCGTTGGCCCGAGGCGGAGAAGCGGCGGCTGGTGGCGGAGGTCGAGGCCGGGGATCGGCCAGTGGCCCAGGTGGCGGCGGAGCACGCTGTCCATCCCAGCCTGCTGGCCCGCTGGGTTGGTCAGTTCGGGCGCCCGACCGAGGCGGTCCTGGTGCCGGTTCGGGTGCAGACGGCGCCGGCTGAAACAGCGACCTCCCGGCAGGAGCCGGCATCGCCCTCCCGGTCGGCGCAGCGCATCGAGGTCCATCTTGCCTGTGGCCGCCGTCTCGTCGTCGCCGAGGACATCGCACCGGAGCGCCTGCGGACCCTGCTCGCCGCCGTGGAGGCGGCATGATCGCCGTGCCGGCCGGCGTGCGGGTGTATCTGGCGGCCGGACGCACTGACATGCGCAAGGGCATGCACGGCCTGTCGCTGCTGGTCCAGGAAACGCTGAAGCTCGATCCCTTCGCCGGCCATCTGTTCGCCTTCCGGGGGCGGCGCGGCGACCTAGTCAAGATCCTGGCCTGGGACGGCCAGGGCTTCTGCCTGTTCTCCAAGCGGCTGGAGCATGGCCGCTTCGTCTGGCCGTCGGCAGCCGATGGCGTGGTCACCCTGACCCCGGCCCAGTTGAGCATGCTGATCGAGGGCATAGACTGGCGCATGACCAGGCGCATCTGGCGCCCTGAGATGGCCGGGTAACTGGGGCGGAAAAGGCTCCGTAACCCGCAGAAATACTTGGGTGGCGCGGGGCGGCACGGTATAATCCCGGCATGCCCTCCGCTCCATCCGCCCTGCCTGACGACATCGATGCCCTGCGCGCCATCATCGCCGCGCAGACTGAAGAACTGGCCGCCGCCAAGGCCGGCCTGAAGGTCCGCACGCTGGAGGTCGAGAAGCTCAAGATCCAGCTCGCCCGCCTGCGCCGCATGACTTTCGGGCAGTCCTCGGAGAAGATCGCCCGCGAGATCGAGCAGCTTGAACTGGCCCTGGAGGACCTCGAGGCCGAGGCCGCCGATCTCCCGGAAGGCGCGCCCCAGGGCGCCAACGGCCCCGCCCCGGCCAACCAGCCCCAAACCAAACCTCGTCCGCGCCGCAAGCTGCCCGAGCACCTGCCGCGCCACGACGTCTGTCACCAGCCCACCACCATCGGGGCGGACGGCGGCTGCCAGCACTGCGGCGGCACCCTGCGCACGGTCGGCGAGGACGTCACCGAAATCCTCGACTACGTCCCCGGCCGCTTCCAGGTCATCCGCCACATCCGCCCGGCCCTGTCGTGCCGGACTTGCGAGAGCATGGTCCAGGCGCCGATGCCCTCGCTGCCGGTGCAACGCGGCCTGCCGTCGCCGGGGCTTCTGGCCCATGTGCTGGTGTTGAAATACTGCGATCATCTGCCGCAGCGCCACCACCGAACGCCGCTTGCGGCCATTGGCCGGCTGTGGGAGGTGGCGCCGGTCGCAGCCTCCATCGCCGCAGACAGGGTCATGTTGCACGACGTTCGGCGGCTTGCGGTCGGGCCGTGGCGGCTTCGGGTGACACGGCGGTGATGGGCGGGTTGTTGGCGGCTCTGAAATGGGAGCGCCGAATTCCGTACCACATCACCGCGCGATTGTGCCGCACCCTGTACCCCCAGCACATTGATGAGCATGGACTTCTGCACCTTCTGGCCCGGACCCAGGCTGAACAGGGCGGGTGGGGCGACGGCCCACTGGGTGCCATTGAGCAGCTTCTTGAAGGCTTGCCCCTGGACCGGCTGCACCGCTTGCTCCCCATGCTCTTGCGGGCATCAAAGCGGCGGCCGTGGGTCAAGGTGTCTTCGGAACCAGATGTGTGCGTCTCCCGGCGGTTCAGGGGCGGTACCCAGGGATCGGGAGCGGCTTCTGACGTGGCTGCAGGTCTGGCTTCAGGTGGAGGCCGACGCGGCACTCGACTGGCTGGAAGGCGCGCTTCCTTTGATGGCGCCTGAGGATGCCGACGCTTTGGTTCTGCATCTGGCGGCTGCTCTGGAGTTGCACAGGGGAAGCTCTCTGCGGATGGACGGTCCGCGGTGCCTGGACCTGAAGCCCGCCGGTCGTTTGCTGCGCTTTCTCCACCGACATGTGCGGCGGGCAGAGGATGTGGTCCACCATGGGATCCATACACCAGGTGCCCGTGATGATGCGCAGGGGTTCAGGTCCGCGGTCTTCAGCGCCATTGCCAACGCACCAGGTCCTGCGGCGCACCGCGTTCTGCTGGATCTTGCCGATGCGCCGGAACTTGCGGCCACCAAGGACGTCCTGACCTACTACGCCTGGCGCAGGGCCCAGGCTGACGCCGAAGTCACCCCCTGGACCGAGGCCGCAGTGACCGAGTTCCAGCGGACCTACACCAAGCCCCCGCAAAACGCCGAAGACGTGTATCGCCTAGTCCTGGGACTCCTGGCTGATCTGCGGGACGATGTGGAGAATGGCGACCTCGCACCCATTGGATTGTTCAGCGTGTCGGACAACGAAGAACGGCTCCAGACATGGCTGGCGGGCACGCTGCAGGATCGCAGCAGAGGCCACTTCGAAGTACTCCGGGAAGCTGAGGGACACAATCGGGTCCGGCCGGATATCCGGGTGGTGCGCGCCCCGCATCACCCGCTCGTGATCGAGGTCAAATGGGCTCACAAGGACGAGCGCACCTACGCCAACCTTCGGGGGGCGCTGCATGATCAATTGGTCGGCGACTACATGAAGGTGCGCGACGCCCGCCACGGCATCCTGTTCATCGGCAATCTTGGGAACCAGCGCCGACAGGTGCCGGGCAAAGGCCTCCAGGGTTTCCGGGGAGTGATCGAGGCTTTGCGGGAAGAGGTGAGGCAGATCATGACAACGGACCCGCGCGGCCTGGAGCTGGAGGTGGTTGGGGTGCAGATGGTGGCTCGGGACGAATTGGCAGGGGAGGCACTTTAGGTAGCTTGGGCACGGGTTGTGGAACCGCTTTGCTGGCTGGGCGGCGTGCGCCTTCCTCCCGGTGACCCTTGGCCTGCAGCGCCCATGGCATCTCTGGATAGGCCCTGCAGTCTTTCGCTTTGCATTTTATGATTGATCTATATAATCAGGCGCAATCTTTGGGGATCGGCATGCGAGGATAACTAAGAATTATGTGGAAGTCCGCCTTCCGGTTGTCCGTACTACGGCGGCTGTGTGATCGCGCCGTTGATCACCTTGGTCTTGGCCTACTCCTTCTTGGCGTTGCGGGTGCCTTCAGCCGCTTCACCATGCGTGACTGGGGAAAAACAGATGGTCAGGAAACTTGGGCTCTTACAGCACTTATAATCGCGGCAGTAGCATATATCATTCTCCAGTGGACACGGTTGCGTGATCTCAAGTCCAGGCTGGAGTCACGTTTAAAATACCTTATCTATCAATTTGCCCGTACAAAAATGCCCCTAGGAGGGGCGAATAATCAATCAAACTGGCCGCAACTTTTGGTAAGTGAGCCTTTTCGGACCCTATCCTTCAGGCGGAAAGACCAGACCGATCTCGCAGATCATATCGCATTGATGCTCCGAGATAGAAAACACATTTTCTTAGTTGAGGGGGAGTCAGGTGTCGGCAAGACCGCAGCCGCAATTGTGCTGATCGATAGGTTGATGAGTGATCCGGATCTATTTCAGCATACGTGGAAGATTTTCTACCTTGATCTAGCCATGGATGGTCGCCACGTAGAGCAATTCTTCTTGGAGGCCGCATCAGGCGTTTTTTCCGATGCCACCATAATTATTGATAATTTTCATCGTATCCCACCGAGGTGTATTGAAAACTTTTCGAATCTTGCGCGCCC
>LAEA01000071.1 GCA_000961745.1 Rhodospirillaceae bacterium BRH_c57 | reverse complement strand
AGGCTGGCGCACCGGCCGTCGCGGTGGACGGAATGCCCCCTGCCGCCCTGCGCAGCCTGCGCGCCATCGCCGAAGGTCTGGGCGCCGCCGTGCTGGTTGGACCCATGCCGGGAACCGACCTTCTGGCCCATCCCGATCCAGTGGCGGCATGCCGTTCCTTGATGAACCCCGCCGCACAGGGTATCTAAGGCATTCCCGAGCCTGGAGCCCCTGCCCGATGTCCGACACCCGCGAGCCCTGCCGCCTGTATTTGATTACGCCTCCCGCCCTGCCCGACCTGGACACCTTCGTCCAGACGCTGACCCGCACCCTGAACGCGGGCGACGTGGCGGCGCTCCAGATCCGGCTGAAGGACGTCGATGACGACACCGTGCGCCGCGCCATCGACGCGATCCGCCCGGTGGCCCAGGATCGCGACGTCGCCGTTATCCTCAATGATCGCCCGGATCTGGCTGCTGAAAACGGCTGCGACGGCGTCCACGTCGGCCAGGAGGACGCCCCCTATGCCACCGCGCGCAAGATCATGGGGCCGGACGCCATCGTCGGCGTGACCTGCCACGACAGCCGCCACGCCGCCATGGAGGCCGCCGAGGCCGGGGCCGACTACGTCGCCTTCGGCGCGTTCTTCGAGACGACGACCAAGGACACCGAGACCCGCGCCGACGTCGAATTGCTGAAGTGGTGGCAGGACGTCATGACCGTCCCCTGCGTCGCCATCGGCGGCATCACTCCCGACAACGGCCGCCCCCTGGTCGAAGCCGGCGCTGATTTCCTGGCCGTGTCGTCGGGCGTGTGGGCTTGGCCCGAAGGCCCCGAGGAAGCGGTGCGCAAGCTGAATGCGTTGATGCGGGATTAAAGTGAAGTGGGGTGAACCACAGAGAACACAGAGAACACAGAGAAAAAGTGAAGACTCTGCGCCGCAGGCGTTAGATCCCCAGCAGGGTTTTTCTCTCCTCTCTTCCTTCTCTGTGCCCTCTGTGTCCTCTGTGGTAAATCCCTTCACTTCCCCTTAAACGGGCGCCCAAAGAACGTCTTCGATGTTCTCGGCCCCCGTCAGCACCATGACCAGACGATCCACCCCCAGCGCAATCCCGGCGCAGGGGTCGGGAAGGCCGTGTTCCAGAGCGGCCAGGAAATCCTCCTCCACCGGCCACACGGCAGCAGGACCGTAGAGGCGCCTCTTGGCCTCCATGCTGGCCTCGAACCGGCGGCGCTGCTCGGCCGCGTCGGTCAGTTCACCAAAGGCGTTGGCCAGTTCCAGACCGTTCACATAGACCTCGAACCGTTCGCACACACGCGGGTCCGAAGGCTTGCGCCGGGACAGGGCCGCCATGCACGCCGGCCAGTCATACAGAATGACCGGTCCATCCGTTCCCAGGTTCGGTTCAATGCGTTCCAGGAAGATGTGGAAGAAGGCATCCTCCCACCCATCCCCCTCGCCCACATAGACGCCCAGAGCCGCCGCAGCCGCCTTCAGGACGTCCGGCGCGGGCTCTGCCGCGAAGGGATCGGCGACAGTCACCAAGATGTCCAAGCCGCCCGCAAACCGGGCAAACGCCTCGGCCACCG
This sequence comes from Rhodospirillaceae bacterium BRH_c57, assembly GCA_000961745.1. Classification (GTDB taxonomy): domain Bacteria; phylum Pseudomonadota; class Alphaproteobacteria; order Rhodospirillales; family Rhodospirillaceae; genus Cauispirillum. The sequence goes on along the minus strand of LAEA01000071.1, from coordinate 5,479 downwards.
ACAGCCGTTCGACCGCACGCGTTTCGCCGCAGGCCGCGAACAGGGCCGCCACGTCGTCCATGAGATCGGTGTAGGTCGCCCCGGCGCGATACCATTCCAGCATGGTGAACTCGGGACTGTGCGTCGGCGAGACGTCGCCGTCGCGGAACACGCGGGCCATCTGGAAGATGCGCGGCAGCCCCCCAGCCAAAAGCTTCTTCATGGCGAACTCAGGCGAGGTGTGCAGGTACAGGCGGCGCGGCGGCACCCGGCCCAGAGCGTCGGTCAGGTCGGTTGCGAAGGCGCGCAGATGGACCTCCATGCCCGGCGCGGCTTGGAGAATCGGCGTCTCGACCTCCAGGAACCCACGCTCGGTAAAGAACGCGCGGATGCCGGTAACGATGCGGGCCCGCGCCTCCAGGAAAGGACGGCGGTGGGCCATCTGGTCGGGGTGCCACCAGGGCTGCGGTGCGGATGTCATAGTGGTGTTCCTGGCAAGACGGTTCTTGGCGACCTATCTTGTGCCGCGCTACTCTCTGCCGCGCAACACCAGCGAATGGACTCCTCTCCCATGCCGGTCATTTCCCGCATCGCCCCGCTTCACGACGCCATGACGGCATGGCGGCGCGACATTCACCAGCATCCCGAACTGGCCTATGCCGAGCATCGCACGGCGCGGACGGTGGCCGACCTGTTGCGTGGCTTCGGCGTCGATGAGGTGATCGAAGGAGTCGGGCAGACCGGCGTGGTCGGCGTCCTGCGCAACGGCCCCGGCAATAGCATCGGCCTGCGCGCAGACATGGACGCCCTGCCGATCGAGGAACTGGCCGACCGGCCCTATCGCTCGGTCCACGCCAACACCATGCACGCCTGCGGCCACGACGGCCATACCGCCATGCTGCTGGGCGCGGCGCGCTATCTGGCCGAGACTCGGCGGTTTACGGGAACCGTCGTGCTGGTCTTCCAGCCTGCCGAGGAAGGCCAGGCCGGGGCCAAGGCGATGATCGACGACGGCCTGTTCGAGCGATTTCCCATGCAGGCCATCTACGGCGTCCACAACATGCCCGGACTTCCGGCTGGTAGCCTGTCGTTCTCGGCCGGGCCGATCATGGCGGCGGCCGACCGCTTTCGCGTCATCCTGCGCGGCCAGGGCGGGCACGCCGCAGCGCCCCATTCGTGCCGCGACCCGGTGATTGCCGCCGCCGGGTTGATCCAGGCCCTCCAGACGGTGGTGTCGCGCAGTTGCCCGCCGGCCGAAACCCTGGTGGTGTCGGTGACCGAAGTCCACGGCGGCGACGCCTTCAACGTCATCCCCGACTCGGTGCGGGTGTCGGGCACGGTGCGCTATTTCAATCCCGAGATCGGCGCTCTGGCCCGCCAGCGCATGAAGGCCATCATCGACGGCATCGCCGCCGCCCACGGCATGGAAGCCGACTACGAATACTTCGAGGGCTACCCCCCGACCGTGAACTGGCCCGAGGCCATCGAAGCCGCCCGTGCCGCCGCCCTAACCGTAGCCGGAGAAGACGGCACCCTCGACCAGGCCCCGCGCATGTTCGCCGAGGACTTCAGCTATTTCCTTCAGGAAAAACCCGGCGCCTATGGCTTCATCGGCAACGGCGAAAGCGGCGAATTGGGCTGCACCGGCCTGCACAATCCCCACTACGATTTCAACGACACCATCCTGACCACCGGCGCGAGTTTCTTCGCCGCGCTGGTCGAGCGGGAATTGCCGGTGGGGTGAGTGGTTGAGGAAGAACTGGGCTCTGCCCAGGCCCGCAAAGGGCCATTGGCCCTTTGATCCCATGAGGGGTTTCTGTACTTCTCTTGCGCCGCAGGCAGACACTTCCTGATATTTTCTGCGCTGCGCGCGGCTTTACCCATATCCATTCGTGAGGTCCAGGAGACCGAGTCTCCTGGCGAGTCCGGGCAGAAGCCCGGCCTTGTTCCTCAATCTCGGCATTTACATCAGCAACAGCCCCAGCACCACGACCATGAACCCCCACCCGAGGACGATGAGGACCAGACCGGGAGTGATGGGCAAGAACCGGCCCGGTTCCTCGGCCGGAGTGTCGGGGATGATTGGGCGGGGCTGGACGGGGGTTGCGGCGTCGGCGGTCTGCATGGCGCGCAGCAGGGCTTCGGCCTCCTCGTCCTCCTCGCCCCTCGGGGTCATGGGTTCGATCTCGGCCTCGCCCAGGTCGAGTTCCTCGTGCCTGTGCACCGCCCTCTCGACGCCGCGCAGGTCGTCCAGTTCGGCGGCCTTCATGGCGACCAGCAGGCGGTTGGTGAAGCTCTGGAAGAACTCGTCGGCGAACTTGTTGGCCACGCCGGTGATGAGGCGCGACCCGACCGTGGCGATCTTGCCGCCGATGGCTGCGGTGGCGTCGTAGTGGAGCACCGTCTCGGCGCCCTCTTCACGCAGGCGGATGGCGGCCTGCCCCTTGGCGAAGCCAGCGGCACCGCCCTTGCCTTCGCCACTCAGGACATAGGATTCGCCAGGCTGCACATCGCTCAGGGTGATGGTGCCCTTGAAGCGCGCATGGACCGGCCCGACCTTGGCGCGGATGGCGGCATCAAGAACGCCGTCCTCGACCCAGGTCAGTTCCTCGCATCCGTCGATGCAGACCCTGAGGATGTCGGGATCGTTCAGCGCCTGCCACACCTGCGGCCGTGGCGCCGGAATCCTGTATTCACCTGTGAATTGCATGAAGTAGTCCCCGCCCCGACTCAGCTTGCGTAGTGTTTGAAGATGCCCTGAGTCCCGGCCTCTGCGCCACCTTCTTCGGCAAATCCCTGGAATTGCGCCAAAGCCGTCTTCAGCCCACGGTAGTTTCCGCCCATGCGCTCGGCCTCCTCAAGGGCGATTCCCATGTCCTTGATGAAGTGGTGGACAAAGAAACCGGGGGCGAAGTCGCCGTCGGCCATGCGCTTGCCCAAAACGTTGAGCTGGAACCCACCGGCCGCCCCCTTGCCGATCACGTCGAGCACCTTGTGCAGGTCGAGGCCCGCCCGCTGCCCATAGTTCAGTGCCTCGGCCACGCCCAGGATGGTGCCGGCGATGACAATCTGGTTGACCATCTTGGTGTGCTGCCCGGCTCCTGCGGGACCCAGCAGCGCGATGGTCTTGCCCATGACCTGGAACAGCGGCAACGCGGCGTCGAACGCCTGCGGGCTACCACCGACCATGATCGCCAGCGTCCCCTCGCGCGCCCCCACGTCACCGCCCGACACCGGCGCGTCGAGCGCCTCGCAGCCCTTTTCCGCTGCCGCCTCGGCAATGCGCTGGGCCAGGGCCGGCTGCGAGGTGGTCATGTCGATCAGGATGCTACCGGGCTGCACGGCGCCGAGAATGCCGTCCGGGCCGAAGTAGACCTCCTCGACGTCCTTGGGGTAGCCGACCATGGTGATGATGACGGTCGCGGCGCCTGCCACTCCGGCAGGGGTGTCGTGCCAGACGGCACCCTCGGCCTCCAGGTCGGCGCATTTGGCGCGGGTGCGGCTGTAGATGTGCACCGTGTAGCCGGCCTTCATGAGGTGACCCGCCATGCTGCGGCCCATGATGCCAAGGCCGATGAAACCGACCTGATGGGTTTGGGGTGTGACCGTCATGCCGCAAAGCCTCCCGCGCTTGTCCAACCCGGTGAATCGGGTACAGTAGCGGGCAGTATAAGGGGAGAGCGATGAACGGCAAACCCGTGATCCTGGTGTCCCGCCGCCTGCCCGATGCGGTGGAGGCCCGGCTGGCGCGTGACTGCACACCGCGTCTTAATCCCGAAGACACGCCCTATTCGGCTGATGCACTGGTCGCCGCCGCGCAGGGGGCCGACGCCCTGCTGGTGACACCGACCGACCGTATGGACGCCCGCCTGATCGACGCCCTGCCCGACAGCATCCAGGCGATTGCGACGTTTTCAGTCGGGTATGAGCATGTGGACCTCGACGCCGCCCGGCGACGCGGCATCATCATCACCAATACCCCCGGCGTTTTAACCGAGGCGACGGCGGACATCACCCTCCTGCTCATGCTCGGTGCCGCCCGGCGGGCCAGTGAGGGTGAACGGCTGATGCGCGAGGGCGCCTGGACCGGATGGACCCCGACCCAGCTTCTGGGCCAGCACCTGGGCGGGCGGCGCCTGGGCATCATCGGCATGGGGCGCATCGGCCAGGCGGTGGCGCACCGGGCGCGGGCGCTGGGCATGGAGGTCCATTACCACAACCGCCGCCGCCTGGACCCCGCCGAGGAGGCCGGCGCCACGTTCCACCCCACGGCCGACGGCCTGCTGGCGGTGGCCGACGTGCTCAGCCTGCATTGCCCGGCCGGACCCGACACCCTCCACTTCCTGAACGCCGAGCGCATTTCCCGCCTGCCCCAGGGGGCCATCGTGATCAACACGGCGCGTGGCGCGGTGGTTGATGATACCGCCCTGATCGCGGCGTTGCGCAGTGGCCGGGTGTGGGCCGCCGGATTGGACGTGTACGAAGGGGAACCGGCGGTGCATCCGAACTATCGCACCCTGCCCAACACGTTCCTGCTGCCCCACCTGGGCAGCGCCACGGTGGAAACCCGCAACGCCATGGGGTTCCGGGCGCTGGACAACCTCGACGCCGTGTTCGCCGGGCGGGAGCCGCCGGATCGCGTGGCCTGAGGCGCAGGTTGCCACTCTGGCCCATACCTGATAAGAACCGCGCCCAGATGTGCCGGCCCGAGTCGAACCGACCTTTCGCCTCGGCAATAGGCGCTTTTCATTCACAGCTCAAGAAGTCGCCCCGCCATGAAGATTCAGGCCAACACGATCCGCCCCGGCAACGTCCTGCAGCACAACGGCCGGGTTTGGTCGGTGCTCAAGATCCAGCTCGTCCAGCCCGGCAAGGGCGGCGCCTTCATCCAGGTGGAGATGCGCGACATCGACGGCGGCAGCAAGACCAACGAGCGTTGGCGCACCGCTGACACCGTCGAAAAGCTGGAAGTCCGCGAGATCGACTGCCAGTACCTGTTCAAGGACGACGATGGGTACACCTTCATGGACAAGGAAACCTTCGAGCAGTTCGCCATGCCCATCGACGCGCTGGGCGACCAGGGCGGGTTCCTGCAGGACGGCATGGAGGTCACGGTCGACCTGATCGACGGCCGTCCGGTGTCGGTCAACCTGCCGACCACCGTGGTCCTCGAAGTCGTCGAGGCCGATGCCGTGGTGAAGGGGCAGACCGCGTCGTCGTCCTACAAGCCCGGCATGCTGGAAAACGGCATGAAGGTCATGATCCCGCCGCACGTCGGCGCGGGCACCAAGATCGTCGTCAACACCGAGTCCGGCGAGTACGTCGAGCGGTTCAAGGGATAAGGACGCCCCATCCAATGGCAGTGCGGTCCCCCATTCTGAATTGCATGATCCGCGCCGCTGAGAAAGCGGCCAAGGGTCTTGTGCGCGACTTCGGCGAGCTGGAGCAGCTTCAGGTTTCGGTCAAGGGTGTCAGCGACTTCGTGTCGCAGGCCGACCTC
>LAEA01000210.1 GCA_000961745.1 Rhodospirillaceae bacterium BRH_c57 | reverse complement strand
CTCGACGGAACGGCCGCGATCACCATCAACGCCCCGGCCGACCTCGCCACCGCCGGGTCGGGCGATGTCCTGGCCGGGCTTATTGTCGGCTTGTTGGCCCAGGGGATGGACGCCTTTGCCGCCGCCGCCGCCGGGGCGTGGCTGCACGCCCAAGCCGGACGTGTCGCCGGTCCCGGCCTGATCGCCGAAGACTTGCCCGAAGCTCTGCCAGAGGTGGTCAGCCGCTTGCGCCTCCACACCGGTTGAGCCACATGTTAGGGTAGGGCGACGCAGCGATGTCATGTGACTTAAGTTTCAGGGGGGCTCGATGAGCGACTACTTTGCACCAACGCTTCTTGACCGTCTGAGCACCCTCTGGCGGGACCTGATGCCAGCGCGGGCAGACGTCATCGCCGATGGCATCCGGCCGGATTTGCCCGGCGGCGACCTTGAAAAGGTCCACGCCCAGATGGATGCCTGTCTTGACGGCTTGGGCGGCGACGTGTCGGCGCGCAGCCGGGCGGCGCAACTTGGGCAGGCCTACCTCAGCCTTGACCTGACCGGTAAGGAACGCTTTCTGCGCCTGATGGCCGAGGGCTATGACACCGATCACGACACCGTCCGTGATGCCGCAAAGGCCTTGTTGGCCGCCACCGACGATGCCGGCCGCGCCAAGGCCGAACAGACCTTGCACAAGGCCCTGGTGGCGCCGCGTGTCCACCTGCTGACCCAGTTCAACGCCCTGCCCAGCGGCGTCAAGTTCCTGGTCGATATGCGCACCGATCTGCTGGCCCTGGGCGGCAAGGACATGGCCTTGCAGGGGCTGGCGCAGGACCTGCGCGCGCTGCTGGCGAGTTGGTTCGACGTCGGGTTCCTGGAACTGCGGCGTATCACCTGGGACAGCCCGGCATCGGTGCTGGAAAAGATCATCGCCTACGAGGCGGTGCACGCCATCCGCAGTTGGGACGACCTCAAGAACCGGCTGGATTCGGACCGCCGTCTGTACGGCTTTTTTCACCCCAAGATGCCCGGCGAGCCGCTGATCTTCGTGCAGGTCGCCCTGGTCGAGGGCATGGCCGGCAACATCCAGGCACTGCTGGATGAAGCCGCCCCGGTGGGGGATTCGGCGCAGGCCGACACGGCGATCTTCTATTCGATCTCCAACGCCCAGAAAGGTCTGACAGGGATCAGCTTCGGCAACTTCCTCATCAAGAAGGTGGTCGAAACCCTGTCGGCCGAGTTCCCGCGCCTGAAGACCTTCGCGACCCTGTCGCCCATGCCTGGCTTCCGCAAGTGGCTTGACGAGCGTCTGGCCGAGGGTGAACGCGGCCTGCTTCTACCGGCCGAGCACAAGGCCCTGACCACCCTGGCCCGCGCCCGTGGTGGCGCGGTGGCGGCCAAGGGCGGCCTCAAGGATATGCTGAGCCAGCCCGGCTGGCACCTCGACGCCGAGCAGGCCGAGGTCCTCAAGATCCCGCTGATGCGCCTGGGAGCCCGCTACCTGGCCGCCGAACGGCGGCCGCCGCGCAATGGCGGGGCGGTTACGGCGCGCGATTCCGTGGCGCATTTCCACCTGACCAACGGCGCCCGCATCGACCGCATCAACTGGTTGGGTGACACCTCCGAAAAGGGCGTGCAGCAGTCCGCCGGCCTGATGGTCAACTACCTGTACAAACTCAACGAAATCGAACGCAACCACGAGACCTATAGCGGCCAAGGGAAAGCGGTCCTGTCCTCCAGCGTCAAGGCACTGCTGAAGGACTAACGCGGACGGGCGGCCGGGTGGCAACCCGGCCGCGTCAGCGGAAAAGTCCGACTCAGGTTAAATGAAAATCGCTTTTACGACAGGCCGCTACTGTTCGGAGTGCAGGGCCAGGCTCCTGCTGCCAGTTTCGGTCACGACGCTGGGTTCGCCAAGGCGACCCATGGCGAGCAGCACCTGATAGGAGGCCAGACGGGCGTCATAGAGGGCGGCGGTGTGGTTGATGCGGGCGGTGAACACCTCGTTTTCGGCATCGAGCACCGTGATGACGTTTTCCTTGCCGGCCTCGCGCAGGCGGCGGCGGGAGGTGAACACTTCGTCGGCGATGTTGACGGCGTTTTCCAGCAGGGCGACGCGTTGGCGCGCAGTGTCCAGGGCCTGCCACGCCAGGCGGGCCTGCTCCTCGATCTTCCGGCGGATGTACTGCTGGTTGTTCTGGCTGGCGGCGTGGTCAAAGGACGCCTTGGCTACGCCGGCCTTGGTGGCGAAGCCGTTGAACAGGTTCCAGTTGGCCTTGACCAGGACCGAGACGTCGCGGCGCGGCTTGAGCACGAAATCCTTGTCGCGGCCATAGTTTCCGCTGACCTCAAGGTTCACGGTCGGCAGGTAGCCGGCTTGCGCCGCGTCGCGCTGTTCGGAGGCGACGGCGGTCTGCGTGTCGGCTGCCGAGAGCGCGGGGTTTTCAGTCAGCGCAATGGCGACCACCTCGTCGAGGGTCTCGGGGATTGCGCCCAGCGGTGCGGCGGGGACGGTCATCTTGGCGGTGTCGGGACCGTGGCCGAATACCTGCATGTAGCGCGTAATGGCGTCCTTCAAGGCGCCTTCGGCGGCGACACGGCGTTCCTTGGAGAGTTGCAGGCGGGACTTGGCCTGCAACACGTCCACAGCGATGCCCGACCCACGGCGCACGCGCTCGTCTTCCAGGTTGAGCTGGCGTTTGATGTTGTCCTCGTTCTGCATCGACAGGCGGACGAGTTCGCGCTGGCGCATCACGGAGTGATAGGCGGCAATCCCTTCATAGATCACGTTCTGGCGCAAGCTCGACTGGTCGGTGACGGCCAGGGTGTTCTGCAACTTTGCGGTGCTGTAGTTGCTTGAGGTCAGGCCGCCGTCATACAGCAATTGACTGGCGACGACGCCGACGGTGCGGCGTTGGCCGTGATGTTCGCCACCGTCCAGGCTGGATCGTGTCGAGGGGCTGTCAATGTACTCGTAGCCGGCATCGCCGGTCAGGTTGACGGTCGGCAGGAAGCCGGCGAACGCCTGGCGGACCTGCTCCTCGGAGCCGGCGACGGTCTGGCGGCTGCCTTCGATCTGAGGGTTGGAGTCCAGAAGGCCCTGCAGTTCCTCGACCAGCGAGGAGGCAAAAGCCCCATGAGCCGCCATGGCGACGGCGAGGCCGGACAAACATCCCGCGAAAGTCTTCAGCTTCATCCCCAACCCCTTTAGTCGCGCCACGGCCCTACGCTAAAATGCCACGAGGGACCATTAGATATGGTACTCCGACCCCGTCGTCAAAACGATTGACGTGGAATAATACCATACGGCCATAAATCAGCCACGGCGAAGGTTGAGTGGTGGCGTCCAAAGTGCTATCGCCTAAGATGGGCGGCGGGAGCCACAATCCGAACGCGGGTTGAGGACCGATCAATTGGGGGCTGAGATGCACGCGGTGTTGCCGTCAGAGCTCCTTGCGGCATTGGCGGTGACGCTGATCCTTGCGGGGACCCTCTTCTATCTGTCGTTTCATCGCGACAGCGAGAAGGGGCTGCGTGACTGGGCGATAGGCATCGTCCTGCTCAGCCTGCACGAGTTGCTGGCCGCAGCGTGGCTGGCCCAGGAGCCGTCGGCCGGGCTGACCTACGCGCTGGCCAAGATGATCCAGATCGCCGGTGCCTGCCTGTTCTTGACCGGATCCCGCCGATTCCACCGCATGAACGCCGCCCTGGTGCCGGCTTGGGCGACGGCCCTGGTCGCCATGGCGTTGGCCGCGCTCGGCGGCATGGGGATGCTGCCGCCGCTCGCTGCCACCTTGGTGGCTGATGGCATCGTCGCCACGACCCTGGCGGTCGGCGCGCTGACCTTGGGCCAATGGCATGTTCGTGGTCGCGGTCCGGCCCGCGTGGTTTCCGGCGCGGCGGCGGCGTGGGCCGCTGTCATCCTGATCGGAGCGGTGGGCGGCGACGACCTGATCGCCGTCGGCGCCCGACTTGTCATCGGTCAGGTGCTGGGTAACATGGTGGCCGTGGGGCTGATCGTGGTTGCCTTGCGCCGCCACGCCAATCTGCTGGACGAGGCCCGGCACCGGGCCCGCGAGTCCGAACGCGACGCTGCCGACCGCGCGGCCCGTCTGCGCCGGGTGCTCGACAGTCTGGCCGACGGGATGCTGGCCGTGGACGAGTCCGGCGCCATCGCCGACTTCAACGCGGCGGCGGAAGGCATCTTTGGCTATGCCGCCACCGATGTGATCGGGCGTGACGCCGCAACTCTGCTGCCCTTGCGCGCCAGAGGGGCGACAAGCGGGATGGGGAACGGGAACACGGCCGGCGGGCTGGTGGCGCGGATGGCTGCCGATCCGACCTTCTGGAAACTCTGCCCGGCCGAGGACCGCATCGGGTTGCGCAGCGATGGCAGCCGCGTTCCCATCGACCTCACGGTCAGCACGGTCACGCTGGGCGGCCGCATGTTGCATGTCGCCCTGGTGCGCGATGTGTCGCAGCAGTACATGAAGGAACGCCTGGACTCCTTCCTCAACGGACTGGACGCCAAGGCCTATAAGTTGCGCTCGCCCGATGCCCTGGGGGCCGAGGTCTGCGCCGAACTGGCCGAAGTCTTTCAGGTGCCCCTGACAGCCGTGGTGGAGCGGCGGCCGGACGGGATGCTCGCCGTGCGCCACGTCTTCGGGGCCAACGACGCTCCGGCCCTGTGGGAGGCCCTGGAAACCGTTGTCGGGGCCGGCGGTGCGCCCTCGGCGGAGGTAGAGCGTCTTTTGGACGATGGCGCGCCGCGTGTCGTCAACAACCTGCCGCCGCCGCTGGACCGCTACCACTGGGCCACGCTGCTCGCCCTGCCGGGGGCGGAGCATGTGCGCGGCGTCGTCATTCTGGCCGGTGGCGTGCGGCCACCCGACGACATGTGCCTGCAACAGATGAGCGCGGCCGTGGGGCGGCTGGCCTCGGCCTATCAGGCGGTGGCCGACCAGCAGCAGTTGCGGCTTCAGGGCACGGCCATGGCGGCGGCGGCCAACGCCATCTTCATCACCGACGTCAGTGGCCGCATCGAGTGGGTCAACGACGCCTTCAGCCGTCTCAGCGGGTTCAGCCGCGACGAGGTGCTGGGGCAGCACCCCAGCGTCCTGCGCTCGGGCATGCAGGACGAGGCGTTCTATCGCCAGCTTTGGGAAACCATTCAGGCTGGTCACGTGTGGCGCGGCGAACTGATCGAGCGGCGCAAGGACGGCAGTCTCTATAGCGTCGAGCAGACGGTCGCCCCGATCCTCGACGACGACGGCAGGGTGGCCCACTTCGTGGCCGTCCACGAGGACGTGACCAGCCGCAAGGAGGCCGAGCAGCGCGTCGTCTATCTGGCCAACTATGACATGCTCACGCGCCTGCCCAACCGCGTACAGTTCCGGGACAGGCTGTACGAGGCGGTGACGGAGCGGCGGGGCACGCGCGGCAGCATGGCCGTGCTGTTCATCGACCTGGACCGTTTTCAGCGCGTCAACGACACCCTGGGCCATGACGTCGGCGACCAGTTGCTGATGACTGTGGCGTCGCGCATCAACGCGGCGGCGGCGGCCGAAGCAGACACTATCGCCCGCATCGGCGGCGATGAGTTCGCCATCATCCAGACCCGCCTGCCCAACAGCGAGGCCGCCGCGTCCCTGGCCCGCAAAGTGATCGACGCCGTGCGCAAGCCGGTTGACCTGGACGGCATCGAGGTCCAGGTCGGGGCCAACGTCGGTATCGCCATCTATCCGCAGGACGGCGAGGACCCCGATCACCTGATCAAGAACGCCGACATGGCGATGTACCGCGCCATTCGCTCGGAGACCGAGTCATACTTCTTCTTCTCCAATGAGATGAATGACGAGGCACGGCTGCGCCTGGGGCTGGAGGGGGATCTGCGGCGGGCGGTGGAAAACGGCGACCTTGAGCTTTACTACCAGCCGCAGATGGACGTGAAGACCCGCCGCATCGTCGGCGTTGAGGCATTGCTGCGCTGGAACCACCCGGTGCAGGGCATGATTTCGCCGGCCAGCTTCATTCCGGTGGCTGAGGACAGCGGCCTCATCCTGCCGATCGGCGAGTGGGTCCTGCACGAGGCCATCCTGCAGCGCCAGGCCTGGGCCGACGCCGGCTTGCCACCAATCACCATGGCGGTCAACATTTCGGCTGTTCAGTTTCGCCAGCAGGATCTGGTGGGCTACGTGCGGCGTACGTTGGCGCTCACCGGCGGCGACGCCACTTGGCTGGAACTGGAACTGACCGAAAGCATGCTGATGCAGGACGCCGCGGCAGCGGTGCGCATCCTTCAGGAACTGTCCGATATTGGCGCCAAACTGGCCATCGACGATTTCGGGACCGGGTATTCGTCGCTCAGCTACCTCAAGCAGTTCCCGGTTGATAAGCTGAAGCTCGACCAATCCTTCGTGCATCACCTGCCGGGCGACACCAACGACGCGGTGATCGCGCGGGCCACCATCAACTTGGGTCACAGCTTGGGTCTGGAAGTGATAGCCGAGGGCGTGGAGACCGAGGAACAATTCGCCTATCTGCGGTCCGAGGGCTGCGACGTGGTCCAGGGCTTCCTGTTCGGGCGGCCGATGCCGGCCCAGGACCTTGCGGCCATGCTGGCGGTTTCGGCCGAGACCGAGGTGGGCGAGGTTACGGACGCTTAAGCTGCCTAGGCCCGAAGGACGAGCGGCCCTTGGTCCCATAAGGGGGTTCGCCCTTTTCTTGCGCCACAGGCAGAAAATGTCGGTATTCAATGCGCTGCGCGTGGCTTTGCTCCGTCGCGTCGCGAAGTCAAGGAGGCTGGCCTCCTTGAGGGCGCGGGCAGAGCCCGCTGCTTCCCCCCCATACAAAAGCAAAGCCCCCGCCGATGAAGCGGGGGCTGCTTTTTTAAGCGGTGGGCGATCCAGAAGGGGTCAATCGGCGCCTTGCACCGGAATGGTGGCGTCCGGGCGTGGGTGCAGGAACTTCTGGATGAGGTAGATGACGACCGCTAGGCCAACGCCGATCACGTCGGTAACCAGGCCGCCCTCGATCATGAACAGTGCCGCGAGACCCAGGGCCAGTCTGAGGAACCACACCGCCCGGCCGCCCATGAACCAGCCTTGCACGGCGCCGGCCAGCAGGAAGATGCCAGCGCTGGCGGTAATGACGGCGCGGGTGATTTCGACGACGCCGCCTTCCATCAGAAGGGCCGCGTTGTAGAAGAACATGAACGGCACGATGAACGCGGCGATGCCGATCTTGAAGGATGCCATGGAGGTTTCCATGGGGTTGGCGCCCGATATGCCGGCAGCGGCGTAGGATGCCAGGGCCACTGGCGGGGTGATGGCTGACACCACCGCGAAGTAGAACACGAAGAAGTGCGCGGTCAGGGCCGGAATGCCAAGCTGGATGAGGCCCGGCGCGACGACCGAGGCAGCCACCGCATAGGCCGCTGTCGTCGGCATCCCCATGCCGAGCAGGATGGAAATCGCCATGGCAAAGACCATGGCCATCAACTGCGACGCAGCCGCCATGCCGAGCAGAAGGCTGGAGAACCGCGCCCCGACGCCGGTCAGCGAAATGACGCCCACGATGATGCCGGCGCAGGCACACACGGCGATGATCTGGATCGACATGATGCCTGCCAGGTCGAACGCCTTGACGATGGCGCGCGGACCCATGCGCTGCGGCGTGAGCCAACTGACCACGGCGGCGGCGATGATCGACAGGGTGCCGGCCCGGATGACCGAATAGCCCACGAACAGGGCCACGATCAGGATGATGATCGGCAGGAACAGGTAGACCTGCTTGATCATGTTGCGGATTTTGGGCAACTCGTCGTCGCGCATTCCACGCATTCCGAGTTTCGCGGCTTCAAAATCGACCATGAAGTAGATCGACAGGAAGTACAGGAACGCCGGGATGATCGCCGCGATGGCGATGTCGGTGTAAGGGATGCCGGTGACCTCGGCCATGATGAAAGCGCCGGCGCCCATGATCGGCGGCATGATCTGCCCGCCGGTGGAGGCAGCGGCCTCGACCGCGCCCGCCGTCTTTTTGTGGTAGCCGACCTTCTTCATCAGCGGAATCGTCAGCGACCCGGTGGCGACCACGTTACCGGCCGACGTGCCGTTGATCATCCCCATCAGGCCGGAGGCGAAGATGGCCACCTTGGCCGGACCGCCACGCGCCCGTCCGGCCGCCGCGAAGGCGAACCCGACGAAGTACTCACCGACCTTGGAGGCCTGGAGGAACGCCGCGAAGATGATGAACAGGATGATGTAGGTGGACGACACGGCGGTGGTCGGGCCCAGCACGCCGGTATCGGTGTAGACCTGGCTGAAGAACCGTTCCCAGCTCACCACCGGGGTGTTGAGGAAGCCGGGCAGGTAGCGGCCGGCGAAGACGTAGATCAGGAAGATCGCGGCAATGATGACCAGGGCCATGCCGGCAACCCGCCGCGTCAGTTCCAGGATCAGCAGCGATCCGGCGACGGCGGCGATGGAGATCCCGATGGGCGCGAACGGCGTACCGGTCGCGTTGCGCATCAGCGTGCCATAAATGGTGATGAGGTAGACCGCCACCGTGATGGCGCAGACAACCAACACGAAGTCCGGCGCCGTGAAGCCGCTTCGTTCGCGCTTGTAGAACCACGACAGGATGATGCCGCCGGCGCTGGCGATGACCAGGGGCAGGCCGAACAGCCACGTCTCATTGAACTTGATGCGTGGGTCAATGCCGCTCCACATCACGCCGTTGGCGATCTCGACGGCGAAGGAAAGCGCCATGCCGAGGGCCAGCAGCGCCGGAATCAGCAGCGCATAGGCGACGTAGGTGAGGGTCCGGGTTTCGTCTTCACGCGTTTCCGCAAACTCACGCCCGGCAAACAGCAGGAAGCCGAGCGACAGCGCACCGGCAACGTGGACGATGCGGAAATTCCACGTTTCCATCGGGAACGTAGGCAGGAAGGGAATGTCGATCAGCCCGCCGGTCATGGCCGAAATGGACAATCCGTTGAGCGCGGCGATGTGGAAGGCGGCGTAGAGGGTCGACAGGACACTGATAATGATGAACCCACGACCCTCAAAAAGTCGTCTGTTTGGCTCGACCGGTTCTTCATCGACGCCCTCGATGACGGGCAGGCGGTTCTCGGGGGTGGGTTCGGTCATGATGTGTTTCCTCGTCACCGGCTCTCGCCGCTCGCAAGAGCGGGCGGCTGCGGCCCCTCCCGGGCGAAAAGGTGGAGGGGCCGCAGCCGTTTTTTCTCAGGCCGTCAGATTACTTTCCGTAGATCATGTCGTCGGGGATCGACGCGCCGTTCTCGTTGAACCAGCGCGCGGCACCGGGGTGCCAGTCCATGACCTTGTTCTTGTCCCAGTTGGCCGGCACCGTGGACTTGGCGGCGCGATGGATGTTGACCATCCGCTCGTTGTCGCCCATCACGACCTTGGTCGCCTCATAGACGAACGATTCCGGCAGGTCACAGTTGGCGATGGCGAAGTTCCACATGGACACCGAACGGGCCGGCGCCTTGAGGGTGGTGTAGGCGGTTTCCGGGATCTGGAAATCGGAAACCGGGAACGCCTCTTCGATCTTTTTCTGCTCCGCCTCGGTGAACTCGATGATGTTCACGCTGGTCTGGACTTCGAGCTGGCTGACGGCGGGGACGGGGACGCCGGCCGCAAAGGCGATGACGTCAAGCAGGCCGTCCTGCAACTGGCCGCCAAGGTCGGACCAGCCACCGTTGCGGCGCTCGAACTTCACGCCCAGGGTTTCCAACATGCGCGGGAAGTAGGTGTCCGACGTCGAACCGGCCGGACCGAAACCGATCTTGGCGCCGGCGGGAATGTCGGCAACGCTCTTGATGCCCGACGATGCCAGCGTGGTGATGGAGAACGGCGTTTGGTACATCGGGAACATGGCGCAGGCCTTGTCCATCTTCATGCCCGGCGCGATGGGGTTCTCGCCCTTGAGGGATTCGGCAGCCGGACCCATGGTGGTCATGCCAAAGGCGGCCTGGCCGGTGTGCACCAGGGCCATGTTCTGCATCGGGCCACCGGTGACTTCACCACCGCCCGAAATGCCTAGTTCCTCGGACACCAGATTGGCCCAGCCGGAACCGTAGGTGAAGTACGTGCCCCCCTGCGATGCCGTGCCGACGGTGAAGCTGGACGGCCACCCGGTGCGGTCTTGGGCCACGGCCACATGCGCGGTGAACGCGACGGCGGCGGCAGTGCAGGCGATTGTAAGTATTCTCATAATAATCCTCCCGGATGTTGGACATGGCGCAGGGTTGTACCCGGCTGTCTCTGTATTTCTCATGCAAACTATCATAATAGCGATGGGTGCTCGGTTGACAACCCTGCTCGACCTTTAGCGGGTGCAAACGCCTTCGCAGCCGGCCCTAGTCCCTTGCGGAAAGAGTCTGAATAACCCGCCGCAGGGCATCGCGGACCTCTCCGGCGATCTCGCCAAGGTCTGGGTTGGTGACAGCCTGCATCGAGGCGACTGGATCAATCGCAGAGACACGCACGCCGTCGCTGGCTTCCTGAACCACAACGTTGCACGGTAGCATGGCGCCGATGTCGGGCTCGCTCTGAAGCGCCCGATAGGCCATTGTTGGGTTGCAGGCGCCGAGGATGCGGTACGGTCTGAAATCCACGTCGATCTTTTTCTTGAGGGTTTCCTTGACGTCGATCTCTGTAAGGACGCCGAAGCCCTCCTTCTGGAGCGCCTCGATGGTTTTTGTGACGGCTGCGTCGAAGGGCAGGGCGAGCGTTGTGGCGAAGATATAGCTCATGGGGTTTCTCCGGTCATGGGTGGCGCACTTCTTTCGAGGTGTCGGTCAGCGGTAAAAGGCCCAGGCGCGATGCTTAGGCTTCGCGGTGCAAGCCTTTCATAAGCAACGCCTTGTGGACAATCGGCGGTTTCATCCTTACACTTCGGTCCTGTAATCTGCGGGTAGTATCAGGCGGATCCGGTTCTCGCGTGCTCAGGGGCGTGTGGCGAGTCGATGGACAAGGGCTGCATGCCCCGGTATGAATTGGCGCGGTTTGCTGTGCGCGCTGCGGTTACCACGCGGGATCAGGAGGTAGGGGACGCCGATGGTCTGGACGGATGAGCGTATCGAGGAATTAAAATCGCTGTGGGCCGATGGGCTGACCACGGGCGAGATTGGCAAGCGCCTCGGCGTTTCAAAGAATGCTGTCGTCGGCAAGGCGCATCGCCTGGGCCTCAAGGGGCGCCCGTCGCCGATCAAGCGCGTCGGCACCGGAACAACGCCGGCCGCCAAGCCTGCACGGGCCAAACCAGCCGAGGCTAAGCAACCGCCAGCCAAGATCCGCTCGGTGGTTGATCTGTCGGCGCATACCTGCCGCTGGCCCATCGGTGACCCGCGCGAGCCCGGCTTCCACTTCTGTGGGGCGCCCAGCCTGCCGGGCAAGCCGTACTGTGCCGAGCACTCGGCCATTGCCTATGTCGGGTCCAACAAGAGCAGCCGCGAAGAGACCGCCGCCTGAGGCTTTGGGTTCAGGTTGGCGCTGTTTTGTCCGTCAGCGAGTCCGGCGGGACGTGCCCGTCGGGGTGCTGTGTTTGAGCAAAGCCCAGCCCCACAGGGTTCCCAGCCCGGCCACCGCCGCCGTCGCCAGAAAGGCGCCGCCGCCAAACGCGGCGTAGAGCGGTCCGGCGGCCAGCAGCCCGATGCCGGGCGCAAGCCCCATTGCCACGGAAGAATAGGTCGCCTGCGCCCGTCCGGTCAGACCGGGGATGACCCGGCCGGCAATAAAATGCATGGCGCCCAGGTGGGTGCATCCGAATGTCGCCGCGTGCAGGATTTGGATGGGGACCAAAAACACCACATCCGTGGTGACGGCCAGAACGCTCCATCGCACCACGCCCGCTACCGCTCCCAGAAACAGCAGGCGCTCCGGCCCGATGCGAGCGATCACCCGGCCTGAAAAGGCGAACAGCACGACTTCGGCGATCACCCCGATGGCCCACAAGGCGCCGATCACGCCGCCGCTCAATCCGGCGTCCCGCCAGTGCAGGGTGGCAAAGGCGTAGTACACGGTGTGGCTGACCTGGGTCAGACTGGCCGTGGCCAGAAACAGCAGGTAGGCGCGGTTGCGGAACAGCGCCCGGAAGGGCAGGCGTGACCCCCGCCGCCGCTCGGCCTGCACCGTGGGGATGCCTAGCGCGGTCACGGTCACCAGGCCCATGCCGGCCAGGATCATCCACAGAATGACTTCGGTCGTCGGCGCGCGTTCCAGAACCCACCCGCCCAGCATCGCCGCGCCGATGAAGGTCAGCGATCCCCACAGCCGGACCCGCCCGTAGTCCAGGCGGCCCTTGGCATTGAGGCCCATGGTCACAGTTTCCGACAGTGGCATCAGGCCGGCGAACAACGACCAGCCAAGAACGCTCAGGACCAGCAGGCCCCAGAAGCCATCGACTACGGTGAACAGGGCGAAGCAGGATGAGGCGATGATCGCCAGCACCACCATCACCGTCTTGCGCCTGCCATGGGTATCGACGAACTGTCCGATAGACGGGTTGGTCACTACCTTGCCCCAGAACGCCGCGCCGACCAGGATGCCGATGGCCTCGGGCCCCATGCCGCGGCCCTCCAGCCACACCGGCCAGTATGGCAGTTGCAGGCCGATCACCGTGAACAGCGCGCCATAGAAGACGGCCAGGCGCAGGCCCTCGGGTGTGGGGCGTTTGGCGGTGAGACGCATTACGGTTCCGGCTGTTGAACAGGGACTCGGGTCCCGCTGCGCCGCATGGTGACCGGGCGCCGCCTGCCACGCAACACCAACACTGCATCGGCCGGATGCCGACAACTTGTCGCCGCGTGCGGGCCGCGATATTGTCGCGCTGCAAGACGTCATGCCCATGCGGCCATATAAGGAGGATACATTGTGAGCGGGACCAATCCCTACCAGCAGCACCTGGACCGCAACCCCGCCAACTACGTGCCTCTGACGCCGTTGTCCTTCCTGGCGCGCACGGCGCGGGTGTTCCCGGATCGCCCCTCGGTGATCCACGGCGCGCGCACCTTCACCTGGAAGCAGACGGACGCACGCTGCCGGCAACTCGCCTCGGCGCTGTCCAAGCGTGGGATCGGCGTGGGGGACACGGTCGCCTTCCTGGCCCACAACACCCCGGACATGTACGAGGCGCACTTCGGCGTACCGATGACCGGCGCCGTCCTGAACGCCCTCAACACCCGCCTGGATGCCGAAGCCATCGCCTTCATGCTGAACCACGGCGAGGCAAAGTTCCTGTTTGCCGACAGGGAGTTCAGCCCAGTCGTGAAGGCCGTGCTGGAGAAGCTGGGTCGTCCGATCACCGTTATCGACCTGGACGACAGCGAATACACCGGCCCCGGCGACACCCACGGCGAGATGGACTACGAGGCCTTCATCGCCACGGGTGACGCGGACTACGTCTGGAGCCTGCCGGCCGACGAATGGGACGCCATCGCCCTGAACTACACCTCGGGCACCACCGGCAACCCCAAGGGCGTGGTCTACCATCACCGGGGCGCTTATCTGACCGCCATGTCCAATGCCGTGGACTGGGCGATGGAGCCGCACCCGGTGCTGCTGTCCAATGTGCCGCTGTTTCACTGCAACGCGTGGTGCTTCCCCTGGACCATCGCCATGGTCGCCGGCACGTTCGTGTGCCAGCGCAAGGTTTCGGCCAAGGTGGTGTATGACGCCATCGCCGACCACAAGGTTGCCTATATCAACGGCGCCCCCATCGTCCTGGGCTTGATCCTGAATGCCAAGGAAGAGGAAAAGCGCACCTTCTCCCACACCGTCAACGTGATGACCGCCGCCGCCCCGCCGCCGGCCAGCGTGCTTGCGGGCATGGCCAAGCAGGGCTTCCAGGTCACCCACGTCTACGGCCTGACCGAAACTTATGGGCCGTCCGTGGTGTGCGCCTGGAAGGATGAGTGGGACGCTCTCGACATGGAGGAACAGTCCCGCATGAAGGCCCGCCAGGGCGTGCCCTACACGGTGCAGGAGGACCTGATGGTGGCCGACGCCGCGACCATGCAGCCGGTGCCGTGGGACGGCGAAACCATGGGCGAGGTGTTCTGCCGGGGCAACCAAGTCATGAAGGGCTACCTCAAGAACCCCGCAGCCAGCGACGAGGCCTTTGCCGGCGGCTGGTTCCACACCGGGGACCTGGGCGTCATGCATCCTGATGGCTATATTCAGCTCAAGGACCGCTCCAAGGACATCATCATTTCCGGGGGTGAGAACATTTCCTCCATCGAGGTCGAGGGCGTGCTGTTCCGTCATCCCGCCGTCGCCCTGTGCGCCGTCATCGCCAAGCCTGACGAGAAGTGGGGCGAGACGCCTTGCGCCTACGTCGAACTGAAGCCCGGCGTCGAGGTTACCGAGGACGAGATCAAGCAGTTCTGCAAGGACCATCTGGCCAGCTTCAAGTGCCCGCGCGACGTGCGCTTCGTCGAGCTGCCCAAAACGTCCACCGGGAAAATCCAAAAGTTCATCCTGCGCAAGATGTTGCAGGAAGAAATGGATGTCCCGCTGTAGGCCTGAACGGCCTGATGTGACGACGCGGCCCGGCATTGGCGGGGCCGCGTCCATCACCACGGACATCGACCATCACCTTCGTCAGGTGCCAATTCTTCAGCACTGCCTCATCCTGGTCGAGGAGGGGGCCAAGGAACTGCACGGCGCGGGCGGCGCGGCCATGGTCTCGGCCGGTCATCTGGTGGCCCTTCCGGCCGGTGCCCAGGTCACCTTGCGCAACGGGCCGGACGCCCGGAGCGGTCAGTACCGGGCACGCGTCCTGGGGTTTGATGCGGCTTTGGTCGCCGCCTTTTTCTCTGGTTTCCCGCGCCCGCCGGTAACCCTTCGGGCGCCCGACGACCCGTGGCGGATACAGCCTCCGTTGGCCACTGTGACGGAGGCGTTCGAGCGTGCCTCGGCGGCGGTCCGCTCTACGGATCTCTCGGACGCCCTGGCCCGGCATCGGGTCCAGGAGGTGCTGCTCGTTCTGGCCGAACAGGGCGTGGTGTGGCCGCCCGAGGACGGCGACCGGCTTGCCCCGCGCTTGCGGCTGCTGATCGCCGGACGGCCTGACGCGCCATGGTCGGCCG